>JBMZTB010000112.1:0-5376 GCA_049623485.1 Candidatus Poseidoniaceae archaeon
GCAATTAGAAAAGGATTTGATTATTGTTCGTAAAATTGTCAGTGTCGCAATTGGCATTATGCTCGTCCTCATCGCTGGATTTCTCTACAGCGTATTGGTGGGAGATGGATTAAGTTTTATCAAACCAAAAGATGCGCTTATCGACTCAGAAGATGCGTATCAGAGCCTCATTGGAATGCCCTCTGGACTCACTGGAAAAGGCGTCAAGGTTTGTGTTGTTGATACTGGCATTGAATTAGATCACCCAGATCTTAAAGGATATGAATTGAAAGGCTGGACCGACATTGTTCAAGGGAAAACAAACCCGTATGATGACAATGGGCATGGCACCAATATGGCAGGAATACTCATCGCAGATGGTTGGCTCGATGGAATTGCCAAGGATGTTGAACTTTATGTTGCAAAAGTTATGCAAGAGAATGGTTCTGGGTATGAAGAGGATGTTGCTGCTGGAATTGATTGGTGCATAAATTCGAATACAAATATCATCTCATTATCTCTTGGCGGTGCCCCAGACATACTCCCGTTCCTAAATTCGGGTGGGAGAACAATTGAGGATGCAGTGGCGGATGCAACTACACGAGGAATATTTGTCGTTGCGGCAGCAGGGAACGACGGTGGCGCAGATGATGATGGCGATGTAGCCTCCCCAGGTGGCGAGCGACGTGTGATTTGTGTTGGCGGAGTAACAGAATCAGGAGCCCACTGGTCAAAATCTTCAGAAGGAAATAATGGAGGAAGCTTATTTCCATTCCAGTTGCCAAGAAATGATCCTGATAAGAAACCTGAAGTTGTAGCACCTGCAAAGGAAGTTCCTGTCCTCAACAATAAGGGAACATGGTCATCCTCAAGTGGAACAAGTGCAGCAACTGTATTTGTTACAGGAGCCATTGCACTTCTGCTCGAACAAAATCCAGAACTTGCAAGCAATGGAACGTCAAGTGATGTTTCAACTATTGACCAAGTTAAAGATTGGTTGATGCAAACAGTAACTCCACAAGAGGGACAAACAGGCCATGACAATAATTATGGGTATGGGCTACTCAATGTAAAAGCACTTCTCGACAAGGCAACTGAACCATAATTAACGTTTGAAAAAGGCCACTAAAGTTCCCTCAAACAACGGAACGAATGCTACGTGATGAGTTTTATTTGATGATTCGATCAATTTTATCCATTCATTAAATCCATCGACTTGCGCTTTTTCGTGTTCATCAAGTTCATCATAATCACCAGTTGGTGTAGGCGGTTCGACTGAAAATAGAACACCGTTTTGTGAAAGAAGAGGTAGTGATTCAGAAATTATAGAGGCGATGGTTTCTGGTTGACCATCCACAATAATTGCATCATAGGACAAGTCCAGTCGTTTTTCTCCTGCGCCGACCCCAGATTTCATTGTCATTGACCAGGCTTTAGCCTCAGCCAGTAGCGTCGAAAATTCTCCAACCAAAATATTGGACCATGGTGCTGCTTCATACCGAGATTGCAATCTGAATAAAATCACGCCAAATTTGGCACCTTGTTCAACAAGATCGTATTTCTCTGGTTTTTGAGTCGTAAACAAATCAAACAGCCACGCTGAACGATGACCGATACTCGCGCCTATTTCCAAAACAGATGTAGGTGATAATCGGCCAATAGCATCTCTTAATCGTCTCAAGACTGAAATCGACCACGTATGCAGTCCCATATGTTCTAATTGAGTTGCAATGTTTGCAGCAATTTCTGGTTCATTTCTGGATCTCTGATCGTCTGCAACGAGAAGCGCAGGAAGTACGTCATCTCTCTTCAGTTCGCTCATTGACTAAGCCTGACCACATTTTGATTTGAAGTCTGTGTTCTCGTCAGATGCGGTGCCTTCAAAGGTGTCATTCATCGAGGGTCGCATGAGACCGATGGAAGACTATGACGAAGAAGAAGACTTTTTCGAAGAAGAAGAAGTACTCGAGAACGCAGTGCTTTGTCCAACATGCGACGATGTCACTGGCCATGATATTCTCCGAGAGAAAGAAATGGGGAGAGGAAAAGATTTCCTCCTTCGATGCAATGATTGCTCATCTGTTCATGAATTACAATTCAGACCACCTCCATTAAAGAGAGTCCCATTCATGCTAACCGACGGTCCTGATTCCTACATGGCAACTATCGATTTAGATTCTGATGAGTGGCTTGACCTTGGTGATGTATTTGAGCACGATGATATGGCTTGGAGAATCACGCGTCTTGAATCTGAAGATGGAACCTCAGAGGGGATGGAAGCAACAAATATCATTCGAGCAGTTGCGCTACGTCAAGACATGTTGCGAGTAAAAATCACAAAAACACGTGGTGAATTTTCAACTCCTGATGTACTCATCGTAGACCAAGGAACCACTTTCAAGGCCAGTACACTGATCGATATCGGCCCACAAACATGGAGAATACGTGCGATTCACACAGGCGAAGGAAGAACACTTCGCGGAACAGTAGATGCTTCAAAGATCAAGAGAATGTATCTACACGAGCCTCCGAGACCAGAACGGTTTGCTCCAAAAACACCTCGTGAGCGTCGTCAGGCTTGGAAAGAAGGAAAACTTGGATTTAATCCAAATCCAATTCTGCCAAAAGAGTACATCAAAAAGCGGGTCAAACCAACAAATCGCAGAGACAAAAAGCGACGAAGAAAGTAATCACGGTCTATTCGACCAAGGCATCAAAAACGCTTTCGCAATTTGTAGACCAATTGTTGGATTTTCTTGTAGTCGACGAATACTATATTCATACCACTTTTCACCATAAGGAATGTACACTCTTGTCCTGTGTCCTTGCTTGGCTAACTTTCGACGGAGTGGTCCGCAAACACCAAGAAGCATTTGGAATTCATACCCTGGCCCTTTCCCTTTCCTATTGCCACCCGCATTTGAACGAGGGTCTAATTGTTCAGGACCCATGTTGAGTTCCTTGAGTATTTGTAACGAGTAATCTACCACAGGTTGATCGTGGGAGGCAATCCCTACATATGCGCCTTTAGCAAGGGCTTCTTTGATGGCATCATTTGTTCCTTTCCGAATATCACTGCGAGAGGTGTATGCTATATCTTCGGGTTCAAGGTAAATTCCTTTACAGATTCTATAATCGGCCATCGGACCCAATGCGCTTTCTACATCATTGATGTCATCGATTGTCCGATGAAGACGACCTTGGAGTACGGTTCCAACATTAGTAAGACCCATTTGATGAAGTTTGAGAACAACCTGTATGGTTTCTGTAGTAACTCGGTGATCTTCCATATCAAGTCTGACAAACATATCGTGCTCTGCCGCTTGTCGAACCAGCGATTCGATATTTTCGAATCCTTTCGCCTCATCAATAAGCAATCCAAAAGCAGTAGGTTTAATCGATAGATTAGCATCCATTTTGTGCTCAACAATAGCATTCATTACACGGACATATTCTTCAAGGAAATAGTTTGCTTCATCCATGGTAGAAATTTCTTCTCCGAGAACATCGATTGTAAAACAGGCATTTTCTTTTTCCAGTCGTTTCATAACCCGAACTGCATCTTCAAGAGTTGAGCCTGCAACATATCGGCGTGAGACCCAGCGGACAAACCATTTAGGCATACGAATTGTCATTGCCACAATCAATTTCGATAGAATGATGAATCCCCCTCAAGTTATTGGTTTTGCTGACGACCTTTGACCATTTCCAAGAAAGGCTTTGAACGAAGGATTGGGACTGAAATTGATTCAAGATGTTGATAGATGAGTTGGCGTTGCCATCCTTTGAATGATTTCTTTTCAACTGTAGCTACGATAGTGCCTTCTGGGAACGATTCTCGAGTAGACTGAACAACAGCATCTATTGCTTGATACCATAGAGTTCCAGGTTGTTCTGAACTACCGAATGGAATCGAATGGTTCGCAAGCATATGTCCAAGCCATACATGTTCTTCAGATGCCAATTTATTTCCTTTCGGTGCATAATGACCACCTCCTAACGTTATCAGAACGGGTTGGTTTTGGTGCTTCTTTGGATCCCATCGTCCAACTTCATGCTCGTTGCCAAGACCAAGCCCATTCCAGATGACATCAGAAAGAAGGCTCGCTGCCCCTTCATGAGGCCAATAATCGAGAGTCGATCCTACTTCAATAAACAGGCAAGGCACGTTAAGAACCGGTCCATGATGTGTAACTTCTAGAGATAATGAAAAATCGGGAATCGCATTTTCCACCCAGATTCGTTTGAGCAATCTCCACCATGGCCCTAATCGAGGAGATGGGGGGGGTGCAAATCCAGATTTGCCTCCAAATTCAGGCCTTTCGGTTTTTGCTAAATGAGGCACTCCAATGGGATGCAACGTTAAGCATGGTTGGCCACTTTTCGCAGCATGACGGGAAGGGAATATGACTTCCAAAACAGTTTCATCCATTGCTGATTCCCATCGTTGATCTAAGTGATCTTCCCAAAGAATACGTTCGGGTAAAAACCACATTCTCACATGTTTGTATTGATATGCATCATGACCTTCAACCTCACCTAATAAATTCCAAGTGTCCTTCTCAAGAAGGTACTTCGATTGATTAACAGAAGCGATGTCATTGCCATTCACGGCGATGAGAATAATGCCGTCCATGAACTACCGAATAAGAAGCGGTTTTTCAAAGCGAGTATTGACAAACAACCCATCTGTAGGAACAACATGGGCGAAGCGAGAGAAACAAAGCAGCTACCATTCAAAGTCCTAAAAATACTGCCAACACCAGCAATTGAGGACGTCTTCGCAATTGCAGTCGGAGTCGATGGTCAACTCTGTCGTATGGACGATGAATGGAACCCGATAGAAGATTTCGCCTCTCCGTTTCCAGCTCCGATTGAACACGTGATTATGATTGATGACGTACTTGTAGCAACATGGATTGACAGAGAATTACTCGTTGCTAGAATGGGGGCTATACGTTGTACGGAACCTTTCCAGCAAGGAGTTGAGAGAGGAGATGTTCGGAAAGCAAGCACGATGCAAAATGCAATCCAGCCAGCAGGAGTGCTATGGGCGCATGTTTTGGATGCAGAACCTCTTGGATTAGCAAGACATGATGATGGATTTATTTTCATTCTGTGGAATCGAGGCGTTTACTCATTCAACACCAACGGTGTAGAGCAATGGAGAGCCCCTCCTCCGGAATGGCCTGATTTGAACAAAATTCCAATGAGTCAAGAATCGGTTGACATTTGTGTAACCGAGTCAAGTATAGAAATTTGGTCTAGAGCAGGTGGTTGTTGCCGATTGTCAAAAAAAGATGGGACATTGATTGGAAATGGTTCATTTGTCTTAGACGGATCACTTGACAAAGTTGAATCTGTTGGCACCAACAGATTACTCGTTTTGAAAAACGG
>JBMZTB010000113.1:0-5345 GCA_049623485.1 Candidatus Poseidoniaceae archaeon
CGGGCAATGTGGTTAAACTCATTCTCATGCCAAATCATAGGGTCAATGCACGAACCCACTGATTCATTTTGACTTCATCATAGGGCTTGCAGTGGGTCTTGTCAGACGCTACCCATTGCTCATACGTCTAAGCAAAGGGGGCCCTTTGCAAATGAATAAGTTAAGTAAATATAGATAAGGAAAATTGGTCTAGTTTATTCTTCTTCAGAAAGAGTTTCCTCATAATCGTTCAAGTGTTCAAAAGAGCCATAGCGTTCAAGAAGAGATCCAATCAATGAAGCAGAAATTACTAGAATGCTACAGCCACCTAACCCAGTCATTACACCCAAAGCCGAGTTCCCCACCCATTCAGATAACCCTGCCACTAAAAAAACCAATATTACTAAACCTATGAAGCCAAGAATACCCTCAGTCCAGTAAGCAACAAATCGCTTAATGAATCCCATTATCGTGTCCCCTCATTGTTAGAAAATAAATTTGACACCTGCTAAACCATCATTCCTCACATTCGGAGCAATGTGTTGGAATCTTTCTGTGAAAGTGAATTAAAAATGCAGTGAAGAAAATAGCCGTTAACAAATTTTGAGAGATTTCGGCTATTGTGGCAGAGGTGAACCAAGAAAATTGGCCGGAATAGGGGAAAGCAGCTGATTCACGGTCATGAAAATAAATCAAAAATGAGATTGTTCTCGCCACTGTGAGAATCCAAATCAACACTATGAAAATTAAATTATAATTCCGCTTAATGAAGCCCATAAGAAAGTGGTTAGTACAACTTGTTGATAATAATTTCATCAAATGTGAGTGTAATTGTTTTAGGGGTTTGTCAAAGGTCTCATCCAAATACCCACTGCTCAGGTTTTGGGAAATCAAAGGGCTAGCAGTGGGCGTTGTCAGACGCTACCCACTGCACAAGTAAAAATTATTGATTCTTCAGATAATCTTCGCCATACCAAGCCCATTGTTCCATGGTCCATCCTGCTGGCAATCCCCCAGGAGGGAGTGGAGGGTTTGAGTTCATTTGAGGCAATGGAGCAATCGGTTTCATTTCTGTATCTGAAGTGTTCTTTCTTCGCACAAGAACGACTGCGAGTAAAGACAAGACAATCATTCCAAAGACTGCACTCAGTAGAAGAGTTGTGTTGTTACTGGAATCTTCTGATGCAAGATACTTGGATGCATCATTTGGGTATTGATCTGATTCATCAGACCAACCGTCGCCATCCGAGTCGAGACATCCACGTACATCGCTAGACGATGAACCAAAGACGTCTGGACAGTCATCAGAGAGATTTGTTCCTGTTTGATCAGCATACCCATCGCCATCTGAATCAGACCAAAGACGTGGATCGTCATCAAAGGTGTCGAGGCGGTTTTCCCAACCATCGCCATCTGCATCTGGGCAGCCATAGCGCTCTTCGGATGAAAGCCCATAAATTCCTAGACAACTATCTGGAGTTGTTCCTTGTGGATTATCTCCATATCCGTCGCCATCATCATCACTGTGTTGCGTTGCATCAGCAGAGAAAGCGTCGTTGAGGTCAGACCAGCCATCGGAATCTGTGTCGAGGCAACCGAATCGATCTTCTGTCGATGTTCCCGCATCAGCAGGGCAGTCATCGGCTTGGAAGCCATTGATTGCATCTCCAAATCCATCGCCATCAGTATCGGAATGTTGTGTTTGTTCGTTTGGGAAAGCGTCGTTTGCGTCAGACCAGCCATCAGCATCAGCATCAGGGCAACCAAATCGATCCTCTGTTGAATCACCAACGACATCATTACACCCATCGCCTTGGTAACCGTTCGCATTGTCTCCGTATCCATCCTGATCTGAATCCAGCCATTGTGTCGGCTCGATAGGGAATGCATCAGTTGCGTCACTGTATCCATCTAAATCGTAATCATCACAACCGAGTTCCATACCCAGTGAGCTTGTCCCTGCGTTTCTCGGACATGTGTCGATATCATCTGTAAATCCATCATTGTCATCATCAAGATCTTCGTTTGAGTCTTCACAACCATCTCTGTCAGCATCATTTTCGAGGTTTGAAAAGAAGGAGAGAGAACTTGTTGGGCATAGGTCAACACTTACTGATGATATCGTACAAGCCCAAATGTTGTTCGAGTCTGTTGCATCACAAATACGATCATTATCATCGTCTAAATCTTCTGTTGCATCTTGACATCCGTCGGAATCATAGTCGGTTGATTGGGAGGATTGCCATGAGAGTGCACCCTTTGAACACAAATCGGATGGATCGATAACGCCATCATTGTCATCATCCGTATCTTCGGCAGCATCTGAACACCCGTCCCTGTCGTGATCAGTCAGGGCAGTGGACGTCCAATCAAGATAACCTTGAGCACACTGATCATCAACATCAAGGATTGCATCATTATCATCATCGTCGTCACAAATGTCTCCAAGTGTATCATTGTCAAAATTAGCTTGCAGTGGATTTGCGATAGATGGGCAGTTATCGACTTCATCACCAATTCCATCTCCATCTTCATCCATGTATGGGTCGATTCGTAAGACCTTGTCTTGGCCATTATCAACGTAATAGAGATGACCATTTGGGCCAACTTCTAATCCCATAATAGAGGATGCTGCAGTTTGGATTTTGTCGAGTTGGACTCCGCTTTTTCCGTCAGTTGCTAAGTCATAGGCAACAATCTTTCCATTCCCATTTTCTGAAACATACAATTGGCCATCATCGAGAGCAATACCCGACGGTCTGTTGAGACCTGATGCCAATACGCCCCATTCTATGCCTGCAACTCGCGTGTATTCTGCGAGTGGTTCAAGCCGAGAAGGGTCGTTCATGAGGTCTGTTGTGGTGTATGTTGAATCGTCTGTATTGACCCATAATACTCGGTTTGCTCCGGCATCTGAAATGTAGAGAATGCCTGTGTTTTGATCGAGAATCATGTGACCTGGAGTGCCATATGAATGTGTCAGTTGAATGTCTGAATAACGGCGAACAACTGCATCTGAGTGATCGTCTTGACCTGTATCATGATCATCCTTGAAGTCGTAGCGTACAAGTTCGCCGTAGTATCCATCGTTGTACCAGTACACATTATCATAATCGTGTGCAATTCCGACACCATACGGCGATTGATGGTTCATGTCAATGTGACTTCCAAGAAGGCCGTTTCCATTGTTCTGATTTTCAACTGCAAAGTGATTCAATGAAGATGGCCACAGTGTTGGGCCCATGAAATTGTTTGGTGATGCTTGACCACAATACGTGTTTGCCGTTTCTTGAGCAGAACCCCATTGCCAGTCGAATTCAGGATGATATGCTCCGAATGAAATAGCGCTTACTTCTTCAAGGAAATGGTTGCGATTTGAATCCTTCCTGTTTTGCGAGGTTTGGTTGTCTAACCCAGTGTTCTCAACGATCGTGATGCTATCCGATGCTCGATTTGCAATCCAGAGTTCATTGGCTCTTCCTGGATGAAATTCTAAATCTCTAGGGTCTGATAGAAAGTCGGATGAATCTGCGATGACGACTTCATTGAAACCGACACCAAATTTCTCGACAATTTCAGTCTCTTTGGATTCTGTCGCATATGAAGGTACTGCAAATAGGAAAATCAAGAGAATAAATATTACAACCTGTTTTCTCATCATGTGTCTACTAAAGACCACACACATATGATATCTTGCTAAGCATGCATGTTTACCTGTCTCTCCAATGACGCTTTTGCACGGAACGTTGGAAAACATCCTCATATGCTTCTGCGTTACCTTCGAATGTAAAGGATTCTAGAACTCTTTTTCGGCCTGCTTTTGCTTTTTTGATTCGTTTGACTGAACCATTTAGCTCATCGCATACAGCTTTTGCCATACCGGAATGGTCACCTCGATCAAACAATCCACCGACTGTTTCATCAATCATTTCAGTCAAAGGAGGCTGGTCAACTGTTACAACTGGTGTGCCTGATGCCAGAGCTTCAAGAGGAATCAATCCTTGACCTTCGTAATACGATGGATACACAACCAAGTCAGCAGATCGATAATGTTGAGCAAGTTCTTCAAACGACATACTACTCTTGATGAAGACGGCATGAGAAACTCCCAATTCTTCTGCAGTCTTGAGAAGGGATTTCTTCATGTGACCTCTACCGGTAATAACCAATCGAGTATTTTCGTGTTCCTTGAGAATCAATGGCATTGCTCGAAGAAGGGACATGTATCCTTTGCGGGCAACCAGACGACCGACGGCCAAAAGCATCGGAGTTTCAGTTTTAGGACCATAACTCAGCGCTTCCTCATCTGCGCAATCGTAGGCTTTTCGAATTCGCTCGTGATTGAGTTGTTCTGCTTCATTGTCCTTGTCCGGGGGCCTGAATACGCGTTGGTCACATCCCCAATGAATAACTTCAATATCCGCGTCATCTGGAATTTTGTAAAATTCATGGAATTCTTCGAGCGTCGACCTTGAAATTGCAACACTGCAGGTGGATTCCAAAACTCCGTTTCGTTCGTATCGTTTGTACCACCAACTCGTAAGACGGATGGCAAGATCGTTTGGATTTCTCCATGTCGCAGTTTCTCGATTCATTGCGGCGCGACGAACACCTTCTTTTTCCCCAACCCATGAGCCATTCAGAGTACTCACAACAGGAGCGATACTCTTCTCGATAAACCTGAATTGAGATTTCGTCCATGAAACAAGTGGAAGTTGGGCATTCACAACATCAATCGATCGACGACGATTGAGTTTAATGAGAGCCTTTAGAGCGTTCTTACCAAATGACCGCGTAAATGCCATAGGCAGTGGAGTCCAACGAACTGGAATAACTTCAACACCAGGTTGGGTTGGAGGCATCGTTTTGTGTTTTCTTGTAATGACTGTAATTTTGTGTCCACGTTGAGCAAGATGGCCTGCTAAGTGAAAGACAACTGAACCCATTCCGCCCCATCGAGGAGGATATTCCCCTGAAACCATCACGATGTGCATGAATCTCCCACACGCATGTCTTGTTTGAAATTACCGAGTGTTTTGGCTGTTTTTTACCACATTTTTACTTAACATTTATTAAGTATGGCCATATAGACTATTTGCGACGGAGGAATAAAATGACAGAAAAGCATTCTTGGAAGTATCGGCATCGCCGGTATTTCAGATCCCGTCCGATTCGATAAGATGAGGGTTATAGAACGGATGAACTCCGTTCTGGGATCTAAACATACCTTGGGGGTATGGTGTAATGGATAGCATCTGGGATTTCGAATCCTAGGATCTCGGTTCGACTCCGGGTACCCCCGCCAAATTCGATAAATAATAGGAGGAAAATAAATGAAAAAACAATACAAAGAACCTGAAGAAATG
>JBMZTB010000114.1:0-5048 GCA_049623485.1 Candidatus Poseidoniaceae archaeon
TAACCGGGGGAACAGGTCAGGCCGGGAACGGAGCATCCCTACCTGGGGCCATGGATGCTGTAGGGATTCGGGACGGAGGAAGTGTGCAGATTTGGCTCAAAAGTACGAGCGTCCACCTGAGGATTCCCACCTTCAAATATCAAAGACCACATCTGAGAACCACCCAGGTCCCTCAAAAGATGGTACTTCAGGCCAATGAGAAGGTACTTCTTGTTTCAGTCTTACTTCCTTCACAATCAAGTCCTGACGTGTTACGGCTTTGATTTCGACTTCTTTTTCAATAGAATCAGAAGGAACCCAAAGGACATGTGCTTGGAGATGAACTGTCTCATTTTCCGTTAAAATTCGAATTGTGCTCTCAACCATCCACTTTCTCTCTACTTCATCTTGATACAATACTTCTTCCAACCATTTTACGAGGAGAATGGTATTCATTTCTTCATGAAATGGAATTGATACATTCCATACTGATGAATGGTGTACTAGATTTGGAATTGATCGAGCAGATTCAGCATCGATCAAATAATTCTGCATGCCATAGGCTGTTTCCTCAAAGAGCCGACCAAGCGTTGCTGCATAAGACCGCAAACCAATATCTGCAGTTGTTGGTCTTAACCATGAACTCATATCTTCGCCTCAGCGTTTAGACACTTGAAGACTCCAAGCAATTTCACCAATTCGATCAATCATATCGTCGAGTCTTAATACAAATCTGTCTGTTCTATCCGCAGTTAGGATACATTCACTTGCAGCATTTGCTAACTGAGCAGTTTCCTCAACCGTCAAACCCAATGAAATCGCTGTAGCTACTGCCACAGCAGCAGCGTCAATGAGACCAATCATTTGGCGTATATCTTCCAGCATACATGGTACATGTACCGTGTCTTCATCTTTCGAATGAATGGTCACTCCATCCTGGCCTTCAAGAATTACAAGATGTTTCCAATCATTAGATTCCAATAATTTTATTGCTGCATCTGTGCCAGTTGGAGAGCCCAACCTTCTTCGCATTAATTCAAGCCCTTTGGATTGGAACATAACCCAATCGACACCATTTGTTCTGTGAAGGCCTGTCAATTTAGGATCGGCAATAATTGGAACATTGTGGGCTTTAGCAGCGGTGATGAGCCGTTCTGCCCCCTCATCATTTAGGACGCCTAACCCATAATCGGATAAGATGAGACAGGAAGATCCTGGTAAGGCATTGATTGTTTGATCAATGAGCAGTTTTGATGCTTCTTCGGGTATTGGGTTCTCGTCCTCAATGTCCCAGCGAAGCAGTAATTGCTCACCTCGAACAAGTCCTTCTCGAGCTCCTAATAACCGTGTCTTGACGGTCGTAATTCTGTCTTCAAGTACCGCAATACCAGATGTATCAACGCCTTCTTCATCGAGCATATCTAGGACAGCAAGTCCAGGGGCATCATCGCCTATGACTCCATGAAGTTGGCTTGAGAGTCCAAGCGAATCAAGTCCACGAGCAACGTGTGCCGCTGCTCCAACATCTTCATCTCTTGAAATTTCCTTAAGGACAGGAACTGGAGCTCGGGAGTTCAAATTGTTCGCAAAACCATGGATGTAACAATCCATCATGATATCACCTACAAGCAGAACCTTTGAGGGTTTAATTGATTTTAAATCAGTTTCCAGTTTACGTAACGCATCATGGACACGTGCATCATCATCATTCATTCCCATTGTCTTCCCTCGTCAAATATCATCTTGCAACTCTGCCAATAGCGTGGCGTGGTCCTGCTCTGAAATATTGGTTTGTTGCCGCAATGTCGCCAGCATAGCCTCTTCATCTCCAGTAATAATTCCATCAGATAATGCAGTTCGTAGAACAGACCGATATGCATCCAATTCTGGAGAAATAAATGGTTTCTTACGGGCTTCATTTAACAATCGTTCATGATCATTATCATCGATATCAAAGGCGACTTGAACTGTTTTCAATAGGGCTTCTTCTTCACTATGAATTGTCCCATCTACGAGGGCCTGCCTCAACATATCAAGGTAGATCTCTTCGGGAGGAGGTACATTGATTTCTCTACGCGCCTCATTCGAAAGTCGTCGGACACGATCGGGATGCATTCCTAGAAAGTCAACAACTTCATTGAGTAATAATTGTTCATCCTTGGTTATTCTCCCGTCTTCCCATGCACGGGCGAACATTCTACGAACCAAAGCTTCTCCAGCTTGAGCATCGAGCGAAGCAGATCCCTCGGGATGGGATACTGGTGACAGTACAGGATTCTTATGATAAACCAAATGTTCATCGATATGTGCTAATATTTCAAGTGGTGAAACTGACGACTTGTATAGCGAATCAAGCAAGATGGTTGTTCCATCAGAGCGTATTGGCGTCTCTCCAATTTTATCTCGCAAAGCATTGGCTCTTTCTCTGCCTTTAGGAGTTAAAGAATAGACTCTTCTTTTTTGTCGAGCACCTGGTACATGACGACTTGTATTGATGATTGATTCTTGTTTCTCAAGACGTTTGAGAGTACGCGGGACGTGCTTTCTTTGGACATGAACCGCTGCTGAAATACCTGCTTGAGTCAATTCAACAGGGGCTTCCCATACACCTTCAGGTAGTTGGTGAAACATCAAGTGCAGAAGAGTTCGTTCCTCTGTTGTTAGAGTGCCTAGAAAGCCGCTAACCATGTTCCTCCCCCTCGTTTCTATGTCAAGGTGGTAGTCCTTAGGACAATCGGTTCCATCGACGAAACAATATGTGTGTTCTATGACCAGTAAGCATGGTCCGACAACAGCGTCGTTACAAACCTCGCGTACGTTCTACTCGGCCAATAGGCCCTGATGTAGTCAAAGAATTACCGGGGAAAAAGCCATTTCAACGGCCCATATTTGATGGAAATAATTGGATCCTTCAACCACCTCTGGCAACTCGTTTATTTGAAAAAAGTGCCATAGGTCGTCGAAATTCTGACGGTTCAATTTGTTTAACATCAGCCGAAGTTTTGTATTGTCACTGGCATCGTTCAGTTCCACTGCCTACAATAGATTGGATTGAAACTGAATTTGAACGTAATCCAAATTTGCTTCATGAAGCAGTAATATTGGATACTGGACGAAGAGGTGGAGAAATGGTGGTGCCTAGCGAAAATTTGGAAGGAGATCTGCCATTTTCATCGTGGGGAGTTCGCTGGGGCAATAGCCAAAACCGATTCAAAGAGTCTTGTCAAGCCTACGTTAAGATGGCATCAACCAATGATCAATTTAGTTGGGAAGACGTCTTTGAATGGTGTGTCCAGTCATCAAAGAACAATGTTTTAGCAGAATTATATGTTATTGATGACGAACTTCACGTCACTGGGTACCGTGTGGATCTCATTCAACCTGAGGGGACCAACAAGCAATGGAATGATTTAAGCCCAAAATCAAAACAATTTGTTGAAAACAGTTGGGCAAAAAAACGAATCTTGGAGAAGGGCGTTTATCTGCCGTATGATGGTGATTGGCCATGGGCCCAAATTGGATTTGACCATATGTCTGGGAGAGTGTTACGGGAGGAAGAATACCAGTATGTTCAGACTTGTCTTGAAGACAAAACTTCCTTGGACTCAGATATTGTCTTAATGGAAGATTTACTAAGCAGAGGCTTATTGGTACGACCTGGGTTCAAATTTGGTTGTAAATGGCGCGTCTATGACGGAGACTTGGAACAATCTCACGCCCCTTGGCTCATTCAACCAGTTCATCATGCCTCAACATCATGGGAGGGCGTTTGTCTCTCTGTACGCCTTGCAGAGGGCGTTCACAAGGAATGGGTTTGTGCAATATTTTCAGAAGATAAATGGAATTATCTTCGAATAAAGCGTTGGTTACCCAAAAGGAACTAATCGAATTCAAACTGTTCTTCCTGTTCTAAGTTTGTTTCTTTTTTATCATCTTTTGTGCGTAAATCACCTAGATATGTTAGAGCAAACCAAACGGAACAAACTGCAAAAAAAGTCCCGATAATGGCTGATTGATCATCTAAAATCGGAATTGATGATTCAGACTCTGCCTGTAATTCTACATCGATTGTCCACGTTTCACCATTAAATGATGTCAACTGTACTTCTCCGAAAACGAACATATTCGGTTGTAATAAGCCATTAGGATTGATTTCAATTATGATTGAACCCGTTCCATTGGTGATCGTTAATGGTGAATTTACAGTACCAATACGTCCAATTGGTCCACGTAAATCCACAGAATAAGAACCACTTCCGATACCGTCTCCAATGTATGGAATCGTGATCTTTGATGGTTTCACTGAATCAATTTTGCTTTCTGTATGCATTTCATTGACTAAAGGTTGAGTGCCCACAGTAGTTACGATTGTACGAATGTTGATTGGGAACTCATCGCACAATATTGTGCCACTGAAAGTTGCAGTAGAATCGATAATTCCTAGGTTAGAAAAAACACCTGTAATTTGAGAATCTCCTTCATCCTCATCCATTGAAAAAGTGATTGTCCTTCCATCACTTCCTGTAAGAATTCCTGTACATGATACTGGCAATTGAGATTCAGTTACTAGAATCGGAAAACCTTCACCTTGAAGCATCGTTAATCCATAATCGGGCAAGTCAATCGAAAAGGATGGAGAACAACTTAACGAATATATTTCGACTCTCCATACCGAATCAAGAACGGATATATTCGCATGCCATGGAACAAGCACGCCGTCATGGTTTCGAATCTCTATTCCTAATTCACCAAAGGAATCTCCTGGTTGGAATAAATCTTCTAGAACTCCATCATTGATTCCTTGCAATTGTTCTTCATTTCCATCTGCTTCAATCACTCGCAAATAAGGCCTTTTTTGATCAGTATTCATTGCATTATATTGCGTATCTCCTGCAGATTTATCTTCGAGGAGAACCAAGATCCCTTCACCTGGAAGAGATGAATCGAATCCATCATTCGATCTTTTTTCGAACCAAATAAATTCTTCAGGTCCAATCTGTATCTTTACTCGAGCCCCACCCTCACTTCTGGACTGGATATCAAATGCTGGTCCAATGCATGGACTCTGA
>JBMZTB010000115.1:0-5029 GCA_049623485.1 Candidatus Poseidoniaceae archaeon
GAGGCTGCCTTCCAAGGTTGTGAAAAGTAGACATGATCGCCTGGGCGGATTGATTGTTGTTCCTGAGTCCCGTCTCGCAGATTCAGTGTTACCTCCAAACGTGGACCAAAGAGTAGCGAACCCAAGAAACCTCGACTGAGAGCAATGTGAACTGATTCACAACGTTCTCGAGCGATTAATTCAGAGGACTTCTGATCGACAATGTCTCCGAACATGCATGCTCCCGCTGGTGTACACAAACTGTCATATTGTCCGAATGTGTTAATGATGCGCCGATAATCATTGATCGCCTCACTCGAGAGGCTTTGGCGCCCGCTTAGGATGTTTCTGACCGTCTCTTCAAGACAATCGAGAGTGCAGACATTTCGGAATGCAGACAGTTCGGGGCTCAACGATGATTTGGAGTGGGCAAAAACGATAAGATGTTCAACTTCAACATCTTTCTTGAAACGTTGGAGATAGAGGTTCTTAAGGTTCTGAACCTTTGATTCTAGGGTCTGCAAGACCGGTTTTGGGGTTCGCCCATTCTGCTGGATGCAACGATTGCTATCGACGGATAACTTGCCTTTCCAGAACTTAACCTCGATCATTAAGATGCAACGGTCGGTAAGTACGATGACATCGACTTCTCCGCTGCCAATGCGTGAAAGGACTTTCGGAATACGGAGGCCTCGCCACGTCTCAATGGTACATGCCATTGATTTCATGAGTTCTTGAACATCAATTTCTGCATCAAATGCTCGGCGTTCGCCGTCGTTCATTTTCATTGAACGAGCAAGGTTAGCCTGCTTCCAGAAAGAGTAGTTTTGAAAGATTCGGATCATTTACTCACCTCATAAATTCTCGTCAATGAAACTTGGTATAGGATCGCCCCGCACCCATAACATGCTACAGATCCGGCTGGCAAACGTAATCTGCAATGCCCGCATATGCGATAGCGCATCATTCCACCCCTTCTTGGCAATTTGACATCGAGTCGAGAATTCTGTTCACCTCAATCGTTGCCAAGGACTCACCAGAAAGGCCTGCCATCATGCCTGCAATAAAGCATGACTCCTCGAATTCGTGGAACTCCGCTAGGATCCATTGCGCATCCTCGAAACTGGTGATTGAGACCTCGTCCTCATAATCAGCTAAATGCTTGACGAAATCCTTGTCAGCCCAAATTTCAGCAAAGCTTTTGATCACCTGCAGGCATTCTTTGGAAAAATCATCGGATTCACTGTTGAGCAACGCACGAGCGAGCTCAAAGCCAACCATGTAAGGCACGGCTTTGTTCGTAGATATGCTTGGAATAATACTCTTCTTCAATGCCAAATCGTGGAGACCAAGAACGATCACTTCCAACACTCGCATCCCGTGCAGCGAGATTCCGACCGATCGATTTGATTCCAAAGCAAATCGTAGAAAGAGGTATGATTCCCATGATGCCTGGTCAAAATCATCGTCTTCAAAATCGTATTTGTCAATATCGATTCTTCTAACGGCATCGCTCATATGCGAGCCATATAGTCGTTCCAAAATTGTCTTCATTTGTTTCACCGTTCTTGCATTTGCCATCTTCATAGTCTTCAACTTCCTTGGAGGGAGTGGCCCCTCTCGCAACTCACCCCAAATACCAATCGCATATAACCCCTGCGGTTTTGTCGTTTCTGCATTGGCAATTATATTGAACCTGCATTGACAGGTTAATTGAACTTGCACTGGCGCCATCTTCTTAAGCCGTGGACCGCTGGACTGAGATATGACGCAGAGCAATTCAGTGCCGGGAAACGCGTCATATAGCGGCATTAAATCGTGGCATTATCAACCTTCGGATTTTGTACACGAAGAAATTCAAGTACCATTTAGTGAGGGATGGAGGAATAAAGCGGAGCATGATGCATTGCTATGCGAAGGAACTGCTCTGACGAGCGCAATCGTGGATTATTTACACGGAACCCTGCCAACCCATCCCACAGATGATGATGCAATTCGTGGGAGAATCGAGAATTTTGTTCGCAGTCTGATTAATGCTGGGCATCTCGTCCTACGGTACAAAAACGGAGCCTACAATCTAAGGCTTGATGAGTACGCATCAAAGGATGAGATAGAAGAGAGATCTCAATATTGGCACTTTTTCTGTGAGTTGCGGCGTATATTTTCCAGAATATGTAGGGCAATGAAGGGCGACCTTTTTCTCAAAAATATCGAAACTGGGCACACATCACTTGAGAAAAAAACAATCAAACAGCTCCACGACTTGCGATTTAAATTAAGTTCGATTGTCATTGACGAGAAAAAAGACATGCGGACATTGTTCATGGATAAGCACAACAATTCCAAGCCCCAAAAGGTGAAAGTTCATTGGTATCAAGTAGCATTATTTTACGAATACAGCCTTATTGTTCGTAGACAACAACTTTCTGGAGCAATGGAAGCTTGTCGGTTTGTGAGAAAATATTTGTCTCCAACTGCACATTCCCTCCACGAGAACCGTCATCAGATAATCGGAGGCGTGTCGTTTAACCCTTCGTTGTTTGGAGAAGACCCTCTAAATTCACTCATCAAGACGTCCGAAAAAATCTCGCTCAGCACACAGGAGGCGGCTGCTCAAGGTTTGGAGCTTAACAATGCAGAGTGGATGGATACCTTAGTTGAAGGATTGATTGAATATGTTTCCAATCAAAAGAAAAACATCAGATTATCTTCTCTTTTACATATTGAAAGTACCATAAGAGTTCTTTCAAATAATATAATTTGGAATGATGTGCCCGCAAAAAAAACCTCTGAAGATGACTCTAAATCTCGCCATAAAAGGACAATTAAATTACTAAAATTTTACAACAAAATGGTTGAGATTGTTGATAATAATCAAGAGTATGATTCGTGGCTAAGAGGATTCATCAAGGCAAAAATAAAACAAGATGGAGGATATTTACTCTCGAGCATCTTACCGGTGTATTATTTGGACAGAGAATATGAAACATCCAACGATGACCAAAAGTCACAATTCAGCGATATGGATTTCATGGATTTGTATTTGTGTGGGTGGGAAGATTCCAAAGATCGACCTGTAGAAATGCGAAAAGAACTGCGTAGATCTTTGGTGAGCGACCTCGTTCACAGATCGAGTAACCTCAATCTTGCATCACCACCAGGATTGTCAAAGATTATTGACACAATTGGGATTGATCCCACCGAAACGAATCCTTTCACAAAGGGTAAATCCTTGGTCAAATGGTTGTGGGGCGAACCATCTGCAGAAGAAATCTCATCTCGACATATCAATCAATTTCCTCAGTCAGACATCAATAAAGCACATGTGAGTTGCATAATGGCCTACCTTCATTGTTTGAAATCGAACCCTGATTGTGCGCAAGGTGAGTTCCTTGGTGAACCTGCAATCGGCGGCTTCTTCTATAATCTAGGGGGGCAAATTCATTGGCAAGACAGTGATAACAAACAAAAAAATCATTGGAGAATTGTAAGCAAGCAAAAAGCCCGTCCACAATTCACATTCGGTTACTTCAAAGGCATCGAGAATAGAAAGAACATCATCGAACGTTCTGAGTCGGAAAAAGATTTCAAATTCAATCGTAGTAATCTGACTCGAGTCAACAAAGTGGACGCTCTCATGTATTTGGCGAACTCATTAAACCTCTTGGAAGGGCTACTCTACAATCAAGTTAACCAAGAGAGAATGCTCAATCGAATAAATCGAGCATCGAGAACGGTTCAGATGCACTCAACCACAATTGAAGATACAATTCACATACACGATATCTTACACCTCTCCACTCAAGCCGACCAACATCCAATGCGTATATGGGCAGCAATAATTGAGGATGGAAAATACGAGTCTGCGATAGATCAAATTTTCCGTACTTCATTCGCCAGATTGTATGCATTATCCAGAAAAGCCGAGGTTTTAGCGAAAATAATCAAGGAAAAGCCTCTTCGACAACCATACCAAAGCAGCGCAGTACTTATTCTCGATCAAATCAGGGTTTTACTAAAATTCCTACACACTGATTGGTTAGATTGTGAAGAAGAGTTTAACAAAAGATATCCGGCCTATGAAATGGATCGTACAGACTCTGACAAATTTGCTAAAATTATCAATTTTTTAGATGATGAAAACAAATTTCCTGCAAAGAACTTTATTCGACATGAATCAGAAGACAGAAATGTCTTTCAATTCAAAACATATGTTTCAACAGAATTCGAATTGTCAAACACGTTGAGTAGGCGGAAAGGTGATGAGAGTATTCGACAGGTAATGCACAAATCACGCGACCAACTGGATTTCTTTGCATCTCTTGATGGTTGGAAGGAATTGTTTAATGTAGCCATGGCGATAAACTACGAAGGTACAAGACAACCTGATGAGAATGAGGTCGAACAACTCGCTAGTTTGTTCAACAACGATAAGGATTCAATTGATGATGATATTCAAACATGGATGGATAATGAGGCCAAAGCAATTAGAGCGATGCAGGTGTTACAATCCGAGTCAAAACGCGAGTGGATCTTGTGGGCAAGGTTAGCTTTTTTCCCACACCTCATCGATGGCAAAATAATGGTTTCATCAACCTTAACGGATTCTAAGAGATTAAAATCACTCGACCAATCATTGACATCGCATACGCTCAAGGAGGCTTATTACGAACCTGTTTCAGAATAATACTTTGCTCATCAGTAAATTAACTGAATATCGGATTGAGCACTGAGTTCGATTACACCAGGAGGTCCACTCCAAGTCATCCAATCGGAGTAACCCTCGAGAAGTGCCGTCTCGGCGTTTTCTTTGGTCACGCCATTCATAGCTTGGGATCCTGTTGAACAGTAGACGCTTGACGCACCATCTGTCACCGTTTTCATCATCTGGAAAATCATTCCATCTGGAAGTGTTCCTTGTTCATTGATTCCATTGATGAAATCAGCATGAATCATCTTTACACCATCAGCTGCAAAGAATACATCAACATCATAACCATCATTGATGGCTTGTGCAGCACAGGCAATTCCTACAATGCACTTGCTCAAA
>JBMZTB010000116.1:0-4972 GCA_049623485.1 Candidatus Poseidoniaceae archaeon
GCCAATGGAGCAGAAGCTCCCACAAACTGGAACACAAATCCAGTTGATGATGACACAGATGGCGATCAATTGCCTGATGGATGGGAAGTTCGATACTCATACGAAGCCATTAACAACAATCTTGTTGACAATTCCACAATCAATGCCTACGGCGCCCGTGGTGTTATGGATCCATCAATGGCAGACAGTGATTTAGACGGAATCAATGATGGAGAAGAAGACCCTGATTCAGACGGACTCAATCGTACTGGTTTAATCAGGAAATATTGTCCTGGATACAATGACACTACAAATGCTGAATGCAATATTGATCCTGATACTCCTGATGGTTTGAAATTTTATAATAATCTAGAAAATTATACGAATTTTGAAGAATTTGAAAATGGTACCAATCCAGTTGCAAATGATACAGATGGAGATGCTTGGGAAGATGGTCCTGAGGTCTATTACATGGACCATGACGATGATGGTATGGCTACAGGTTGGGAATATCACTTTGAATTTGATCCATATGATCCCGCTGATAGGCTTGTGGATAGTGATGGAGATGGGCACGTGAACTATTGTGAATTCAAATGGGATACAAACCCACGTAATCCAATTAGTTTCCCTGGACAAGGTGAACTGTGCGATCCGTTTGAGAGCTAGTGACTTATGTTTAGAGCAAATTCAATATCAATTGGTTTGGTAAGCATTCTTTTAATGCTTATTTTTTCTCCATTTGTGTTGAATTCTGCCAGCGAGGATACTATTGCATCTCCAACATTGGACTTTCATCAAGAAAATGGAATTCATTTTCTTGATTTGATAAATGTTAGTGGCTCATCAACTGTCCCTCTTACATCAGTTGAGATCACACTATGGAATGTGACTGCAAATACACAATATGAACTTCTTAACTCAAGTTCTTCACTCTTATCGGTTACGCCTTATGAATCTGAATTCGGCACAACGTACTGGGAATGGAATCACGAATTCCAGCATGCGTCCGAAAGTTGCACCTGTCTCGTAAGAATTTCACTCTTAGAACAAACTGATTTGGAGTCGTTTGGATTAACTGTATACCTTGGGATGACTAATCACAGACCTGTACTGATGTATGAATCCAAATCAGACCAACTTTCACAAATCATTCTTACTTCTATTGATACAACTTTACAATACGAAGTCCTATTGCCGCCAAATCTCATTTCACTTGAATCGATTAGTCCAGAACAGGAAGTTCTTGCCTCGCTTTCAGTTTGTCCTGCTCCATTCGGAGTTTGTGTGGATAATTATGCCCCCATAACAGTGGCTCACACACTCGAAGATGGAGATATAATCATTACAATGGAGACGCTTTCTATTCATCTACCAGATGGATTGTATCTGATTGATTTCTACGTTCAAACGATGAATTTGAAGCAATCCAATTCTCTTTCACAATATTTTGTTGTCGATCGAAATTCTCCAAATGTAACATTGTCGGCAATCTCTGAGATGCAAGAATCAGAAACAATAACCGTAGATATTGATGTTGATGATGGCTATGAAGGTTCAGTGTATACAGTTACTTGGACCATAATTGAGCCAGATGGCGAACGAAGGGCAGTCACTTCCACCGAAGTAATGAATGATAACAGATTATCGTTTACTGCAGGTGAGCAAGGTGTTTACCAGATAATCGGCCTTGTCCGTGATATTGGTGGCAACTTCGTCAATGTCCAACACAATGTGACTGTGCTGAACGTTGAGCCAGAATTAGACTTGAGATTTGACGGTTTTAAAATATCCAATAATCAGACAATCAACGTTAAATCGTCTCAGGAATGGTGTTTTACGGCCAATCTGACAACAGATACAGTCAATGACATTGAAACGCTAGAATACAATTGGTTTGTTGATGGTAAATCACTCTTGAGTGGCAGATCCTATCTATTATCTTCAGATATTCAGGCTGATGAGTGGAAACAGATTACTCTTGTTTTAACCGATAATAACGGTGCTAGCACATCAATTAGTTTCATGGTTGAAGAGCAGGAAACTTCGGTCGAATCCTCATTTCAGTCAATTACCTTGTGGAGTATAATTTTCCTTCTATTCATAGTATCCTTAATGATGGTCGTACGGAAAAAAGTACGAACATCAAAAGAATCGGATTTTGTTCGTTGGTCCGATACTAAACTATCCGATGATTAACCATTCATTAAAAAACCGTGAATAGTAGCAAGAACTGGTGAGTGTATGTTTGACAATGCCATGGAAAGTCTTCCAAATGAACCATTGAACATCCCTAAAGCTATTTTCAAAGAACGTCAGCGACGTTTTCTGTCTCAATTGACTCCTTCCGATTTAGTGATCATTGCTACACCTCCTGAAGCCGTTCGCAGTAATGACGTCACATATCCATACAGAACCTCGAGCGATATGCTGTACCTTGCTGGATGGACAGATCCTGAATCTGTCCTTGTCTTTTATCATGATGAATCGCAATGGATTTCTCACATTTTCGTTCAACCAAAAGACACCTTGAAAGAGATATGGGAAGGAAGACGGCCGGGGACGGAAGGGGCTCTCAGTGACTGGTCTGTTGACAAAGCAAATTCGATTCATGATTTGGAACACCACCTTGATGGATATCTCTCGAAATCATCTACAGTACATGTTCGAACTGGAATTAGTGAAGGCATTGATTCAATAGTTCGCTCTGCTATTGAACGTAGAGACCGTAATCGTCAACACTTTGGTTCTGGACCAGTTTCAATAGAGGATCCAAGTCGTAGGATTGCTGAAATGCGTCTCCGTAAATCTCCCGAAGAAATTGAGTTAATGCGTTACGCTGCAGAAGTTTCATCAATCGCTCATGAATTAGCGATGAAAGCTAGTAAAGATGGCATTACTGAATATCAAATTCAGGCGATTATTGAGGGCTTTTTCGTTTACGGTGGAACCAGTGGCTGGGCATATCCATCAATTGTAGGATGTGGTGAAAATGCTACCATTCTTCATTATACAGTCAACGAATCGACTTGTAGAGGAGATGAGATTATCCTTATTGATGCAGGAGCTGAATACAAAGGCTATGCTGCTGATATAACTCGTTCTTGGCCAATCAATGGTAAGTTTAGCGATGCTCAAAGGGAAATTTATGAGATTGTTCTTGAAGCACAGGAACAAGCTATTGCAGCATGCCGTGTCGGAAATCCCTACAATCAACCTCACGAAGTTGCACGTTCTGTTCTCGCTGAAGGGCTGATTCGATTGGGAGTCATTGATCAAACTTTAGATAAAGCGCTAGACATGCAAACTGGCCAATTGAAGAATTGGTATATGCATAACACAGGCCACTGG
This sequence comes from Candidatus Poseidoniaceae archaeon, assembly GCA_049623485.1. Classification (GTDB taxonomy): domain Archaea; phylum Thermoplasmatota; class Poseidoniia; order Poseidoniales; family Poseidoniaceae; genus MGIIa-L2. The sequence continues at coordinate 3,331 of JBMZTB010000116.1, forward strand.
CTCGGTCTCGATGTGCATGATGTTGGTGTCTACAAACCGGACGGGACTCCAAGATTGCTGGAAGCTGGCATGGTGTTGACAGTAGAACCGGGATTATATTTTGGTGCTTGGAGGCCTGATGTTGAATGTCCAGAGCGATATGCAAACATTGGGATTCGTATCGAAGATGATGTTCTTGTGACAGACGGTGAGCCAGACGTACTCACAAATCGCTGCCCAAAAACAATTGATGATATTGAAAGAATCATGGGAACAGTATAGAGGTGAGCCCATGGGCTGGTCAACTATTCTTGATAAGATCAATTCTAGCGATGAAATTTTTCGACTCACAAGTGATGAATGCCTCATATTGTATGACACTGCCCCTTTGCATCAATTAATGAATGCAGCTCATCATAGAAGGAAATTACATAATCCCTCAAATAAGGTAACCTATCTTGTGGATCGCAACATCAACTACACGAATGTATGTACTATTAATTGTCAATTCTGTTCGTTTTATCGCCCTCCTGGTCATGAAGAGACATATACTCAAACATACGATGAAATCCGTCAACGAATAGTCGAATTAGAAGCGATTGGAGGTTCAAGAATTTTGATGCAAGGAGGTGTAAATCCAGATCTCGATATCGATTGGTATATTGGTCTGATTAACGAATTAAGGATTCACCATCCAACAATTGATTTGGACTGTTTCTCACCGATTGAAATAGAGGGTATAGCGGAAGTTACTCAGAGTACAACATTGGAAGTACTCACTCGTTTCAAAGAAGCCGGTATGCATGGTTTACCTGGAGGAGGCGCGGAAATGCTTGTTGAAACCGTTCGAACTGATGTGTCCCCTAAGAAAGGACACCCAGATAACTGGCTTCGCGTAATGGAAGAAGCGCAATGCATGGGATTAACCACTAGTGCAACAAATGTCATTGGATTTGGTGAAACAAATTCAAATCGAATTGAGCATCTTCATCGAATACGTCAGCAACAAGAACGTGTGGTTTCGTTAGGTTATGTTGGTTTCACTTCATTTATTGCATGGCCTGTTCAACTTGAGACTAATACATTTGGAAAAAGGAACAAAGGTGCCAATAGATTTGAACTCGGTGCAGGAGCAAGTGAATATCTACGTCATGTTGCGATTTCCCGCTTATTCCTTGACAATGTACCTCACATACAAGCATCCTGGCCAACAATGGGGATGGGTGTCGCACAGATGGCATTGCTCGGAGGGGCAGACGATGCAGGTTCGACAATGATGGAAGAAAATGTAGTATCAGCTTCAGGTACGACAAAATTCAGTGCATCTGAGCAAGAACTACAAACCTCAATTCTTCGATCTGGATTCTTACCGCAAAGGCGCAATAGCGATTATCAATATCTTGAAACTCCAGAGACGACAAATTCTCTGCCTAAGGCAAATTGTTTGCCCCCAACTCAAACTGTAGAATTCGTATAGAATACAACCCATATTTCTGCAACGATATTTCTTCCACCTTTGCTCGATTCTCCAGTTGGATTATACTCTTGGCCATTAAAGAGTCCACGGTATGTTAGTTCGTTGTTTTGTCCATTGTAATCAACCCATGATGAGATATCGTAAGTCCATTGTTTGACATCTTGTCCAGCACACCATCCTGCTCGA
>JBMZTB010000117.1:0-4826 GCA_049623485.1 Candidatus Poseidoniaceae archaeon
TGGCTAAAACTCTCGAGGCTCACATTGGCAAGGAGTCAGATTTGATGAGTGCCCTGGACCCAAAATCTACCGAAGGCATTCCACACATCATTCAAGAGCGAATTCAAGAAACTCTCAGCAGTGTCTTAGATTCGACGAATTCTTCTTCCCCGATTGCAAAATTGTTGCTCAACATCAAAGAAGCAACGGAAGAAGGAGACCTCAGCCGAACCGCTCAAATCGAAGAAATTACAAAAATTCTCGATGCCAACAACACTGAAAGTCCGATTGCGAGACTTCTCCGTGAAGTGAACGTTGCAGTTGAAGGATCTGCTTTGTCGATTCTAAAACAAAGTATCGAGGATACGCTTCAAACTCAAAGCACCACTATCCAGAAGATTCACGACATGGTACTTGAGACCATGACCGCCAAGAAAACTGCCGAAGGTACAACATTGCAAGGTGTTGAATTTGAGGAACAGGTAGGTGCTTGTCTTGATGAGATTGCGTCCGAGCTGAATTTCGATAACGACGATGTTGGCCACACAACTGGAGTCATCCCAAATTGCAAGAAAGGCGATTTTGTTTTGTGTGCCCGCCCTGATTCTAACACGCCAACTCTCCGAGTTGTTTGTGAAGCAAAGTCAGACCGGTCCTACAACAACGTAACTAAAGCAGTAGATGAATCCATCAAGTGCATGGAAAACCGCGCTGCTAGTTCTGCCATCTTTGTCTTCAATTCATCCCGTGCTAAAGATACCTTCCCGGTTCTCAAGCGAGTTGGCAAGGTCGTTCTTGTCCAATACGATTACAACGATTCAACAAGCATGGATCGGTTGCGTGCAGCCGTTGCCATCGCAACTGCAATTCACACAGAAGGAAATTCAACGGACAAAGCCCAGAAAGAGGCTATTGCAAGTGTTGTTGGACGACTTGAAAATGAGTACAAGCGTTATGAGGTTATTGCGAAATCAGCCGAATCCATCATCAAGAATGGCTCAAAAATCACGAGTCAAGTGAGTATTGCAAAGAACAAACTCAGAACGGTTATTGACCTCGTCAATGAAACTGCACAAGCACTTGATGTTGACACAACGTACACTGATGAAACGGTGGAATTGCTTTAATTTGAGAATGACGAGGGATTGTGGAAGTGGTTTGTGTGCTGAATCAATTTGTGAAGAATCTGTTTATCTTTCAAGGCTCTCAGAATCCTCAAAACCTTGAACACATCATCAAAGAAGCGTTTATCATTCTCCATAGTTTAGAGAAAGAGGGATGTGAATTCAATGGAACAAGTGGTACCTATCATATCAAGAAAGGTTGGATGAAAAACCCTAAGCTTTCCATTACCCACCCTACCGATGGACGAATCAACATCAACATTGATCGCCCTTCATCCGCAACTGCAAGCAAGTACCTTGTCGCTGTTCTTTACAGCATGGCGTATTTGAAACAAAAGATCCAGTCTGCTGAATTATTCTATGAAGATAAGCAGGGTCCAAAAAAAAGTATTGCAAGCCGTCATGGTCCAGAAAAATCCGATTACATGAAGAAAATGATCTCAAAAATGAATGACGAGCGTTTCCTGAGCGAACTCGAACAGATAGTAGAAAAGCCACTACCTGAGGGCTTAACACAAGTACAGAGGTCGTTATTGAATGGAGTGAGGCAAGGCGTTATTCCACGTACAGAGGTTGAAAACATTCTGAAAATCCATGACATAAAAGTCTCAGAATTGATGAGAGAATATGAAAGGCTGGAGGCAATAATGGGACAAGATCAACGCTTTCCACGAGAGGTTGTTCTTCCAGAAATCAGCCTTTTAGCACACGAGGAAGCAGTTCAAAACATCGTCGAGGCCCACGAGAGGAAGATACGTCATCTAGAGGCAGACGTTACACGAATGAACAATGAAATCGAGTCATTAAATTCGAAGTTAACAGTTGAAACCCAGGAAAAAGAGATGCTTCAGAATCGTGGGCTATTTGCTCGGATTCTGAATCGGAAAAAATAAATCCCGATGAAACCTAATACCAAATGGAGAGATGCCCATGAACCAAATTATCATTGGACTTGAAGCTCATGACGGATCTGGGAAGTCCACCACTGCGAAAGAAATTGCAGCACTTTTCAAAGGACAGGTTTTCTTTACGAAGGATGAAATGAAAGAAAGCAGGAAGCCGGTATACAGCTCTGAGATGAATCAAAAAGAGAAGATGGGAAAAATTGAGGAAACGTACATCCAAGAGTCGATCGATTGTTCAGAAGAGACAAAAAACGCATCCTTTGTCATTCTTGACCGGACATGGCTATCCCATTCAGTTGAAGAGAACGTCCGAAACAAACTTGATAATAACATTGAGCCATTTTATGCAGACCGAACCATTCCAGATGGTGTCACGAAGCCTGACTTAATCTTTCAAATTTTGATAGATGAACAAGAGCGCTTGGCTAGAATTGCAGAACGAAAAGAACCACTCTCCAAAAGAGATCATCGTTTGAATGATGAGCCTCTCTATCGTCATGCACTGGAAGAGGAACGTACAGCATACGGGTGTGTTCCATTGAGGCTCCGACTAAGAGATCCAAAGGTATGCGCACTGAGGGCAGCGCAGGTTCTACTAGGTAGTGAAAAAATTCCACCACTCAAAATGAAATTATGAAATTGAGACTAAACTTACATCGTCGCACTTTGTCCAACTTTGCAGATCTTCCTTTGATATTTCAGCAATCGCTTGCTTGTACTTTTCATAGGTGTTTGATTGAAATTTCAGGATTAGGCTTTTGTTGGAAGTAATTTCGACTTCTGTTAGACCTGATTTGATGAACTTGATTCCTTTCTTCCCTCTCGATGTGAGAAGTTCATCAAGCCCCTTGAGGGCATGATAAGCATCTTCATCGGGCATGGTGTTCTGAAACGAGGTCTCAACGGACGTGAGATTATCATAACCCTCGGTGAAGAGTAAATTCATCCATCTTGGCAACTCTGTTTCACATGAGTTGACAAGAGCAAGGAACTCATGAATGACTTTGTTCCTAAAGTGTCTCAATTCATCGAGTTTATCAAACACCTTCTTCTTGATATCTTTTGATTTGTATTTCCTCATCATGTTGATGACGTCTTTCCAGTTTGCGAAAACGGTCAGCATGTCATCACGTTGAGGGAATGGAACGTACAACTCATTTTTTTGGATGAGATAGGCTCTGCATTTCTTTTCGATACTGGACATTTTTACGATGATATCCATAATGAGGTGTTCATTTAGAAACACATCTTCCGGCGTCAGGATACCGGGCCATTTGTCACCACTCTTCTCGGAAAACAATGGTTGAAAATCGTTCTTTTTCAGTTTTGAAATAATCTGTGGAACACTTGCTGAAGGTTTGATTCTCTCAATATTCGAGGTCAGAATTGTCGATTTATCACAACCAGTGATCAATTTGTATGGCTTGTTTGAGGCATCTTTGAGCAAGAGGTTGTCCCACTTGTTCGCCACTGCGAAGAGCTTGTAAGCCATCCACAGAACCTCGTCATCATCATCGTGTAGTGAGGCTGCAGGGTAGGTCATGAACTGTTCGACAGTTCTTGGAATAATTTTTCGCTTGGGAATTGAAAGAGAAAATTTCTCTTTCGGCATTGTTCCATCGAAGTCCTTCACGGGTTGCAAAAGTGAGAGTATGTTCACAATCTGGGTTGAAACTACTTCGTCACTTTGCAACTCCTTTTTGTCATCAACGAGCTTCGCAAGCCGTTTCAGTTGATTGAATATTTCATCTGCGAGATGGAGATAGGACGATGCTGGCTCTCCCAGATATTCTTCATTCCAATGCCACTTCGAATGATGCAGAGATGCTATTTTCAAACGCAGATAATCCCTTACTTCGTTGCAATTGAGCATGCTCATGGAAAGGACACGAACAGGTTGTTTGGATTTCTCATCGAGAACAAATAAGATGTGATGTTCGTTCGACAGGATTTTGAACATCGCTTCAAGGATAGTCGTTCCTGGTTTTGCTGTGGCACATTCCTCGAGTCCAAGAATGAAAACATGTTGCTCCAAATCGCCGTCATGCAACCTCCTTCGCGCAATTCGTTCGACGTTGCCATTGTCCATCACCAACGGAATCGAGTCAAATCTTTGGCTCTTCAGAACGTTCAAAAGAGCACGGTGAGCTGTCGATTGTACTTCGTCACCGTATTGGATTGGATCATAGCAATACACGAGACCATCGCTTGCAATCGATTCGATGAAAAGGCCCATTGGTACTTCCATATCTCGATATGATATAGAATTAAGCAAAAAAATTATTTTGTTTTGCAACGACAATATTTTGTAAAATTCAAGATGTTTCGATTACAGATACTATGAACATTGAAGTTATTTCATCTGCATCCGAAGAAACACTGATTTCCTTCGGTGTGTTTGCATGTGCATTCGCATTCACACTCTGGAAAATCTATTCGATTCAACGATCAAAGATTCAATTCTATGAATCACAAGACGAGCTGGGCCGGCAATCCATGCAAAACGAATTGCAGACAATGGATAATCTCATTGCAGAACTTGAGCGAGAATACATCGAAGTCGAGAAGAATATTGAAAAGAATCTCGTTGACCTTGAAATTCAGAACACAACACTTCATCCAAAACTCAAGAATTTTCAGATGAAGCAATCTGCTGGATCGGAATCAACCCAATCTCTTCTGACGCAAATGGAGACTGGACTTCATTCGATTCAAGGCGCATCACCAGCCCAGGATGCTGGTGTTTTGTTGCAACCCGTGCAGATGTTGCGGGACGTCATTGCCGAAATGAACAACGTAGTTGGAATTGTGGCTATGT
>JBMZTB010000118.1:0-4744 GCA_049623485.1 Candidatus Poseidoniaceae archaeon
AGTTCTCTTGCAATCGCATACATTCTGGTAAAATGGCCAAATCCAACGCCATTTGTTGGAAACAAAACAATACAATGTTTTCGGTCCCCATCAACTTGACCTAGCGCCTCATGCCCATTTTCCATGGGTTTTTTCCCAAGTCGTTGAAGGCCAAGTTTGAGACACAAGAGAGGGAATGTAATCGGCAATGTCAACAATCGCCAGGGTTGGCGAATTGAAGTGGTCAGATGCAATCCCAACTGAAATGATACCGTAGACCGTAACCTACGTATTTCTCGTTGGTTACGATTGTATTTTCGAACCAAGGCTTGATATGAGGGTTCATCGGAATTCCCGGATGGAGAATCAAAACTAGAACCTCCACCCATGGGGTTTCCTCAAGACTTAACTTTTTGATGTTTGGCAATATGGTTACCTCAATCTGCCCGTTCTCGGATGGTTTCAAACATCCAAGTCGACATTTACCAATGCATAAGGCTCGACCATCCAATCAAGATAAGAATCTGTTTTCATCTTCACAAAGGACTTCAACGGTTCATCGATAAGGTTCAATCCCGGCTCGTATGCTTTGTCCCACCATGACAAGTCGTCTGCAATATGTTCTACCAGATGTGGAGCAAGGTGTTCTAGATTTTGAATTTTTAATGCCCATAATGCGTGTTGTGCAGTACGAAGTGGTTTCTTGTTGAGGTAGGTGGAGATCTCTTTGCTCGTAGCGTCAATCTCTCGGCCAAGCGGCCCATTCTTGTGGAAACATTTCCAACAAGTTCCACACCAGCGACCATTATTCCCTCGAAGACACGAATTAACCACATCAGCGAACATGCTTTGGCTGCAAATCTTCAATGCACCAGCTTCAGTAATATGATTGATGGGCAAAACATAGGAGAGCCCTGCTTTCTCAAATTTCTTGGGCCAATAATTCCAATAATGGGAATTTTGAAATTCTCGAAACTTAAGTCCTTTCTGCAACCAAGTGTTTTCGATGACCGTGCCAAATGAAATAGAACAAAGGTCGAGATGATCGGCAAGGAGAATAAGATGCACACATGCGGCATTGGCGGATGAAAAACCTGTTTGCAACTCATGGTGAGTTCGAATTTTTTCATGATTTGAAGGAATGCAAAGAATCGATCGGCCAGTTCGTTTCTCAATGGCCTCAAAGGTCGAATGAGGCAGAGAATGGTTCAACATTGATGTGAAATTTCGCTCATGATACGCCAAAATGGTGTCCTCAGGTAACAACAACATGGCAGCGGTTGAATCAACTCCTCCCGAATACGAGAGCGAATGATTCGCGCCTGGCATCCGTTGCTCAACAACCCAATGTTTGGTTTCAGGCACCCATGGAAACAGGAGGACTTCAAGTGCTAAATGGAGCAGAGATGGGTGTGTTTCGCTCAGCAAGTAACCTTCCGGCATGTCCCAATGCGCCCAACCCCATGGATGGCGTAGCCACAAGCGATTTTCTTCTTGCGTCCAATTCGATAACAAATCCGACACGTTCCACGGTTTCTTGTTCTTGGGTTCTGGGATACCCTCGGCTTCCTCACGCGCTTGATTCAACCTCCGCTGGGCTTTCTGAGCGTAAATCTCGTGATTGGCTTGTGGATATCGTTCAGTGAAATCGATCAATTGTTTCCAGAGACCTTCATTGTAGAAAGAACGGACGATGATGTCGGTCGCAAAGTCATGATTCTGACCTCCCAATTCATGTTCACTCAAGCGTCGTGCCCGTCCCCATTGTTGTCGGTTGTAGAGGCGACGAATGTTCCACCTTCTGATCAAACTGGCGACCATGGCGTACCCTCTTCCAGACAAACCGGCATACAACATGGATTTTGATTTTCGCCCGTCATGGCATCAGTTCTCTAGAAAACCTAAGATGGGCAAGGGCTGAGGCTGAAGTATGGCGAAAGTATTGGTCACGGGAGGGGCTGGATTCATTGGCCGTCATGTTGTTCGTCAGTTTTTGGAACACGGGTGGCAAGTGGTTGTTTTTGACCTTCGGGAGTTTATCGAACTTGAGTTGTCGAATGAAGAAGGGGTCGAAGCCGTTCAGGGAGATATCACTTCAACTGAAGCACTTCGTGAAGCAATGCATGGATGTGACGCTGTTGTTCATCTGGCGGCTGTTGTGTCCGTACCCCAATCCATTCAAGAGCCTGAAAAAACCATGCTCGTCAATGTCACCGGCACCCGAAATGTGCTTCAATGTGCACTTGAAGGTGGAATAAGCAAGGTGATTGTTGCTTCCTCTGCAGCAGTCTACGGTTCATCATCGGATATGCCATTGAAAGAATCGGGCCAAGTTGAATGCCTCTCCCCCTATGCAGAGAGCAAAGCAATGAATGAAAAGGATGTGATTGCCTTCAGAAAAAATGGATTGAATGCCTTAGCGCTTCGTTTTTTCAATGTCTACGGCCCAGGACAGCGTTCAGATTCATCGTATGCTTCGTTAATTCCAATTTTTGTTCATGCGATGAACGCCGGAGAACGCCCAACGATTTACGGAAGCGGGAAACAAACTCGAGATTTTGTTCACGTACACGATCTTGCAATCGCAGTTCACAAGATGGTGCTGAGGGCTGAACCCTACGAGTACCCTGTCGCCAATGTAGCATCAGAAACACAAATCAGTGTCCTTGATGTTGTTCAATGCATCAATCAATGTCTCAAAGATCGCAACAATGTGGATGACATTGTACCACATTATGACAAAGCAAGGGAAGGAGACGTAATGTATTCATGCGGCTCCAACAAGCGAATACGTGAGATGATTGATTGGAAGAATGAAATTGACTTTGAAACAGGCCTCAAATCACTGCTTGATTACGAAAGAAAGAGGTGATGAGTATGAACATTGCTTGGGTGACTGTGCGGCGTTGGGACGATCTGTGCACGACGACCACCGATGCCCTCGTTCGCGGTTTGGTTGGTCGCGGGCATCAAGTGACAGTTGTGAACCCAGATGTGAACGGTTCACATGATTCCTTTCCATGGAAGCACGTGGCCCTCAATCAATCCAAATGGCCCGGGAAAAAGGCAACAACATTGGCAAAAAGTGCTCGAGCATGGTTCGAAGACCGCATTGATGAGCACGTTGATGTAATTCTCGTAGATTGGCCGCTTGCCCCTGTTTTGGGTCAATACCTGGTCAAGAAAAACTGCAGATTGGTATTGATGGACCGCTCGCCCCCTGCAGACGCAACCCTCCTAGCAAAATTGCAATGGAGAAGTTGGGCGAGGGCATGGTCGATGCTCAAGAAAGGGGTCTTCTCCGACGGTTTGGTGGTTTCCAAGGCTCATCAAGCCTATGTTGTTGAGCAAACTGGGGTTGATACCAACAAGGTTCACTGTATCCCTGCCGGCGTCCACCTCGAAGAATTTCAGACCGCTGCGATAAGGAAAAATGGGCCGTGGAAGTTTGTATATCACGGTCGTTTGGACAAGCATCGAGGTGTACTCGCTCTCCCGATGTTAATGCAAACGCTGGCCAACAATGGATTCGAAGTTCATCTCACCCTGATTGGAGAGGGTGATGTTCTCGGTGCACTGCAAGAAATGGCTGAAGGAAATCCCCTTCTCTCGGTTGTTTCACAAGTTCCGAGGCAAGACATACCGACTTATCTCAAGAAACAACACATCGGTCTTCTCCCAATGCCACAATCGCGCGTCTGGTCACTGGCAAGTCCCTTGAAACGGAGCGAATACCTTGCAGCAGGACTGTTGGTCTACGGAATTGACCACAGTGGACATCGAATTGATGGAATGAGCGATACGTGGTTCAAGTTGTCTCCTCAAGAGGAGTTTCACAAAAAAGCGGGTGAATGGGTAGAGGAGCTTTCCACTTTGTCAGAGAAAGCGCTTCAGGAACTCTCGGGAATGGCACGCACCTATGCTGAAATGCATTGTTCTTGGGAAACGAGTGTTGAAGCCCTCGAGAAGGTTCTTCAGGCTACTATTACGGAGCAATAACAATCGTCCCATTGACGTTGAATTTCTGCGAGTTGAAGGTGGGCATTCACGGGTGTTGGCTGGAGAGGATCATGGAGAAATTTGCTGACGGCCGACACCCAATGTTCAACTTCAGGACCAGCGGTCATTGCCGATTCGGGCAGTGAGATAAGATGCTCAGATGCCACGATTGGCAAACCACACGCACTTGCCTCTAAGGCGACCAAGGGCTGGCCCTCAAAAGCTGATGGAAGAAGGAGAAGGCTAGCCGTTTGGAGCAGGCGTAATTTTTCTTCTTCGCTTACCCATCCCAAAGCATGGATAAAGTCATGTTGAGCATCTTTGATTCCTGTGATGGAGAGGCGAAGGTTGGGGTGTTGCTTTTGAAGTTCTTTTGCAACCCTAATGCCAAACTCATGGCCTTTCACAGGGTCGGGTCGCCCGAGAAGGAGCAAATGATTCAGATCTCTCGGTTCATTTAATGGAACCATGCTTGGATGAATCGGATTGGAAATGGCAAGTGTTTCGCCAATAATTGGAGCCAGAGTTTCTTTCCATGACTCGGAAAGAACTACCACTGTGGCCTTGCTTTGTTGAACAGTCTTCTTGAAAGAACGAGTACGATTCGATGCTTTCGTACCAAGCCATGTGTTAAACTTTCCAGAATGAACATGGATTACGACGCTCATTCCAACCGGTATTTGGGCGATGAGCCGTGCTTTTCTTTTCCAGGACCAATCCGCTGCAGTATGAACGTGTACGATATCAGGGCGTTCACTCTCCGACT
>JBMZTB010000119.1:0-4652 GCA_049623485.1 Candidatus Poseidoniaceae archaeon
ACAGAGTTTCCATGGTCGTCTAGGCATTCTCCCCGCATTTTTATTGTACCATTTTTGATTAGTTCAAACACAGTTTCTGCGGATTCACCCTTGTATTTTCGATATAGGATTGCTCCCTGAGGAATGTGAAATTCATCGTCTTCGAGCAGGGAGTTAACCTCATGGTCGATTGCATGATTCCACATTACGTGATCTTCGATTCTACCGTGCTCCCTAGTGAAATGAGACAGGCCACAATGCCATACTTCATGAGCAAGGATAGTCATTCTTTCCTCAACACTTAGGTCGCATAGGAAATGCGGATTGAAGAAGATTCTCTTGCCATCAGTCGATGCGGTTTGACACCTATGGTCTACAACTGGAATCAATTCAAGATTCATGGAAAGAGTACCTATGAACGGATACTTCTTCACAAGAATCATCCTGTCTTTAGTCCAGTCTTCTAGGGCTTTAACTTTAGCAGTCTCATCTTCTTCACTTGGTGCAGAGAAGGTGATTTTCTTGTCATTGATCGTAGACAAATTATCACCTCAAGCAATCACAATCTTGTTGGCCATCATAGCATATTGTGGATGTTCTCTGAAGGTTTCAAAGAAATCTAAGTTAGAACGGAATAGCAGACTAATGTCATGGTGTAATAACTGAGCCCAGTCATTTGAGAATTCCGTAATGATGTCGAAAAAGCCATTCAGTAAATTCTCTGGTTGCTCATGCTGTCTCATGTGGTGCACAATTGCAGAAATCATCGCGTACTTCTGGTCAGGTCGTTTTGGGATTTTAACGCGAATGTCTCCACTCAGCATCTTACCTATGTCTGGAATTTTTTCACTCCATTGCAAGAATGCCATGAATTCAAGAGCAGCACCTTCGCCTACTAACCCTTCAACAATCACGTGCATTAGGTCGTCATCCAATCCGTTCTTTGTTCCAAGTTCCAACTCCATGGCAACTCGCTCCCAACTACGTGGACTCGGCCAACCTCTCTCCTTGTTACCCTCCATCGAGAATAGCTTCTGAGGCATGTATCGAATGAAAGCGGTAACTCGAGGGTCAATGTTGTTGACAATAGCCCAATCTAACCAACTGGCTGAGTTTGAACCAACCTCAATGTGACAAAATCTGTTTGCAAGAGCGCTTGACATCGTCCTTGCCACCGCGGCATCCCCTGTTCTATTGCCCGCAGCAACAATATACCATCCGTCTGGAACTTGATAAAGCTGACCAAGTCTTCGGTCGAGAATGAACTCGTAGGCTGCGACCTGAAGAGTGCTGTCTGCTGCTGTAATCTCGTCGAACAAGATGATTCCTTTTTCTGGAGTATCCTCATCATCAGCACGTGGCCATTCAGAAGACACAATCCAGTCGATTCCCTTTCTGTCGTCCCTAGGAACCGGTAGACCTCTAATGTCTACAGGCTCTCTTTGTGCAAGTCTAACATCGATGAAACCAATGTCGTTTTCCTTACACAGGTTGCGAATGAATGTAGACTTCCCAATCCCTGGTGGCCCCCAAATCATCAACGGAGGTACTACCTCCGCTTTCTCGGGGTTGTCCCATAAGATATTCAACTGGTGTTGCAATATTTGTTTTGCTTTTGTTATGCTCGTAGTGTTCATTTCTCTTCCTCCTAATTTCTGTATTTGTTCTCCCAACTTTCTATGAATGGCCATTCCAATCTTTCCACCTTTCCAGATGTAAATGCGCCTTGGCCGAGAATTGATATCGTGTCAATGAGTGTTGATTCTTCCAAACTCAACATCTTCTCAGATGTTAGGTTCATCAATGCAATTTGTGCTCTTGCGGAATTCGTAATCTCTACGATTCCAACAAGTAGTGCTGCTCTGACATATGCAGGTGTTTGCATGCTCAAGATTCCATCAACAAGCGCTCCTATTGTTTCCTTCGTTGCAACTCTAGAAACGGACAAGTGGTAAACCGTGAATTCACAACAATAAGGGTCGCAATTGATTGGTGACTTTGTGTAGAGGCTCTCTGCTAGTTCCGTGAGTTTCTTTTCAGCTGGCGAATTTCTTCCTGCCGTGTTTGCAGCACTTAGCGTTGCAGTAAGCAGGTTCCTGATTACTGGGTCAGAGACAAGTAGCCTGCGCCGAGGGTAGTGGTTACTTGGGGCTGTGTACTGCCTAGTCATACCTATGAATTCCACTCCAAGGTCTGTGTTCAACCAAATCTCAAGGTCTATTCTACCAAATGGCATTACAGAATTCATGGGCGTCTCCCATTCATCAGAATCTTCAGACGGGAATTTGTGCCAATGCCCTCCCAACCTTCCGTCGTTTACCGAGACATTCATCATTTTCGGCATCTCAGTATTCTTCTCTGAAAGCAGGTTGCGCAAACTGATGATTGATTTCTTGTCATAGCCCCTTGAAATCAATGATGCTATGATACGCATAGCTTTGTACTGATCAAACCAATCTAGCGTGTGCCTGCACCACGATTCTAAGGCTCTGAAGGCAGGCTCTTTCCTTTGCTCAATCAACCGGATTACTTGCTGCACTTCAATCCCGTTTGAAGCCTCTTCAATGTCAATTCCAAACGCTTCTGAGAAGTGAATTTGACCGCCTGGAGCATCATATGCATACGCCTGAATTTTGATGCCACCCATGTCGCTACAATCTACAATTTCTTCGGCAGTGAGATGTGCTTTGAAGTGTGGAATCTTCAGCAGTGCAGTTTGTTGATTATACCAGCCTGGAACTTGATGCCAAAAGCCTCCAATCGATAGAGTGTTTTCTTTAGATGGCTTCGGATTAAAGGCCAATCGATCTCCAAATCCGATTACTGTGTTAATCACAGGGCATTTCCTCAAGGTACAAGATAGCACCCGACGCATTACTCGCAAACTCTCGAGCGAGGGTCCACTGTGTACAGTAAGACTTCTCATTATTCGCTTCCCTTTGACTATAATGTCGGATAAATCAGAGTCACCGATTATGGTCAAGTGTGAGATTTCTTGGTTCAATTCGAGTTTTTCAACTCCGTTGGTTTTGATCATGAGGGCGTCCATGTCCTCAAAATCAACCCTGTCATCTGAAGTGACCACAGCGCCCCAAATTGTATCAATAGGTAGCGTTGGGTTTGAGCCAAAACGGTGTAGGTTGTAAAAATCGTCACCGTCCTTTACACGTATCTCTTCAAACGCTCCTTTGATTCGGATGGTTTGCCTTGGAAAGCTGTTGAATGAAATTACTGCACCTGGTCTTTTGATGTGGATTTCTTTCAGTGAATCGAATTCATCTAGAATCAGAGTGCGCCCGTAGTTCACCTCGTCAACGGTTATTGACTCAACATCGTTACCGATAAATTGTAGACTTTCGTCTAGATAGGTGATGTTGATATTAGTTTGATTTGGTATCGCTTTGTAAATTGTGTTCATATCATATCCTCCTTTGTTTTTTGAAGATGTTATTCTAACCAAATGCTCCGAAACAATGTCGTATTTTGTTAGCAGATTTGGTTCAAATGTGGGCTCCAATGGTGCGCATATGGCATCACATGCCACTCAGCAAATATCAATGTCATAAGGGCTATTTAACCCCCACGATTTTTCTCAGAACCTGGAAGAGAACTCTAAGTCCCAATCCAGATTCTTCAGTAGTCCGCCCACACTCTTTTTTTCTTCTTCATACTACGTATGAAGAAAAAAAGAGTGGGCTCCCAGAGACAAATTCCGTCTCTCCTCTGGGCGAACGTAGACTACCCGGTGTGATATTTAACACCCTTGAATTCCCTAGAGTGAAAGTAGAAATTCCTCCTGTACTGAATTGATGCAATCCACGCTTCTTGCTTTGCGTACCATGGCAATTGCCATACTTGCAGGTAATCCCAGGCACAACAGGAGTAGGGCAGCAACAGTTCCTGCCCTTCCCAAACCCCCTTTACAGTGAACGACAACTTTTCCTCCTTGCTTTATCAAATCTAGAATTTGTTCCCTTGTTTGGTCAAATTGAGTCATCCAATCCTCGTCAGGAGCAGTGGTGTCCGCAAAAGGAAGGTGCACCCAATCCATTCCATACTCTAAAACCGTCTCTCCTAGCCTAGGAACGCGAAGAATGTCCATTTCCCTATCTTCTACCAATGTAACGACTTTTGACGTTCCAGACGTGTTTATGGCGCAAATATCGGCATCCAAATTCCTGTTCCAGCCTCCAGACCAAGAAACTGGTTGATATTTGCCCGGGCAAAGGGTGATTCCAATCTCACCAGCAAATGAATCATGAGTTATCCATGAAATCACCAAAGGGTGACTTTCACTAGTGCGCAGATCGTATCTAATCGGCCAAGATGAAGGCATCATTCAACCCCCCTGTGTGGAATACCATATCTGTACATCAAACTCCAGACACTATGGCAGATCGAACTGTATCTGAATTCCCTTATGCTTTTCTTGAAGTTATCATACTCCATGTTCATTACGTAATCAGTTAGAAACTCCGCAAAATTCTCTTTGGTAATCTCAGCTCTGTGAGGGTAGTCTGCATCATCCAACGTGAAGTGCTCTGCATTTGGGAATGCGCTTTGAAGGTGAACCATATTCCTGGCCCTGACCAACAAATGCCCTTGCTTGTGACGGTGTGAAACCACGCTAAGGAAGCCCCCTGAAACGAAAATCCACATCATACCACCCCCCT
>JBMZTB010000120.1:0-4573 GCA_049623485.1 Candidatus Poseidoniaceae archaeon
TTTGCAATGGGTTTTACGCGGGTCGATACAGACGCTAGCGAACAAACAGACCCACGCAAAGCCCTTCCAACGACTTCTTCCTGTTGGATGGGGTTTCGGATAGCCCCTTCCAACGCATCCGAATTGATTGGTTGATGGTTCAAACAAGGTGATTTTTCACACCGTTCAAACCAACCAATCTGTTCGATGGGGGCGGTGCTAAAACCCATCCAAAATTATGGAGATCAATTGGTTGGAGGATGCAACTGAGACTTTGTCAAAAAGTGAACTTATAGATAGGTCGTAGCAAAATGTTTCGATTATGTTGCCAAGTAAAACCAACACAAATCAGAGAAAAGCCATTGCATACATACGAGTTTCTTCACAACGACAAGTGGATGAAGGAGTCAGTATTCAAGCACAAAAAAGACGGATTCTTGAGTATGTCCGATACAAGAAACTCAACCTTGCCAATGATGACATCATCATTGAGGAAGGTGTGAGTGGAGGCATCCCGTTATGGGACAGGCCAAAAGGTCGGATTCTCCAACGGAGATTAGCCACAGGACAATACACGGACATTGTCACGATGAAATTAGACAGAATGTTCAGACTAACTACAGACGTTCTCACCACGATTGACGAACTCAATGATGCGGGTATTGACCTGCACATCGTTGACCTAAACGGCGAGGCTGTGGACACTTCAACGACCATGGGCCGATTCTTCCTCACGCTAATGGGTGCATTGGCAGAGATGGAACGAGGCCTCATCTCTGAGCGAACAACAGAAGCCATGAATCAACTCCGAGCAACGAACAAGCAATTCACGAAGTCCATTTTTGGATGGGATGTCAACAGCAATGGAATGTTCATCCCGAATTGGTTTGAACAGGACATCATTGACTACATGGCCTGGCAAGTTGAACACAATGGGATGACGACGGCAGCTGTCGCAAGGTCACTCAACAAGCGGGGCATTACGGGCAAGCGAGGTGGAAAGTGGCAGGGCAATTCCATCACCCGAACCATCAGCAATGACTTCCACACCAACCGACTCAAATTCACCGCACCTGATTGGTGGGGGTCAAAGCCTTGGCATCGGCATTCTTCATCATGAAGTTCTAATACCGTCGCCATTAGGATTCAATGGTATGCAATACAGACTCGGCGAATTATTCTCTGGTCCCGGAGGGATGTCCCTCGGAGCCATGATGGCCGAGTATGATGACGGCACCCAAGTTCACAAAATTGTGCACCAATGGGCATCAGATTACGACAAAGACAGTTGTCAAACTTATACTCGAAACATTTGCCCCGATTCGCCTGATTCAGTCTACCATTGCGATGTCAGAGATCTTGACATCTCCTCTCTCGCACCCATCGATATTCTTGCGTTTGGATTTCCATGCAATGACTTCAGCATCGTGGGCGAGACGAAGGGAATGGATGGAAAATTTGGGATGCTGTATCAATATGGCGTGAAGGTACTTGAGGCACACAACCCCATGGCTTTCGTTGCAGAAAATGTTAGCGGCATCAAAGGTGCAAACGGCGGAAAGGCGTGGCAGAAAATTACAACAGATCTGGAAAAAGCAGGAAAGGGGTATGATTTGTATGTTCATCACTACTATTTCGAACATTATGGAGTTCCTCAAATGCGACACAGGTACATCATCGTGGGAATTAGGAAGGATCTGAAGTTGAAGTTCCAACACCCTGAACCTACCACGAAAGAGAACCCGCTAACGTGCTATGATGCTCTTCACAATCCCGATATTCCCAAAGGGACCTCTCATCATGAAATTCGTGAGCTGCAAAGTCAAGTCCAAGAACGCCTCAGTTTCATCAAACCAGGTGATAATGCATGGTCCGAAGACATCCCTCAACGCCTACGCCTTAATGTTAAAGGCGCTCGACTTTCCAACATCTATCGCAGAATGCATCCCGACCTACCTGCGTACACCATTACAGGCTCTGGGGGAGGAGGTACTCACGGATACCACTGGTCTGAAAACAGGGCGTTGACAAACCGAGAAAAAGCAAGAGTGCAAACATTCCCGGATTCCTACGAATTTGTTGGAGGGGCCACGAGTGTGCGCAAGCAAATCGGTATGGCAGTCCCTCCCGTAGGCGCTAAAATCATCTTCGAAGCCCTTCTAAAATGTCTAAGCAATAAGAAGTAGTCGCTCTCTCATGGGCGGCCCAATTAACGTGCACTGGCCTCAATCTCAACTTCGAACTGAGTCAAAGTCATTTCGTGATGTGCTAAGGGAAGAAATCCAATCAGCAACGCAAGTAGACATCGTGTCTGGCTATGTTGGCAAATCAGCTGCAACCAACTTTGGCCATCACTTGGTTGCTTGTGCAAGAAGAGGAGGGCAGGTGCGCATACTTATTGGAATGGCAGGAACTGAGGGTTTGACAGAAGCGACTCATCAAGCATGGTCGTCAATCCATGAGCAACTTCAACAAATTGACAAGCGTTCTGGAGTTTTTGCATACACCACAAAAATCCATGCGAAATTGTATGTTTTCCACGACGGCGTAAAGGCAAAAATGTTCGTAGGGAGTCAAAACTTCAACTTCTCAAGTGGAAACATGGAACTAATGTTGGAATCACAACTACACCCTGAGGTTCACGCACATGTCGAGGAACTCTTCTCAGATGTTAGGAACACATTCCCAATCACGGGTGTGAACATCAAGGGGACCAAATCAGATCCATTGACAAAAAAGGTTACTGCTGCAGAAATATTCCACTACGATGTTCATCTTGATCATCGAAAAATGCAATTGGTGGAGAGCATCGATTTGAGGGCAATTTGTGAAAAGAACCCTATTGGAAGTCTGAATCTTTACCATGGAAAGGGGCGATTGAACAGCGCAACAGGAGTCTACACGCCACGCCCTTGGTATGAGGTTGAATTGACTCTTGGTAGAGACAAGTATCCTGGCCTTCCAAGAGATTTCCGTGCATTCACTGACGATGGAAAAATCATAGAGATGCAACGACGTTCTGGCGGTCCTACTGGCCAACCAGAACTGGGCCTCAAAGATTTGACTTCGAAAGGAAACAGACAACTCTTTGGTGAATGGATCAAGGGCAAAATGGAGCGTGCTGGAGCCCTTGAGGTTGGGGATGTTATCGATGGGTCTACGTTTGATTCATACGGTGCAGACCAACTTCAATTTTACAGAATTAATGATGATGAATTCCTCATGAGATTCACATCGGAGGAGGATTGAAATGGACTTTTTTTGTTTAGGAGGGGGTTTGGCGAACAATCCAACGAGTGGGGGAATGATGACCGACTTGCGCCGAGGTGAAGGTTGGCCAGCCGGTATTTCTGGAGGCCCATACATCGTCGAGAATCACCTCGATCGTGATGTGATTATATCCTGTGGTTTCCTGGAATCTCATCAAATTGGAGCCACTCTAACTCGAGCAACCGATCGGAGCGTTCGCGTCGCAAGGTCAACAGAAAATGCAGTAGTCGTCGCACAACAAATCTCCTCAGTTTTGTTGTTGCCAAGAAGCGGTATTCGACGGATTCGAGGTGATGTACAAAGAGATATCCTAAATGATGAGCATCTGCATCTTCATGTCACATCTGTTGAACACGATACGGCACTAACCGAACCAGATGCCCAGATTCGCTACAATCAAGTTCAGCAAGCATTAGCACGGCTTGGGAACCTGCTCTTGGAGGAGATTCCTGACGGATTAGTCGATGCGATTGATGCATTTCTCAGCATCTGGGGAATCCCAGATGCGGTACGAACTGGAGATTTGAGAACATGTCTGTCTGCCCTTGAAGAGCAACTTGCTTCAACTTATGACGACTACACAGTTGACGATGATATTGTTCAATTCCTCACCGGCGAACAATCTCCAGTTTACACTCCGAGTCCCGCCCAAGTCGGAACGCCACTTCCGCCTCCATTGCCTCAAGCGGCTACAGCAATTCCCGCAAGTGTACCAGCATGGTTGGGATCTGATACTCACGGTTCGAGTGGCACTTCAAATTCATTCAACCCAAGTGGTTCACGCACTGTTCGCCAAGGCCGACTTTATCTCCGGGTTGTCTTTAGCGTGGATGATGGTGGAAACCCAATTGACATCTATCCGATGTTTAAGCACGGAACGTTTCGAACCACTGAAAATACACGATCAAGAAGGGGTTATACTGACTTGCCACCGAGGGATTTGCAGAACCATCGACTTGTAAGCCGATTTTGCGCTGTTTCTGGGTTGTTTCCCGATAACATCTACAACGAGCGAGTGTTTTCAAACCGTTTGGTTGAGGCCGGATTCACCATAGAACAAGGACTTGGTGGACAATCCGAATGGCACCGATTCAATGCTGAAACGAATCAAGAGAGATATGTTGAGTTGCTGAACGCCATTGACGTTCTTGAGAATTATTCCAATGAGAACGAAGTATCATTTGAGCGCAGGAATATTCTCGAACAATTAGAGTCTCACTTCAACGAGGAGTGACCCAACCAACACCCTTCCGTGAGAAATTAGAGAATGGGTACCGTTGTGTTCCTATACGACCACAAGGGCCCCCGTTCGATATATTCTAAA
>JBMZTB010000121.1:0-4559 GCA_049623485.1 Candidatus Poseidoniaceae archaeon
TTTGAACCGCGTTATTTCATGGTGGGTCAATTTCACTGTCAATTTTTCTCTCCTAATCGGTGCACTTGCTATGTCAGTTGCCACAGGTGGAGGCAGTGGTGGATTTGCAAATACACTCCTCTTTTTGGGAGCAGGATTGATGTTTATCTTCAATGGTATTGTTTTGCCAATTTGGACAGGACGTAACCTTGGGCAATTTACTTCATCCACTCGATACGTTCGCGGCGATGGTACAAAGCCGTTATTCCTTCATGGATTGTTTGTAAACAACATAGGGGTATCATGCTTGATTGGATTCTTGATGATCTTTACACAAGCTGGAAAGTTGGCTGATGGAGGAGCACCAATTGTATACACTTCAATCGGTGCAGTATTCATGATTCTTTGGGTTGTCAACTGGCAGTTCTCCCGCAACAGCGATCTTCGACAAGGATTATTCGATCTTATTTTCGGAGCATACCTTGTACGCTATGTCTCAGAAGAAGGTGAATCATCTGGATTCCGTGCTCGCCTTGAAAGCATGAGCCAATTCGGTGAGAAATACGCTCAGCGTGTTGAAGAGAAAAAGAAAGCGAAAGAAGTCGCTGCTGAAGAAAAGAAGGAAGATGAAACCTCGGATTCGAAGGCAGAAGACTAAATTCGTCAGCTTGGATCTTGATTGAATATGTACCTTAAGAGGTTTCAACCGTTTATTGTCCATCTTATTTTATGGATTTCTTTTTACATAGGGATTTTTTCTATTAAGATCGATTCAACACTGCTCTTAATGTTCCTTCTTCCATTAAGTGTGGGTGATTTATGGTTGGCCTTTTCTCTTGCTCTTATGTTACGGATGCCTAAACGGAGGACTTTATCCGATATTCCGAGTGGGTGGATATCCGAAGAAAAAGAGGCTGATGGCTATCCAGTTCGCTGGTTACGTACATCTATTGATAATTCCAAACCATTGGTTATTCTCATTCACGGATGGAACTCACGTGCTGCTAATATGACTGGAAGAGCCCAGATTTATGCTGAGTTAGGATTCAATGTATTGCTGTTTGAAATGAGAGCACATGGAGGTAATAAGCCAGTTGATCATTGGGCTGCTATGCATATTTGTCATGACTTCGAACAAATGTTGTTAGAATATTCTGCCAATGGATGGCTTGAGAATGGCTTCATTGTACATGGGCACAGCATGGGTGGATTTATTGCCCAACGTGCTTTACGAAAGGAATTAGATACATCGAGTAATTTGATAGGTGTTATTCTTGAATCGCCTGTAACATCATATTCGTTAATCAATAACGTTACATGTGAAGTTTTGAGAATTCCTGGTGCATTACATCCTTGGATGATGAATCGATTATTGCGTCTCTATAACTCAATGAATAAACCTCGTTATCAAATACATGATATTGAATTTCTTGAATCTCCTAAATGGGGTGTTCCAGATGTGCCTACATTGCTTGTTCAAGCAATGCACGATGCCACATTGGGGGAAGCGCATTGGAGACATCTAGTGGAAGTTCATTCAAAAATGGATTCTAATTTCACTCAACACATTGTTGAGAATCTTAAGCACAGCCATGAGCGTACAAATAAAGAAAGAGATCAATTAATCCTTCAATGGATGGAAGAAGAATCACTCCTCTTCTGAAGGATGGTTTGCTTGAACTCTGGCTAGTTCACGCATGTCATCGACCTCATCTAATTCGTCTACAATTTCTTCTCCAAGTAATGTTTCTAAGACATCCTCCATTGTGAGAATACCAGATGTGCCACTAAATTCATCTCTTACAACTGCAAATTGTTGACGTTCTCCGAGGAACATCTCAAGAGCTGAATCAACGCTCTGGTCCATGGAAATGAATTGTACTGGTTTCAAAAATTCTTCAACAACTCGATCCCATTCATCTCTGCTCGCTGCAACAAGGAGTTCTGAACGTATAACCAAGCCCTGTATATCATCGATGGATTCGTCATAAACTGGAATACGAGAGAATCGAAGTACAGGATTTTCATCAAGAACTTCACGGATTGATTTGCCTTTATGTAAGGCGGATACAACAACACGTGGGGTCATAACTTCAGTAATAGGAATCTCTCTTAAACGCAGTAAATTCAGGATGACGGTTTCCTCATCTTCCATGAGTGCCCCCTCTTCTTCGCCAAGGTCTGCCAACGCAGCTAAATCGTCCCGTGTAACCAATTGTCCATCAGCACTGGGGAGAATCTTCTTCATCCACTGAATTGGCGCAACTATAAAGATGAGCAATGTGGTAATGAGACCTAGCAATCTGCCCGTGATAAGAGAAAGTTGACGCCAATATGCTGTTCCAAGCGTCTTTGGTATAATTTCAGATAGAAACAGTACTGCAAGAGTAAGAATGATTGACGCAATGGTCAGATACTCGTTTCCATACACTTCTTGGACTTGTGAACCAACACCAGCCGCTCCCATTGTATGTGCAATAGTATTCAATGTAAGAATGGCAGTGAGTGGTTTTACAGCATCATCTGCTTTTAATTTGGACCAAATTTCGCCGCGTTTATCATTTTCTTTTTGCCAAACAGCTACTTGGGTGTTAGGAACTGAAAGCACGACTGCTTCGAGAATAGAACATAAGAATGAGACCCCGATGGCCAAAATTGTGTAGAATATGAGTAATTCAAGGCCCATGATTAACGA
Organism: Candidatus Poseidoniaceae archaeon; assembly: GCA_049623485.1. Taxonomy (GTDB): domain Archaea; phylum Thermoplasmatota; class Poseidoniia; order Poseidoniales; family Poseidoniaceae; genus MGIIa-L2. The sequence goes on from JBMZTB010000121.1 coordinate 2,675, forward strand.
GTACTCCTGTCCGAAGGATATCACCCCTAGGGGCACAAAGTTATTCAAAATGACGTTGATTTATCATCAATAAGGGTCGAGTTGAAAATGGTTGGTTGATTGGGAGTGGTATGAGCGATGGTGACCACGTACTGATTTGCGTGGCATGGCCTTATGCAAACGGACCACTACACCTTGGTCATGTTGCAGGTTGTTACCTGCCGCCAGACATTCACGCACGTTTCGAACGGGCCTTGGGCAATCGAGTTCTGATGGTTTCTGGTTCAGATGAACATGGTACTCCAATCACAGTTTCTGCAGAACAAGAAGGTCTAGAACCACAGGATATTGTGGATAGATTCCATGAGATCAATACGAAAGCACTTCTTGATTTAGGTTGCACTTGGATGCCAAATATTGATTCCAGAGGACCAGACTATGGAGGTTCTCTTTTCAATAGAACAACTGATGTAGAGCACAAAGAAAGAGTACAATACAATTTCAAGGAACTCTATGATGCTGGTTTTTTTGAATTGAGGGCAATGGAACAATACTATGAATTGAATCCATCGGGAGGTGGGCGTTTCCTTCCTGATCGATACATCGAAGGCACCTGCCCATCATGTGATGCGGATGGCGCCAGAGGCGACCAGTGCGATTCTTGCGGAGCGACGTACGAATCATCTGAATTGAAAAAGCCTATTTCTAAAATGAATCCTGAATTTGAAGTTGAAATTCGTGAGACAGAACACCTTTTCTACAGGTTAGATCTTTTTCAAGAAGCGTTGGAAAAACATGCGGAGCAGAGGCAATCTGTATGGAAACCGAATGTCCGCGCTATGACAAAACAATGGCTCGATATGGGATTACGTCCTCGCGCAGTTACTCGAGATTTATCTTGGGGGATCAACGTCCCAATTGAAGGAGATGAATGGATAGGGAAGTGCATTTACGTTTGGTTTGAGGCAGTTCAAGGTTATCTGACATGTTCTCAAATTTGGTCCAATAAACATGCTCAAGAATCTGATGCCTGGGAGTCTTGGTGGGTGAACAAGGAAAATTCAAAAACTAGGCATTACTACTTCTTGGGTAAAGATAACGTCCCATTCCACACAGTGATTTGGCCTGCAATTTTAATGGGTCTTAATCATATTCGAAATGGGAAAACAGCTGATGATCCTATTGAACTTCCATCTACTGGAGACCTGCATTTAGAAGATAATGTACCTGCTATGGAATATCTTATGTTGGCTGGTGGTCAATTCTCTAAATCTCGTAAGCATGCAATTTGGCTTCCTTCATTCTTACAGCGATTTGACCCTGATACGTTGAGATATTATTTGAGCATCAACATGCCAGAAGGTCATGATACAGATTTTACTTGGAATGAATTTGTTGATCGAATTAACAATGAACTGATTGCAACATATGGCAACTTTGTCAATCGTGTCATGTCACTTACAGCACGATTGCCTCATGATAACGGGTCTCCTCTTCTCCAATTCGATGATAATTCTCTGCACGCAGAGGACATCAAGTTCCTAGAAACTCTTCATGCCAACATTACGGATTCGTTAAAACGTCATCGTTACAAAGAGGCTTTGCGATTTGCTATGAACGCCGCTCAGCACGGCAATCAATTGCTTCAGAATGCTGCTCCTTGGAAGCATCTCAAATCAGAGATTGATGCAGAAGGTCGTCATGAATCACTATCATCGTTAGCATTTGGCTGGAGATTATGCCGATATCTTGCTATCGTTACACAACCTTTCTTGCCATTTAGTGCCCAAAAATTGTGGAGGATGCTTGGTCTCCATGGAGAAGTATCTTTGCAATCATGGAATTCAGCAATGGATTGGAATGTTGAAATTATAACGACCGATTCTAATTATGAACCCCTCTTCAA
>JBMZTB010000122.1:0-4476 GCA_049623485.1 Candidatus Poseidoniaceae archaeon
GAAAGTAGTTCAGGCCCGGACACTGCCATAAATTGGACTTCAGAAAGATTTGCTACTGCCTTTCCAAGCATGGTTTTTCCAGTTCCAGGCGGTCCGTGCAAGATGACGCCGCCATTGCAATTGAGACCCATCGCTTCGTACATCTCTTTGTGAAGAATTGGCAAGACCAGATGCTCATTCAATTCTTCCTTTGCTTCATCATGACCGATGATATCGTCCATCTTGAATAGTCCAATGTTCGATGGCTGACGTTGATCGATTCGGTATGGCTTCGCCTTTTCGAGTGATGCTTCAAAATCCTCATGCGTTACGATTAGATTCGACAATTCTTCCTCTTCGACCATTTGAAGATCCATCAAACGTTCAACACCGTAGACTCTATGAATTGATGAAAATGCAGCATATCGACACAAGTTTGCCAAATCAGCACCAGTGAAACCGTTGGTATTTCTTGCCCATTGTTCGATGCTAAAGTCTTCCTCCAATGGCATAGAGGAGGTATGAATCTGAAGGATATGCTCACGACCAACCTTGTCAGGATATGGCACGTGGATTCTTCGATCAAATCGTCCGGCACGAAGAAGTGCATCATCAATCGATTCAATCATGTTGGTAGAACCAACAACGAGGACTTGCCCTCGATCTTCAAATCCATCCAATTCGGTGAGCAGTTGTGTAAGAATTCGCTTCTCGAGTTGTCCCTTACCATCCTTTCGCGAACCAGCAATAGCATCGATTTCATCAATGTATACAACGGTCGGGCCTTCTTTCTTGGCCTGTTCGAAAAGTTCTCGTAGCTTCCTCTCAGATTCACCGTATGTGGCAGCGAAAAGTTCCGGCCCATTGATGAGCATGAAATTGCATTGAGCCTCTCGGGCTAGAGCCTTGGCAAGCAACGTTTTTCCGACACCTGGCGGGCCAAACAAAAGAATACCCTTTGGAGGATCTTGGCCAGCCTTTTGATACACCTCTGGGTGAAGAAGAGGAACAATTGCGATTTCCTTTATTTCCTCAATTGTCTCATCAAGACCACCAATATCTTCGAAGGAAACGCTTGGAATATTTCGTCCCCTCATTCTGACAGGTTTCTCTTTAACCTCACAGACAGTTGCATCGACCAACCATCCATGATTAGGGCGAATGCGGGTTGCACAAACCTCAATCGGCTCACCATTTACTTGAACGACAAATCGATCACCCTTGCAAGCATACACATCATTCAAACTCGAAACAGCCTGGTTCAATGTATGCTCATCAATCCCTTCAACCAAGGGCTGGAATCGAATCTTTTGAAGGACCTTGGCATTCAAGGAGTTTACCTCAACTTCATCACCCTCAGAAACGGATGCATTTATTCGCATTGTAGCACCCATTAGAATTCGACCTGGTTCGATCTGTTCAGATACAACAATCTGGGCAACAGTAGACTTGTTTCCAATAACTTTAGCTGGACTTCCTGCATGAAGTCCAGATTCAATACTATCATTGATTGAAATTGCAATCTTATTTTCTCCAATCTCTTGGCTTGTCTGACAAATTAGTTGTACCATTTTTCCCATCTCCATCTATACTGCTTTTTGTCTTCCTTTTTTTCTGTCAAATATGACGCAAACATGGTTCGTCCATCCATGGTGGTTTTGATCCAGTCATCATTCGTTGTACTGAGCCTTTGTGCCATTGGAATCTTGGCAAAACTGTTTCATTGAAGCAGGAGGATTGCACCAATCCAATCGCTGCCATCATGGCTCCGGCCCAAGCTGTTGTTGTTGCGATTGATGCGATTGGACGAACGCCCTCCTCTGTACATGAGACAACTTCAACCTCGTTTGCTGTTTCCTTACCATATCGACAAACCATACAACCTTCTTCATTCGACATCCGTTCAACAATACCGTGGATTGACTCACTGCCTCCATTGATGAAATCAGCATTGTACAATAGTGCGGCTTCATTCAACAGGGTTCGAGCCTTCATATTATCGAGGCAAGCGAAATACAACGTCGATGATTGAAGTGCTTCAGAAAGGAAAGCTTCGATTTCATCATCTAGATCGTCAACAAGCAATTCCTCTTGATCATCCCACGATTCCTGGTTGACATGCCCTGGCAGCAAGTGCTCAATGTAACCATGGATTTGGACGTTCGGATTAATCCTACTCAATCGTTGCTTAGCAATTTCTGCTTTTGCTTGCCCAATGTGCTGTTCACTGTACAGCACTTGGCGATTGAGGTTGTGTACTTCAATCTGCTCATCACTATCGACAATGTGTATCTGGCCGGAAGGAAGCATTTGCAAAACAAGTGGTGCGCACCATGAACCTAGACCCCCTGCCCCCAAAACAACAACATCCTTTTGTTCAATATTGAACACTTGGTTGAGTAATGAATCGGTATCATTCCATGGAATCAGGCCAACATCGAGGTCAGCTAATTCTTCAGTTGCTTCCTTAGAGACACTGAGATAATCAAATGGATTTATGTGAGGATTTTGAGGCAAACGAATTCGAGCCAATGTAGCGAGTCCATCACTTGAGGGTTGAAAATTCACTGAAACATCTTCCAGACCCTTTGCATGGACAATATCACTTGCACGCTCCAAATCTGTTGTTTCAATTCGGTATGTTGCTGTCACCCAAGCATCGCTTACAACCAATTTATTCGTCATTCCAAGAAATCGCATCATCCGCTCGATGATAGCGGAACAACACACAATTCGAAGTGAAGGGGTGAGTGGATGATCTGATAGGGAGTTACCCCTTTTTGAAATTGGATTCATCGAAACCAAAGCTCTCGGGCCGATAACTCTGCCATAGATTGTGTTTGGAAGATTGATTGAACCGTTAATTGACAGATGAATATCCCAATTCTTCGTTGAACTCAAGTCCTTCACGAGGATAAACTTCTCAGGTTGGTTAAGACACAACGCCTGAAACGTTGGTGTCTCAGAGAATGCTAAATTCCAAAACACGGTGTTAGGATTGGCCTCTTCTTCCGGGTAGATTCCAATTTTTCCGTCCTTTGAAGAGATACCAAGTTGATCAAGCAGGACGAGGATATCGGCAATACCGTTAGAAGAACCGGAAACAAGAACCTTGAGCCGAGATAGCGCTTTTTGATCAACAATTCCTTGTTGACGAAGGTAGCGATTCGACAAGATTAGACCTCCCTTGCAGGATCATCTGGGTTCGGATTCTTGAGGACATGAATGAGGTGATCAAGGTACATTCCAAGCATCATCGAACTCGTAAGGTTGGAATTTTGAATTGACGAATACCATTCCTCATGAAAGATCGAACCTGTGCAAATAGCACACATGGTCTTGTTTGGTGCTACGGAGAAGACCTTGCCTTCGTAAATATTCGCATGCTCGATTTGATTGCTAGAAGGTGACAGTATGTAGGCAGAAGGAAGATCGGGAAAGCTTCGAGCATCAACCAATACCATGTAGAACATTTGCGAAGTGTTCATGTGAGAAACAACCCCAGGCAAGTTCACCACAAACGCGCCAACCTTTTGCTTGGAAGAGTATTGATTGATGTGTCGAATTGACGGGAAGCCGGCCGATAGTTGTCTAAAATCGCTCACTGCAACACTTCCACCAGCAACCTTTGCCACCCCGACATAAACAGTGCCATCTCGGTGTTGGGATGCGACATCATTGGAGATGACCTTTCCAGATTGGTCATAAACATCGAATTGTCCTGCAGGGGCAAGATGTTGTTCTTGGATTGCCGATTTCAGGGTTTGATTTGCTTTCGCTTCAATGCGCTGCTTGTTTGTTTGATTGAGCGTGTTTGCGATGGTTAATGGTATCATTGTATTCATCATTTTATTCATCTCCTAATCTGTATATTTGTACGGTTTGTTTGCTAATTTTTATGTCAATACTTACGCAATATTCTCCAGTACTTCCCATTCAACTGTGCCGTGAGCAATCATCGTCATCACAACATGCTCCGCAAGAATCTGAACTACAGTCCTGAGCTGCAAGATTCCCGCAGTCACAATGCGTTGTACATCCACAGTCGCAATTCTTAGAGGAGTCGCACGTCGCTCCACCCGGTCCTTCATGGCATTCTTCTGAGGCATCAATACATGTGTTTCCACATGGTTTTCCAATACAGCAAACTGGGCTTCCATTGTTTGGCATAATTTTCATCTCCTTGCGTTTTCTGGTTATTCCTTCAGTCTGTTTTTCGATAATTTTGTTAATTTTTACACACCATTAGTCAAAGAGAGAAAGCATGATCAGAATCACATAAATCCAGAAGATTATTTTCAAGCATTCCCAAAGAAATGCCAATACAGAGGATACAAAGTCAAAGATATCATTCGTGAACTCTGATACAAAGGTAAACAACGCATCGAGTGCAATGGCACTAAAGTAAAGAGCACCTCCCACGATTGCAATGACTATTGCCCAAAACAATAGAACGAGTGCCCCAGTAAACAATCTTTCCAACATACCCGGACGATC
>JBMZTB010000123.1:0-4468 GCA_049623485.1 Candidatus Poseidoniaceae archaeon
TGACCTGAGAAATGAATGATATCCCAATGATTTGATGCTAGTTTGGCCCGTAGATCGTTTTCAGGTTGACTTTCATGAAACAAAATTTCCTCAACTTCAAACTGAACCTTCATCAATAATTCTTTTGCGGTTTTGAGCTCACTTTCTAGGTTGTCCAAAGAATCTTGCTCCGATTGTAAGCCAATCAAAAGCGCTTTCTTACTGCCCCATGGCAATCTTGGTAATTGAGTTTCAATGATTTTTGATCGAACTCTTTGAAGGCCTTCCACTGATTCAACAAATGAAGAGTGAGGAATGAGGGGATAATTTTCGGGATCCTCTTGATTGTTCCTTCCCCACAGGGGCCACAAATGTCTCTCCACGGTTCGGATATTGCATGGGCATATTTGATTTTTAATGTGAAGATTGATATCTCCGATACCTCTGGCAAAACCGAATGTTCGGCAAGAACAACCAGTTTACTGTGACCGATGATGCTGAAAATCAGCATGTCAAGAACAGAACTGTGTGTTTGTATTTGGAGGAAGAGCGTCAAAGCGATGACTTAGACTATCAATTCCTGCTTCCAATATCATTTCGGTTCCGTAAAAAAAATCCTAATTCTTACCTCAGATTTAAAGCAAAATGTATTGGAAAGGATGACGATAATTACAGTCAATTGATAGCAAAGAGATTTCTTGGACAGTTTCTATCTCTTGTTGAAGACGTTGCATGGAACAACGAGAATGTTGATTTACTGAAGAATGTAGTAAAACACAAAACAAATGATTCCAATACTTGGATGTCAGCAAACCGACAAACATGGGAAGAGGGAGAAACCCCAATTATTGAGTTTATACATGAGGATAAAAATCTGAAGAAAGGTGTGGTTGAGTTTTATCTTCTAGGAATACTACGTCCTCCAGAGGAACAACCGCTGCTTGACTCAAAAGTTGAAGTCAGTATTTATGCTGAAGAGGTTATTGGCGAGGCATCAACTACACTTGGAGAATTGAAAATCACATTTACCGAGACAGGAAGCAGGGTTTTCGAGTACAATGAGTCTAAGATTCTCCAACGGTTCGTCGATGATTCACACCAGTTGCATGGAGAAGGGTACTCAATACACCCCAAACAACTCCTAACTGTGGATATTCTGTCTATGATTCTCAATCATACGACAGTAAGCAAATGGAAGGATAAAGTGAATGTTGGATATATTGGTCTAGATACTGCTGAGAACCTTTCTAGCGTCTTGAGGCATATACAACGTTCAAAATTAAACAACAAAATTGAATCGTTCACGATTTTCTATTCCGAAAAATGGGATGGTGAATACAAAAAACGATTTCAGCCATACCTCTCAAATCTAAGTTTCAAGGTAAATTGGAAAAACGTAGACGCAAGCAACGAGGATGGTGAAACGCATTCAGATATCCACATTATGATCAGTACCTATGTAACACTTTGGGCAGTGGGGCCTGATGCTCTTCGCACAAATAAACAACACGAATATTTCGAGCATGCTTACAACAATTGCTGCAATGATGCATTGCTTTTGTCCGTTGATCCGATTGATCCAAGCAAGATTACACGCAGTTCAAGCGGCTTATTTCCAATTGACGTCAAACACTACTACAAGACAAAATTTTCTGAGATTAACACAATTGCAGACAGTACGATCGTAGAAAATGCAGTCTGCAGAGCAACACTTTGGCAAAAAGGAAATCGCGAGTGGGAGGTTGCTCTAGATCCAAGTCGAAAGAAAACGAAGAGCGCACCTGCAAAGGATGAAGGAAACTTCAATATCACATTCCCCACTATGTCTGAAAACCAAAAGAAAAATCTACACCGTGGGAAGAAGCTATTTAGATCTGGCAAAACAAAAACCATCATTCATCCCAGCATTATCAGCGCAACTAATAATATCCAAATCCAAGTCAATAATAACCTTGATAGTAAGCTCGCAGTGCAAAGTGGAAGAGTTTCAAATTCAATAAACATCCAAAACAAACTCGACCAACTCCTATCTTCCATAGCAAAAATGACCCCTTTTCATGACTTTTTGAAGGAGAAAAGTGATCTCATAACCTGTTGTGGAATACCAACCGAAGCGAGAGAACTCCATATCGCCGAAAATATTGAGGGCCCCAATGTGTATTTTCACAATGAATTTTCTGGCAGTTTACGTGAAGACATCGTCCCCTTCAATTACCTGGGAAGAGGTACTCAAAGGTTGCGTAGAGGCACAACTGAAGATGGTTCGGAATCCTTCTTGCAAGGCTATGTTTGGACCAAGCATCCAAAACAGACATCGGATGTCAACCACAATAGTTCAGGTAATACTCTGGAATTTTCAAAATTAGCGAAGACTGGCCTAATTGAAGCTGGACTTGCTTACTGCTCATCTGAATTAACGGTAATTTCAGGTGATCCTGGAACTGGAAAATCAGTTCGTCTACGACAAATAGGTCACATGATTAACACACATACCAACAAGTATTGTTTGCATGTGCAAGCAAAGGATTTGCTCAGGGCATGGTCTACGGTTCGAGAAACTGAAGGAGAGAACTATTCTGAGGAATCAACATTTGACGTTGTCATACAAGGTTATCTTAATTCAAACCCTATGGCAAAAGAGTTTGGGTTTGATAGTGAGGCAATTGTCGGAGAAATTGACAATCAGAGAGAAAACATTGGCTTGGAGAACTCTGGCGTCGAAACACAGCATCATTGGATGGATCCTATTCGAAATGTCGTTCTACTGGTTGATGCGATTGATGAAATTTCAACACATGAACAACTCTCTTCATTACTCGCATTTTGTTCTCGGTACAATACCATCAAAGGAAGCCATTTATTGATTTCAACTAGACCTACTCACCTCAAGCAATTGAGAGGCCGCTTCAGTCAGTTTAATCACATTGAAATGTATAATAGACCGGAATCTCTGAGAAAAGAATTCACGCAAAAACTTGTGAAGAGTTGGAAGATGCAAGATGAACTTGCTGAGAAAACAAATAAAATCATTCATTACGGGGAAATGTTTAGTTTTGTCAATAAACCATTGTTGCTTGGATGGATGTGTTATTTTGTTAAGAATGATATTGAAATCACAGAAAGCCCCAGTGCATTCTATTCGGCAATATTCGACGCTGCTTTGCAACACAACCGCGCAAAGGATTTGATTCGTCGTGATTCCGCTCTTCAAGAAAAAATACTTGAAATTTGTCATGGCATTGCCTTTTTCGATCTCCTTGATGAACACATGACAGAGGGTATTTATTCGTTCAAGACACAAGAAAGCCGAATGAAATTCCTCGCAGATTATCTTCTTAATGCTGATCTCGGCGTCCACCTGGAAGAATTGTTTCAACATATCTTCGAGAATCTTAGTTTACTGTTCATATCTGGTGAAGGTGAACTTGGTTGGACGCATGAACATCTCCGAGAGTATGCTGCAGCGATGTATTATCTTAGAGTAAAGGACGGGGACGTGCCCGAATTTGGGATCGATACAGACGAATTGTTGAAGCTCTTTGATGATACAGTATTAACATCCAAGGTATACTGTGCCGAAGTCATTGATGCTCACAATTTGTTAGTGGACAAATATGTGATTGAGTGGGCAAAACCAATCAAATTCCTATTGGAGCAGATTTCGATTAGACCTAAGATTCCAGAGTGGAGGTTATGGCGATCTCTACACATGAATGTCGTTAAGGTTGATTTGTCAGATAGAGAACCAGACCACAGTTTCCTCCCAATCCTTGAGAGAATTGTGGGCCTGGTTTTGGATGGAATCTATCAGAAAGGTCTAATTTCAGATCCTGAAAATATATACTTAGCAGGCGGGGGTTATCTTCCTGAGTTGTGCTATTGTTTCTTGACCGATGATGAATTGTTTGAGATTTTCCAGCCTCATGCACAGCGATTTGACCTCGAGATTGAAGAATTCAATATCGAATCAATTCAGCTTTTGTTCGTCCGCACTTTCATCGATCACTTTTTGAGAGCAATGGATTTTTCCAAAGATACGAAATTGAATCGTAAAAAAGAAAAAATCAACCAATCTGACTACGAATCATTTATGAAATCCATGCCTAAAACCGAGACGAGTTGGTTGCCTGAACCGGCAATTTCGTTGGAATCATGGTACAACTTCATTGAAACTGAAAAAGTTGAGAACTCCGTTCAGAGGGCCATTCTTGTTGAGTTAAGGGAAAGGTATGTGGATGTCGCGAAACTTAACAGTGGTTCACGCCTTCTTAAGGAGAAGGATAATGTGATGAGGACTAAGAATTTGGACGACGTATTCAGTGAAGTAATATTTAGTTCTGCAGGCGCCCAGGTGATAACACTTGAAACACAACCGATGGATGAAATAGAACTTGAGGAGTCATTTTTGGATGCTATTTTATCAGAAAATAATGAGTTTTTTTTCCGGATTGTGTTTGCCACAAATATTGCATGGGGGGAATCGCATATT
>JBMZTB010000124.1:0-4448 GCA_049623485.1 Candidatus Poseidoniaceae archaeon
ATTTGCATGGGAAAACACGACTGCTACGATTACATACAAAATTATCTCCTCTGGTTATGAATTAGGACAATTCAATGTCACTCTTGAAGTGCAAAAAACCGCAAAGTGGCATGTTAATCTTGCAAATAGTGAATTGGAAATAGTACCAGGTGGCGATACGATTCAAGTGGAAGTAACACAGTTGGGCAACTCTCCGAGCATCCCTTATTTTACAAAATCAGGCCAAGGATGGAATACTTCGCTTCCTGATGGAAACCTTATGGAACCAGGACAATCAGAATTGATTGATGTTTATGTTGAATCTCCTGATAATGCAATTGCAGGTGAAGTAAACATTGTCAAGATACGAGTCTCTGATGGTGCTGGCCTAGGTTTAGAAGAATTTGAGATACCGGTAAGAGTTTCACCTTCGCCAAATTTTGAACTTAATACAAATCAAACATGGTTTGTGAGCAGCGAGGGAGGATACCCATTAGCATGGATGGAAAATTCAGGCAACACAATGAGTTATGTAGCGATTGATCTCGAGTCCCTACCTGCTGGATGGACTATTTCAGGAGAACAATCAGCATCGCTGTCACCTCATGAAATACGAGGCATTCCATTCGAAATCATACCTCCATCAGATTGGAATCAAGAATCGTTCGATATCAGTATCAGAGTCGACCACCCAGATCTTGGATTGTACAATGGAATAATTACCGTTCAGCATTCAAATATTTCATTCTCTTCAAGCCCTGTATTATCAGGTTCATCTGGCTCCACTCAAGCCTTTACGTTGCATTCGAATTCAAAAATAGTAACGACAACATCTGGCGAAACAATGTACCAAGATGAGTATCGTGTAATCTTGGAAGAAGGTGTTCGTTTTGCAAGCGTCTCATCATCAAATGATCTCATCCAATATGTCAACATCGGATCCTCATTGGCACAAGTATCAGCTTCCTGTCAATTTGTATCCAATGCATTCGAAGATTTAGGCCGAACACCGTTAACGGGTGTTGCAGTTTCATGTAGCGTAACAGGGGATAAAAACGAACAAACACGTTTGACGTTTATCGCCTCAACAAGTACTGGACAGACGATTCCATTGGACATGAATTCCTTTACGATCCAAAGAAATGAAACGAAAGTAGTCAATCTTTCCGTCTCTCAATGGGATCCAGTTCCAGGTCAATTGACGATTCGAGTTGTGGGATACGATGGAAACGGGCATGAGGTCATTTCAATTGAGACACCTCAAGTTTCACGTGAATCAAATTGGAATGTTGGAATTGCAAGTTTCAGCGCCACAGGAGACCTTGATATTGCTATAACACGCTCAAATTATGAAATACTTGGAGAAATTAATTGCATTATTACAGTAACAAGTTCCACGAGTTCATACCGCACGGAACGTATTGTCGATGTTGAAGGTTCACAATTTGCTCCAATTGTCAAAATTAAAAACCCAGATATATCAGACAAAGAAAGTCTGACAGCAACCATTGGATGCGACTCACCATTTGACATAGATGATAATCCAGATGACGATACTGCTACAGCAATTTACGTCGAAGAAAGTGAGAGTTTAGTTACCACAAACAATCTCCTATGGGGTTCAACATTAACAATCTTGATTGTTGGAGCATATCTATTGATTATGCAGAGAAAGGATACTCTGCGGATTCAGGAACAATTAAGAAATAAGCCAAAAACAACATCATCATCAGTGAGGCAGCAAGAAACTACACAAATTGATAGTGAAGTTGAAGATGATATTACCATCGAAGAAATCCAAGAAGAGGTCATTGAAGAAGAACCTGTATCATTGATTGAGGAAATTCCTGAATTGGAAACCGACCTTAGCCCATCGAGTAGGTTAGATTCAATTCGACAAGAACTCGATCCTGGTGAAGAAATAGTCGATACGACAAGTATTGAGGAACGAATGTCAAAATTCTTTGATTAAGGTCAAATTACATACCTCAATAGGTATGAAGTTGTGCGATGGGCATGAACCAGTCCGATTCTTCCACCACTGCGTTTTACACGTTGGATGGATGCGTTTCAGAAAATCTTGATGAAACATTTCAAGCTCTATTGGAAGTTCGAAAAGGGAATAATCAATTTTGGCAAAATCTTGTCGCTCGAGAAGGAATTTATACTCGCTTACGAGATCAGGGTTTGGAAGATATAGAAAACCGAGATGAAATTCCTTGGGATGATGCTACGCTTTTATTCACATCAGTAAGGATGCTTAATAGAGATTCAACGCCAATAATGCTTGGAGAAAACAAGAATAGAGAACGATTCGGAAGATTCCCTCACCCCACAGGGTCATCTCTGCAATACATTTTGGACAATATCGTCCCAATACCAAGCCAATCGGAAGGCTTGTACTCTGATTTAGTTGATCATTTGCAATATCTTACTGAACGATGTTCAGAAATGAATACCGGACACAAAGAATTCCAGGAGGGAAAGGCGGGATTAATCATCCTAGGATACATCACCTTGGAAGAAGTCAAATCATTAAGGTCAATGCTACTCGGAACAGGATGGATGGTATCTCGGGAAGAACCTCTTGATGGGGGCGTAAGAGATGCTGTTCGACATCTTAACGCCCTCTTAATGGCTGCAGAAAGGAGGAGCGCTGGGCTCATCCACAGACAGCATCAATAATCAGAACGAGTCTGATGTCAAACGCTCGAACATTGAGGCATAGAGAGATGCTGTTTCGTCGATGACACTTTGCGGCAAAGCAGGAATTGGTGGATCTACGGTACCTGCATCACGAGCAACCTGCAATTCAGCCTGATGACCAGTATTGATGTAATGGGTTCGAACAAATTCTTTAGACAATTCAATACATTCTCCATTGGAATATGCCTCTGCATCCCACCATCGATCTTCATCAAGTGTACCGAATGTATCGACAAGGACTACCTTTCTACCCGGACCTAATGCGAACTCCTTCTTTCCATCAACGTGTATCAGGCCATTCTTTGCAGCCTCTCTCTCAATTATTTCATCAACACGGAGTGCAGCCTGAACAATTGAATCAAATTCTTGATCAGTGATATTAGAGATTACCAAAGCCTCTTCACGATCAATATTACGATCAAAAGCTTCGAACTTTGTTGTAACTTCTACAAAGGGTTGAGAAAGTTTGACACCATATTCAGCATCTTCAGAAACACCGAGGGATTCCGCAGTCAGTTCACCTCGTTGGAAACGACGCCATGCCGAACCAGAGAGGTAATGTCGAACGATGAATTCTAGAGGTACGAAGACCCATTCTGCATCACGAGAGATTGCCCCAGGTTCTTTTATGACCTCGACTTTGCGAACAAGACAGCGATCAGGACCATTCAATTCAATAAGATGAGTCCCACAAACACCTTCTTGTTCAACAAGTTTGAACCAGTGAGCTGTAGTTCGGTTTAGCGATTCACCTTTCCGAGGTATCAGTGAAGGAATGATTTGATCAAACACAGAAATTTGATTTGTGAACCGAAATTCTAGAATATCTGGGTCATCAGTTGACCAAACTTGCTTCACTTTGCCTTGATAGAGCATTTCACCCATGAGTCTCAACCCATTGGAGAGGCTCTTGAACATTCTTATTGCACAAACTCAGATTAGACCGAGGGCATCTTCGATACGATTGAGTTCTGGGCCTGTGGTTTCACTGCCTGCAAGTGCACCATTGTTTGAAGCGCAAATTCCAGCTCCTACGTATGGAGAACCAAATGAGACTGTGCCAACCATTGGTGGAACTGCCAATATTTCTTCGATCAAAAGAACCTCATCAGGAGCAACATCTGGATGTAGAAGTACACCTTGATCATTCACAACACCAAGACTGCCAACAACATCTTGACCACCAATGGTCGTGGCGATAATATCAACAGCAAGTACTTCAGCTAGAATTTCTAAACCATCTTCTGGTATGCTCGGGGATGCTACGCAACCTTGTTCGTTAACAAGCAAAAGATTGCCAGCTGTATTGACACCACCTTCCATCACAACAACGTCACCATAGGCGGTTAATTCATCAATATCTGATTCAGTTGCAATGTCAGCTACAGCCATACCATTACTATTTCCTGCTAAGAGAGCACCGATAAGATTTGAACCTCCTATTGAGATTGGAGCAAGTTCAAGTTGCACTACCTCCTCTAATTTCTCGATGGTTGGAGCAGGCAATTCACGAGGATGGAATAGAATATCACCTACAGAGGCGAGATGAATCCCAATTTGATCAGACCCTAAAATGTCAAGGGTATCAATTGGCATGTGTAACACTCCGTATGGATTCTCAAAGGTGGTTTCGAACCTAGGAGTAGGAAAATGAGGATCGGGGATACCAAGAGGAAAGGAGAGGGGCACAGTGACCGCCGTTCCCGTGGACTCTCGTACCACAGTATTGGGACAGACGCAGGAGGGCTTGACTTCCGGGTTCG
>JBMZTB010000125.1:0-4426 GCA_049623485.1 Candidatus Poseidoniaceae archaeon
GAACAATGGAGCCACTACGGGGAACAGTATCTCCAACGCATGGGTTTGAAGTGATACGTTGAAAAGGATGAGCGATAGCGATAAGCCATGCTCAACATTGTTTTGTTCGGACCTCCAGGTGCTGGAAAGGGCACACAGGCTCAAAGAATGATGGATGCTACGGGTTTGCCCCAAGTATCTACTGGGGACATGTTACGTGCGGCAGTCAAGGCAGGGACTCCTGTTGGAATTGAAGCTAAATCATACATGGACGCAGGAGCACTTGTCCCTGATTCGGTCATCATCGACTTGATTCGTGATCGTCTCCTAGAGGATGATGCAAAGAATGGAGTAATGTTTGACGGTTTTCCTCGTACAATACCACAAGCAGAGGCATTGTCCGCAATTGTTGATGTTTCAGCAGTATTGGCTATCGATGTTCCTGATGAACGTATTGTAGAACGAATTTGTGGAAGATACAGCTGTGGGAATTGTGGGGCAGTGTATCACGACACATTCAATCCCATAAAAGATGGAATATGTGAATGTGGTTCATTTGTTGAAAAAAGAAGAGCAGATGATGTTGAAGAAACAGTTCTTGCTCGTTTAGAAGCCTATCATGACCAAACATCCCCGCTCGCAGATTATTATCGTCATGCTGGAATTTTTCATTTGGTCGATGGCGACCGTGATATCGACGTGATCACCACAGATTTGCTCTCAGTTCTTGGATGAGTGGGTATCATGGGTCGCCGAAGCAGACTTCATCGAGATAAGCGAAAAGCGCATGCTCTTTGGTCTCAGGAGCAACTTATCGGTTTACTCAAAGACTCTTTGACATATACTCCAGAACAACGTTCAAGATTTGCAAACCATCTCATAAAGGTCTCTCGCAGACATCGAATTCGATTGCCTGGAGAAGTGCATGTGCTTGTTTGCAAGACCTGCAATACCTTGCTTAGATACGGCGATAACGGAAGCATTCG
Source organism: Candidatus Poseidoniaceae archaeon (assembly GCA_049623485.1). Taxonomy (GTDB): domain Archaea; phylum Thermoplasmatota; class Poseidoniia; order Poseidoniales; family Poseidoniaceae; genus MGIIa-L2. The sequence goes on from JBMZTB010000125.1 coordinate 966, forward strand.
ATTTAGAAACGGGCATAAAATCCAAACATGTTTTTCATGTAATTCCATTCGTCGAATACCATATCGACATCATTCAACGAAGGTGGAGGCATGAGTGTCCCCAATCACATCACTCGTCAGGCAAAAGATGCCTCCCTTCCAATTACAATGAGAGTTGGAAAATCGGGGTTAACGGATGCAGTTGTTGTTGAATTAGAAGGCCAACTATCCTCGCGAACCTTGGTCAAAGTCAAAGTGAATAGGGGCTTGTATACTCGCGACGATCTTAGAACAGTTTGGAATATAATGGCAGAAAAAACCAACAGTACTGTCGTTTTTGCCCGAGGAAATGTCTCCGTTTTTTGGCGGAATTGAATAATGTACTAACCCAATCCTCAAGAGGGGATTGTCGTTCCCCTAAGATATGGGCGGAAAAGTTCTATTTTCGAAGAGGCATCCTGCACAACTTATAGCGCTCATTTCTCTCCTGTTTGTCGGGACGATGCAATTCATACGCTCGAGCCATGCAGCCGGTGGGGGGGATGGTATTGATATCAAAGTTACAATACGTGACGGACTAGGCGATCAGGCAGTATATGTGGGTCTGGGAATTCTTCTGTTCGTTTATGCGCTCATCATTACAGAAGTTGTTCATCGAACTCTCGCTGCAACACTTGGTGGCCTTCTGGCAGTCATCGCTCTTAATCACTATTCAGTCGAAGAAGCACTTTCTCTCAAAGCAGTCACGACAATGATCGATTGGGAAACAATCGGATTGTTGTTGGGTATGATGGTTATGGTTGGCATCATTTCTCACACAGGTGTTTTCGAATGGTTTGCAGTCCAGGCCTACAAAAAGAGTGGCGGCGAAATTTGGACCCTTGTAGTCATTTTATGCAGTGTCACTGCCGTACTTTCAGCATTTTTAGACAATGTAACAACAATGCTTCTCCTGACTCCAGTAACAATCAAAATCGCCCAAGTACTCGATTTAAAACCGATTCCAATTTTAATTTCTGAGGTCCTATTCTCAAACATTGGTGGTGCGGCTACCATGATTGGAGATCCTCCAAACATCATGATCGGTTCAGCAATGTCTCCTGATGCCATTAGTGGCAACGCAGATCCCAACATTCAAGGTCTTGCAAGCGATGGTGTTACATTCAATGATTTCATTGTTGAAATGGCGCCTGGAATTCTCATGACAGTTGTCCCATCGTTCATGTTAATACGTTGGCTTTACAAGGACGAATTCAGTGGTCGAAGAGACCGTGACATCACAGAACTTGAACGCCAATATGCTATAAAAGACGTAAAAGGATTGAAGGTCAGTGGAGCAATTCTCTGTCTTGTCATTATTGGATTCTTCCTCCACCCTGTCATCCATTTGGCTGTTTCTTGGGTTGCTCTTTCAGGAGCATTAGTGATGCTTCTGGCTACAAACCGTCACGAACTTGAGGAGCCACTTGAGCACGTTGAATGGACTACTCTTCTTTTCTTTGCAGGGTTGTTCGTGCTTGTGCATTCTCTCCAATACATGGGTGTCATCGATTACATCGGAGAATATGTCGAGAAAGCAATCAAGTTTTTCCCTGATGATTATCGGCTAGGGGCAGCTGTTCTCATCATCCTATGGGTTTCTGCTATCGCCTCTGCGTTTATTGATAATATTCCCTATACTGCTACAATGATACCTATTGTTCTATCACTCGCCTTTGAACTAAATCTGCCACTCAATCCTTTGATTTGGGCACTTGCCTTTGGAGCATGTCTCGGAGGAAATGGTACCTTGATCGGAGCGTCTGCGAATGTCGTTACAGCAGGGATGTCTGAAGAAGCAGGATATCCAATTTCATTCAATGAATTCTTCAGAGCTGGATTCCCTGTCATGCTGCTTTCAACTTTCATCGTATCATTCTACATGATTTTGGTCTACGTTGTTGGTGGAGAAGACGGTGCGTTGACCTGGAAGATTGTTCTTGTTGGCATATCACTGCTAGGAATTATTGCACAATACTCACGTGGAAGGGCTAAAGGCAAATCTCCTGCAGAAGCCCTTGTCGATGACGATTTTGATGAAATTGTTACAAGCATCAAATCAGTTGTCATCAACACTGCATCCAAAGTCAACGATGGCGAAGAATAAGCCCAAAGAGGCGTTGGGTTGAAGAACATGGACTGTGAGGGTCCAATGGGTCATCATGAACGAATGTGCAGTCTGTGGGATCCTATACCTTGCTGGACCTGCGTGTCCTGCTTGCGGCTCCCAATTGCAGGCCCAAGAGCAATCATTCTCTGACTCGGACGCAGCGATGCCAACAGAAGTACCTGGCCTCGATGATGCAGCACAAGCATGGTATGATCTCGAAGGTATTGAGGCACCAGAAGAAGTTGAAGAAGAACCCACTTCTTCGTTACCATTTGGTTTTGGAGGGGAATCTCAAACCCACCTGTCACGTTTACCCTTCGGTATTGGAAGTCATCCTGAAGGGATTCCCTTTGCAATCTCTGAAGATGAACCAGACTCTACTGAAGGAGAACTTGATGAACAAGAGGAACCAACCCCTGAACCGATTCTAGTGTCTCGAATCGATGAACCATTTGAAAAGCCAATTTCTCCATCTCCCGATATTCCTGAAACGCTCTCGAAGGCACCTGATTTACCTGTGATTGAGGACGTAGCGCCACCCGTTTCTTCTCCGATACGTATCACAGCCATTCCTATCGTCGAAGCTTCAGTAGATACCTCTGATTTACCAGATGAATGGTCTATTGAAACATTTGGCGGCAGTGATCAGATCTATACTGCAGAAGAAGACGTGGTAGAAGTTGTGTTTTCAGACTTAGAAGATACAGTCGTTCATGTAGAGCACGACGACGATAACTATCCACAAATTGAACAAGATTCTGTTTATTCGGAACAATCATTGCAACCATTCGATCTCCATCCTGCTCAAGCACTCATGGTTGACGTTGGTGGTGATTCAGAATCTAGGGCAATGTTAGAATCTGGTTTTACATCGATTGGGCAAGGTGACTGGCGTTCTGCAGCGCGCTCATTTCAACAGATAGTTGCACGATATCCACAAGATTCCGGTGCAATGAACAATTACGGCATTGCATTATTGCAAGTCGCATCGAGCATGCAGCATTCCAACGATCCGATCGAAGTGGCAAATTCAGCAACACAATTTGAAGCGGCCATTCTCTCCTTACGAGAAGCAGTTCGTACAGACTCTTCACAACCTGAAACAATATACAATTTGAGTCAAGCATTGTTGCTGAGTGGGCGTGAAGAAAAGGCTCTGGCGTTACTTGATATGGCTGGAAATGAAAGCCAAACACAATCCAATTTTTTGAATCTGCGAGCAGCAATTTTAGCGCAATTGGGCCGGTATGATGAAGCCAAACGACTCCTCGTACCTCTTCAAGATGACAAACTTGCTTCGAACAACCTTCTAAAATTACCTGCATTATAGGTC
>JBMZTB010000126.1:0-4314 GCA_049623485.1 Candidatus Poseidoniaceae archaeon
ACTGGTAAATCTCCTCTCCTTGAGCAGATTTGTTGTAAAATGACTTTACAATTGTGTTGTCGAAGTCGAATGTGACGACTTTTCCATTTCGAGAGTCCTTAAGACTGCTCATTGATTCAAATAATTTCTTCATATGCTTACCTCCACCTATAGTATAGCTTATTTTTGAAGGTTTCGCAGCATTTTCTTACGAATTCTCAACATTTCTTGCAAGTTATTGCCACCTTTCCATGAGTTATCAGATCTAAATAGGCCCACATCAACGATAACAAGGTCTCCTGCTGCATTTGCCATAATGTTTTGGTCATGCAAGTCCTTGGCCATCAAGCCAGTCTGCTTATGTAATGCTACAATTGCAGCATGAAGCCCTCGAGACGTTAAAAACTCTCTTTCGTGACTCGCACCTGCTCTTCTCAAATCCGGTTGGTTGTATCCCATAGGGATTTGAGTAAACCTTCTAGCTGAGCCGAGAGCACTCTTGGCATAATCAGAGATCGCACCATCAATTCGGTCTGGTTTTTGCTTTGCTGCTAAACCAGCAACCATAATCTTGAATGCAATTTGAATAAAAACAGCATTTGCGCCTAAGCTTTCCGGAGATTCCTCTTCTAAGATCTCAACAAGGTGAACAGCTGATGATCCAGAGCCAAGATTCTTGGAGAATGCAGCCTTCCTATTGGCAATAAATCTCTTACCCATCTGTGGATTAGCCTCGAACATCTTCATTGTGTCCAATAGCTCATTGGGACTTACATCTGCAGACAACGCTGCCATCTTTTCAGCTGACATGTCTCCCATGTACTCCCCATCCCAGTCGTTTGTTAGTTGATGAGCGAAGTATTCCATGCGACTTGCAACATATTGGATGTTGTTTTGAATGTAATGAGTGAATCTCTTAGACATATCTCGCATGCCACTATAAACGTCACCAGCTGCCGCTAGACGCCACGGTTTGTTCTTGCCATGTAGGAAGCTGGCGTCTGGCACAAACGATGCCTGAGCGTCGCTAAGGGGTGTTAAAACCTCCATTGCAATAATGGCAACGTCTTTCATCGGAGACCATGCCTCAAATACGTTTGGGAAGTGCTTTTCGATTAAAGAATTTGAAGATCTCGCATCGGAAATCGTTTGATAGTTGTTCAATTCTCTCTCGGCTGCTTCACCAATGACGATTTTGACCGCGCATTTCGATTTATGTCGATTGGAAGCCAAGTAAACAGTCCCATTCATTCCTTTTCCAAGAACTTTTTCAATGGAATAGCCTCTCTCTTCAATACTTTGTTGAGCAACCTCAGCTGGATCATTCACAGCAGAGCTTGGTTTCTTTGAAATCGAACCGTCATTGCCAATTGTAGGTCTATCAGCAAAGAATTCACGATCAACAGAGTCCATATCGTCGAAACTGGATGACTCATTGATGTGTGCTGTCATTTCTTGGTGACTGATGAAGGGAGCATAGGCTCTATTTAGCTTTCTTTTGGCTCGTCTGATCATAACATCGCGATATTCCCAATCTCCAACGTCATGTCCGGTCCCATATTCATGATAAGTGCCATTGTCAGGCTCAGATGCGGTGCCTACGGTGCCCATCATTGACCCTTCTTCGAGTTCTTCCTCTTCACCAAGGAGTTTGCCCTGCGGATCGATTGCTCTGTTTGGATTTGGATTGTGAGCGTTACGTTCCTTTTGCCCATCAAACGTATCTTGATCATCTTTGCTTTGCAAATGCCGATCTTTCATTGATCCGCCAAAGGTGTTAGCAGCGATTGGTCCATCTTCATCAAGCTTCTTCTTTTGAATGAATGGCCCAGCAGGTCCAGCGACCACTCCACCACCCATTGCAGAGATTTCTTTGATGTTTTTTGTTTTTTTTATTCGAATTTTCATTATTTGTCACCTCGACATTAAATAGTGCCATCGATGAACAAGTCGTCAAAGGTTTGTCGCCAAATTTTTTTTCTTTCAAGACCTTATTTAAGGACTTCTTCCGAAAATTGGACACCTTAAAGCAAATAAGTGCTATTCACATCCCCAAGTAGAATAGCCAACCTCTAAAGTATCTCCTTGTTCCGGTGCATCTTCGTAAGTAAACACAACAGCATTTAAAAGCTCGTCATATTCCCAACCAGATGTAACGATTTGTCCATTAATCCACACGCGAAGCGTGTCGAGATGCGGATCTTCGGAATCTAATTCGAAAATAGTTTGTATTGAAACTTCAAGCGCGATCTCTTCCATCTTTGTGCCCCAATCTTCGCCGCAGATGCTCCACCATTGTGATGCATAGTGTTGCACGATGTCGTAATAGCCCCAACCAGGTTGAGTGTTCCATCCGCTACCAGAAGGGCATCCTTGCGGCACATCTCCAATGATTGCATATGGAATAAACTTGTCGGGCTTAGCGGAATCAAAGTCGGCAATAAAAGAATTCACAGTGAAAGGCGAATTATCCGGCTCATCGGACAGGAAAATCGCGATAAGAGTTGCGTCGGGTCTCATCCAAGTCTCGCACTCTCCACCAATCATGCAGTCTCTTAGCATCTGCAATCCTTTTTCCCAACCAGACCCTGTAATTCCGATAGAGTTAATCGCAGCAACGGATTCATTTAAAGGATCTGTAGAGTTTTGCGAAGAAATTTGTCCAACAAGTTCCGGCGAGTCGGTTGTGATAAAAGTAATTTGAAAATCAGGCGAATATGATAAGAACACTTGCATAAAGTCGGCCATATTCTGTCCAAGCATACTTTGATAGACAGACATAGAACCTGAATTATCAATAACCCAGATAATGTCGACAATTAATTTCGAATCTTGAATCCATCGCTGAATTGTTTCGTTTGACAACACCGCTGAACCTTCAGCTGTTGCATTAAATAAAGGAGTCAAAGGATCGGTTGATGAAATGTCATATGTTGTTAAATCGTTGTTTGTGTCAAGTGGCACATAGTTTGCAAAAAACTCAATTCGTGCATTTGGAGCTAACACCCACGGAAACTCTGGTAGTGTTCCATAGTTAATTGTAATGTCAGGTGGAACCGAAGCCATGATGTCAATATCGTCAATGATTAAGTCAACGTTTCCATCATTCTGAATGGCTATTTCGGTCGTTGTGTCACATCCAAGCAAGGGGCTTCCAAAATCAAGCGTGGACGGCGTTACATTGATTACCGGTGCGTCACCATTCCCATTAAGCCAAACGCCTTCTGAAGGCACTTCATCGCCTTCTAAATAGATGTCTAGGTAACCTTCATTGTGTTCAAATGTTTTGGGTGAATAACCCACTTCAATCTGATGCCAACTACCTGCTGGAACTGTAAACCCGCTTTCATCAACAAAATAATTTTCGCCATCGATTTCTAAATGGTCGATTATGAGATCCGCCGCGCCCCCGTTTGCAATTGTAACGGTCATCGTATTTGACTCGTGTCCCGAAAGCAAGTGTCCGAAGTCCAGTGTGTCTGGTGCAACGATAATCTCTGGTTGTTTAACCTCGTTGATGGCAATATCTGAACATGCCCATAGTAACGCAAATAATAACATAAAGCAATTCCTCCTAAAGTAAATAGGGATGTGAAACTCTTGAAATTTTTTTTAAGAAATTTTTCGCAACCTTTATTTACAAGATTTGAATACATCGTGGGAAACCCAGAAAAAAAACGGAATCTGGGAAATTTGGTAGAGGATGTATTTGTACCTCGCTGCGCTCGTGGGCGAAAGCCCACACGTAAGTACTTATTTCGCCGGCTCTGCCGACGGGGTAGGGGGAGGGGGACCCACAAAAAAGCCCACGCTAAAAAGCGCAGGCAAAAAAGCAAAGGCAACAAACCTTAATCGTTTGCTAACATCTCGAGCCATTGTAATTCCAACTCTTCATGGATCTCCATCATTCGGATAAAGGTGTTGAACTTAACCGACAACGTCGAACCCAAACCATCTTCATCACAGGCATCAAGAATAGCGATAGCCTTGTTCACCAAAATGTTGAGGTCTTCACCTACACCATCATGATCAAAGTCCAACACTGGAACAACGGGAATTAAATTGCTGATAGCTTTATGAATAGAGTTGGCTACGATGTTGGCGACTGGTTCATTCTCAAAGTCTTCACCAACAGAGCGAATAGATGTAGAGATAGCATCCATGCGCTTACCAAGATTTAAAAGGTAACGATAGTTGGGCAACCTTGCACTAGTAGCGCGTGACTCAGAAAGGATGGTGGTAGCGTTGTAACGGATGGCGTTGATTGATTGTGTAATGGTCATGGTTGATCTCCCGATCGAAGTGGAAACAACATCGTTTCCATAGTAGTAATGT
>JBMZTB010000127.1:0-4306 GCA_049623485.1 Candidatus Poseidoniaceae archaeon
AGCGATTATGCTAAAGAAAAGACACAGGGCACGGTGTGTCCTAGACCTATTTCAAGATAAGGTTCTAGAGATTTTGATGCGATAATGTTCCATGACTTGTGGATCATTCAAGTCCTCATTGAGAATAGCAATAACGGCCCACCCATCATTCTCAAGTGCCATTCGAACAATTCTATCTTTCTGGGATGTTGCTGCTGTTTGATGAACTCCGCCATCGACAAATATAGCAATCCGAGTGTTGGTTGTTTCATCACGATATACAAAGTCAGGTTTTGATTTTCCACCAAGACCAGTAACGAAAATTTCTATGTTTGAATCAAAGCCAGTAAAGCCACATTCGACTAACCATTGTCCAACCGTCCGTTCACTATGCGTGATTCCACCAGGAGTAGGTGCACCCATCATCGGTCGAACAGCAGCAATGTCATTCATTTTGTTCAGATCACATTCCCAATCACGAAGAACTTCAATTGCTCGATGTCGATCTAATTCGGAATGATGGAACATGTTCCTATATCTCCTCAAACATGAGTAACAAGATGTCTCGCAACTACGCATACACCCTTCAAGATTGGCTATCGCATCATGCAGAACATTTCGCCATGATTCAACTAATTGATCGATAAGTCCCGAACCACCTGGCATCGGGTCATACAAAGCCACATCAAACCGTTCCTCTGATTGTGGCAAGAGAAGCATTTGGAGGTCATCAATATCCATCTCTATACTCTTCAGCATTCCCTGCCTCAATCCTTCGATGAAATTGATTGCATCTTTTTGGGTTTCAAAATCTGTGAATAAGAGCAAATCAACATTTGCATCAGCTGTAAGTGCATGAAGTTGTGGAGGTTTCCCGCAAGACTTGGTATGCTTTTCGATGAAATTTTCAATTACTTTTTCGTGCGAATCAGGAGAACGTGTCGCCCCGCAGATTCTACAAAGAGGATATCCAAGTTGTGGTTCTTCACCCGAGACTAAATATCCAGGACCTATGTTAACGAGTCGCACACCTTGGCCAAAGGTATGTTGGAAGTCAAATTCTCCTGCTTGATATCTTGCCCCACCTCTATGCTGATCTTTTAGATAGCCTGCAATAACGACTGGCATCCTAAACCGAAACCGTTCATCATCGTCAATATGGGCTTTGAAAGCCATCTCTACATCATGTATTGGAATACCAACAAAGTCGACAGGAGCATCTTCTGAATAATGCCCACCTTGTTGCTGATCAGCTGGAAGGACACGTCCAATATCTGACATCCAACGATATCCGTCTGGCTCTACTGTTTCCTCAGAAGCTTTGAGTTGATAGAACGAAACTCCATATCTTCCACCATTGGCATAAATCAAATTGCCTGGAACAAATTCTCGAACTGCGATGGATGTGGGGCGTTGAATGGAGAAGGAACGGGCACCTTTCCATCCAGGACTCCATGCTCTCTCAATATTTGCAGTAACTTGTCCGCCCGAATTACCATATCCTGGCAGAAAGCCCATTTGTGCCAAAACAGCAAGCGTATAAGTTTGCAGACGTTGACTGGAATTGTTTGAGTATTTGCTGGTGAGGGATTTGATATAGCGTTCAACACGTTTCTGCAATCTTTCTTCTTCGATTTCCAAAGCTCTCGATTTAGCTTCAGAATTTAATCTGTTTCTAGTATCGAGAGCCCATTTGAATCTTTTATGAATCAATGATGATGTTTTGCTCAACTCACTTGAGAAATCATCGATAATTTCAGCCATTGCTTCTGGTGAAACTAAATCACTTGACTCTTCTGGAAATTGAGAGGTAAATGATTTTCTTAAAGCAACATGAAGATGTTCGCTATACAATTGAATAGTATCAGTTAGTTCTTTGTGCGTAGGTGCTTCGATAGCGTAAGAGCCCTTCTCATCGATCAAATATGATCGAATACTACGAGGGAATGCTGCATCCAAAACCAATTGTAGAGATTCAAGTGCGTTGTCATCCAAAGTTCCAATATTTCCATTTGAAAGAGCGATCAATTCTCCGAGAATAACTGCATGTGCATGTTTACGAACCAGAACTGGATTACGAAGATTCAATCGAGGCGGAAGAATTCTCCCGACAAGCAAACGACCAGGGTCCTCAAAGAAATATGCATCATGTGGATTAATTCTGCAGTAAGTCACAGAAACGGCCATCCTGTGTCTTCGTCCTGCTCTTCCAGCTCTTTGCCAATAATTCGATGGTAGGGGCGGTACATTTCGCATCATTACGATATCCAATGCACCAATATCAACCCCCATCTCAAGTGTCGGAGTTGCTACTAAACAGTTTACCGAACCGTTTGGATCTTTGAAAGAACGCTCAATAACTTCTCGTTGTTCTGATGGAACCTGAGCAGTGTGTTCTTCAGGAGTTAAAATTACTAATTCGCCAAGCAAGAGTGAAAGGTCGTAGTTATCTTCTGAAAGATATTCTTTCGAACACCTACCTTTACAGTTGTGAGTAATACAAATCCGTTGAGGGCCACTGCGTGGCCAAACCTGTCTGCAAGTATCGCATCGATATCGATGGTCATGCGGTACAAGGCCCATTTTTGAGGCTGAAACTTGATACAGACCAGCCATCCCTTTCATGGCCTTTCCTTTCGCATCAAGAACGGTTACTGGTTCCAACCACCCTTTTGATACGAGTAAATCCCAGACTGCTTGGGTCGCTGGTTTTGCATGATCCGCCTCACCGAATAATTTCCTTAGATATCCATAAGCGTGAGTTTGGCCAATTTCAGTTATGAATCCAACAATCTTCGTATTCCCCTTTTCAAGTTCTGATTTTTGAAGTTTAATTCCTACGGGAGGGGGTAACAAATTGATGTATTTCTTTTGCACTTCTTCGCATCCGTTGTGCCATGAGCGGGTGAAAATATGTTCAGCTTCATAATAGAAAATACGCTTTCTTCGAAGGTGATCTAGAAGTGAATTGAGAACAGATACAAGGTCGCTTGCAGATAAGCCGATGGCAGTAGCACTGTTTTTGATATCTTCATCCTCTTCATTCAGACCGTGATAAACTGCAAGCATCAAACCCCATGCCTCTAAGCCCATACGTTGCCGAGCTGAAGTTGCCAATTCACGAATAACGAACATATGCAAATATCGCATTAGTTCTTTTTTGAGCCGATTACTAAATGCTTCTTCAACTTCTGATGCGAAAACTTCTGGAACAAGTTGTCGAGCAAGCTCTCCATCACCAGTATCGGAAAGATGTGAATGAATCGCTTGGACTAAGTCTCCAATTGCAACAGGTGTGTCATTTTCTTCATGTAAACTTCGAAGTTGGTTGAACAATACCTGGCGCAAACGATAACGTCGTGCATGATCTCGCATCCAGCCTGCCTGGAAAGCAGCATCTTGACGATTATCACTGAAAATGATAACTTTTCGATGCCCTTTGTCAGCCGCACGAAGCATTTCTTGCCCAAGAATATGAACATCTGCCACCCCAATGGCTTTGATTGGTCGATAAGGTTCTCTACGTAATGAAGGGTAATCAAATCCACGAGCTTTACATGAAGGGCAGACAAGAATTCGTCCAGTTGCGCCACTTTGAGTTCCTGCATTCGTTAAGGCCCACATCGGAAGAAGGCGTTGACCTAATCCACATCCAGAACAGTGATTTTGCGTAGAGTCATGTAAAGAACCGCATCCACGGCACACATGAACGGGATGTCTTCTTCGATCTAATCTGTCTTCAATACTTTCTTCTTCACTTGCCTCTTCAACAACAAAACGATTTGTCAATAAGATTCTGTGTTCAGCTAATTCATCGGGTTGGCGCTTCCACAAAATGTTCGTGTCGTGTGCTTGACCGCCAGAAATTTGAGTTTTCTCCATAACCAAATCATCAACAAATGCTTCGAGTACATGCTGTCCACAAGACGGACAACATAACATTGGAAAGGGGTGAAGAGGCGTTTCAGTTCCATCATGAGGTATGTTTTCTCTGGCTGCTTTTTCAGAAGGATGCAATTCTATGGTGCATTGAGTTGGGTTTTCCTTGTGATCACCGATAGTACCGGCCATTCCTTGCAATCCTCGAATAAATGCGTGAATGGTCGGGCGCAGTAGAGGTGTATCGCCATCTACTGCAATTGCAGCCAAGGCCATAAACAGTAAAACCTCATGTTGATCTCTGTCATCTGGTATTGAAGACCGCCCTAAAATCCCCCATACCTGGGCGACAGTATCTGAGAGGGAGCGCGGTTCTGTTAACGCTCTTCCGATTGCTTGAACAACTGGATGTTTCAATAATTGATCGCGCAATTGTTTCCCTGAATCT
>JBMZTB010000128.1:0-4271 GCA_049623485.1 Candidatus Poseidoniaceae archaeon
GTATGGGTGACGAGCCAGGTGTCATGCACCAGCTCTCCCAATGTTTACTGTTAAGGATGTTGAAATTAGCGATTGCACCAACTGCAATAGTTCCTTGAGTTAATCCATCAGACCTCGGTGTAGTTTTTGCTGCATTTCTCGTAAGACCGACGAGGGCTTCATATGGGTGGACATTATTCCTCTGGACAAGTAATGATCCTATGAATGGCAAGTTGTTTATGTGACAATTAGGGTTGAAATCTGTGGCAATTGTATAATCAATACCATGTTTAGATACTTCATTGAAATCGGGCCATTCATCACCATTCGAATAGGGCGTGCCAGGTAGGAACCCTGTCATTACTCCATTCTCCATCATATCAATGCGCGTATCTAATGGTGTATGATGAGCGTGATCTGCAGTAACAACTTTCAATTCTGATGCGAGACGACCTCCACCACCGTCAGTAAATTCGTCAATATGCATTCTCAAATTTAATCCACCTTTTCGAGATTCCCGAAGTATTTCTTCTGATTGCTCAATAGAAAACCACCCTGGTTCGCAAAATACATCGGCAGATTGAGCTAGTCCTGAATCCAAAACAGTTGGGAGTTGTTCTGACAAAATTTCTTGAGTGTAATCATCGTATGTGGTTCCCTTAGTTATGGCATGTGCCCCCATCCACGTCGAATGAATGGAAGGCAAATCTTCCAACGTATTGAGATTATTTTGCACCTCTAGTAAACGCAATTCATCGAACGTAGATAGGCCATATCCTGATTTAGCTTCTAAGAATGTACACCCGTTGCGAAGAGATTCTCTTAATCTATCCACTCCTATCTGAAATAACTCGTTTTTAGTGGCATTACGTGTATGCCTTACAGTTTCCATTATACCCCCTCCTGATGCAGCAATATCAGCGTAAGTCATGCCATCCATACGTAATTTATGTTCGTTAAAACGGTCTCCAGCCCACAATAAATGGTTGTGAGCATCAATAAGTCCTGGAATGACTGCTCTGCCTGAAACGTCGATCATTGTAGAATCACTTGATTGGAATTCTTCAATAGATTCATTTGAATCTTTAATTTCCGCAATTCTATTATCTTCTACAATAATCGCTTTTCCATAAGATATTGTATCATGTTCATCTACTTGGGCCATGGAACCAATATTGAAAAAAACGGTTCGCATGTTGCTGCTAAAAGGTGAGAGTTGAAGAACAATACCATTCATCGCTAATACATGGCAGACAATAAATGGACGCTAGGCATAGAATCTACAGCACATACATTTTCATTTGGGTTAGTGGATTGTGAAGGCATGCCACATCCATCGGTTAGTGATACAGTAAGACCACTTGAGGGAGGTATTCATCCCCGGGAAGCCGCTGATCATCACAGAGATTATTCATCAGAACTATTTCAGAAAATTTTGGATTCGCAGAATCTAAAACCATCTGACATCGGCGCTATAGCATACTCTCAAGGGCCAGGTTTGGGCCCATGCTTGAGAATCGGGGCTTCCGTGGCAAGGACGATATCAAGCGCACTCAATGTCCCGCTTATTGGTGTTAACCACTGTGTAGCACATATTGAAATTGGAAGACAGCAATGCGATTGTGTTGATCCTGTATTGCTCTACGTTAGTGGAGGCAACACACAAGTTATTGCAAAGCTACAAGGCAAATACAGAGTATTAGGAGAAACATTGGACATTGGAATTGGCAACATGTTGGATAAATTTGCACGACAACAAGGGATTCCTTTCCCAGGAGGACCAGTTATTGAAAAATTGGCATTAGAATTTATAAACGAAAATCCTGGGGCGTCATTGGAAGGACTGGAATTACCATATCCAGTCCGAGGGATGGATCTTGCTTTCTCTGGTATCCTTACTGCAGCTCAAAGATTGATTGAGAAAGGTCATTCCTTAGGGGCGGTATGTTGGTCATTACAAGAACATGCTTTTTCTGCCTGTGTAGAAGTTGCTGAACGCGCATTAGCACATAGCGGGAAATCCGAATTATTGCTTGGTGGTGGAGTAGCATGTAACAATCGAATTAGAGAAATGTGTTCGTTAATGGCTACTGAACGAGATTCATCTTCTCATGCACCTCCACGTATGTATTGTATCGACAATGGCACAATGATTGCGATGCTAGGATATATCGAACTAAAAAATGGACGTACAACGCCATTCATCACCAGCGGAATTAACCAATATTTGCGTACAGATGACACATTAGTATCGTGGTCGTAGGCTTAATCATGCGATTTGTTTTTAATGAGTCGTCATGGAGTTGTAATTACCGGGGGATTTTAAATTCGAGATAGGCGCAGGAAAAAGGATGAGCCATTCAATCCCTTTGCGGCAAATGCAAATGCCGTACGCCAAAAGAAGAGAAACGAAAGAACCCTACAATCGGGGACGTCTCCATCGACCCCATCTCGTCCTGCACCTCGTGCTCAAAATATGGAATCCGACTTATTGAAAAAACAAAGAGAAGCACGTGAAAAACTCACAGTTTCGGAGAAACAGATATCCTCTAAAAAAACGCCTGCCGTCGGTTCAAATCAAATCAATACCTCGGCACCTCAACCAACATCAACCAAAAATCAATCCCGTGCCGATCGTCTAGCAGAATTGCGAAAGCAATCGCAAGAATCCATTAAAAAGACAGAATCGATTTTGGAACCCTCTGCCCCGACGCCTGTTGTTGAGCCACAGACTGTCGCTCCAAAAACAGCACCTGAATCAGTGTTAGAGGGCCTCGAAACCGTATTAGAAGAACCCGTTCTAGAACCAGATATGATTTCACAAAAGAACGTTTTCAAGAAAATTACGACAAAGGTTGCGAAGCCCGAACGTTTCAACCGAAGAAGAAGAAGGCATGATGATGGTCATGGTGGACGCCAACCTAAGGTAAAGAAATTAAATCGTCAAAAGTACAATGAATACAAATACGCTGCAAAAGATATTCTTGACGATGACAGTGTCGCAGAAGAACATCGATCAAATCTACTCGGTCAAATCTGGGCTAAAGGTGAAAGAATGGGTGTTGAAGAAACATATGCATTCATCAATGATAAGGAAGAAGAACTCATTATCTCTAAGGAAGTAGCGGAACGATTAACAACCCTCGTCAGAGCCTTAACGACAAGAAGATGATATCATGTCCGTAGTAGAAGCTAATTCAGTCGCCACTGTCCATTATACAGGTACTTTACCAGAATCAGGAGAAGTCTTTGATTCGAGTGAAGGCAGAGATCCGTTAACTTTCTTAGTCGGTCATAAACAAATGATTCCCGGCTTTGAAGAAGAACTCATGGGTGCTGAAAAAGGTGAGAGAAGAACATTCACACTCCCTCCAGAAAAAGCATATGGTCAAAGAATGGAAGAAGCAATTCAAACAATTTCCAAAGATATGTTTGGAGATATTGAACCTGAAGTTGGAATGACCTTGATGTCAGATGTTGGTCCATTCAACGTAACCTCTGTTGATGGCGATACAATTACAGTCGATTTCAATCACAAATTGGCAGGCGAATCACTAACATTTAGTGTCGAAGTCGTCGATGTTCGTCCAGCCACTGAAGAAGAAATCTCACATGGTCACGCACATGGGCCTGGTGGAGCACATCATTGAAATCTAAAGCGAGGATTCATCAATTGCCTCTTCATGGGTGATTTATGGTGGACTTTCGTAAAGACAATTGGGATACGTTGGGCGGAATCCCAATACCATCTTATCACATTGGGCCAGATGGGGAAATTCCAGGGCAACCACCATACACTCGGGGCATCCATGAACATATGTACAAAACACGTTTATGGACAATGCGACAATATGCTGGTTTTTCATCCGCTAAAGAGACCAACGAGCGATTTCGTTTGTTACTCGATCGTGGACAAAAAGGACTTTCAGTTGCATTTGATTTGCCCACCCAATTAGGCTTGGATGCTGATGATCCATTGTCAGAAGGGGAAGTAGGGAAGGTTGGAGTCTCTATTTCGACTCTTGAGGATATGCGAGAACTACTTGATGGAATTCCATTGGATAAAGTTTCAACTTCAATGACAATCAATGCACCTGCAATGGTTTTGCTTGCAATGTATGCAGTTGTTGCAGAAGAACAAGGTGTATCGATGAAGGACATCTCGGGCACCATACAAAATGATATCCTCAAAGAATACATTGCTAGAGGGACATATGTCTTCCCCCCTGATTCTTCGATGAGACTTATAACCGATATTTTTGAATATTGTTCAACTGATATTCCAAAATGGA
>JBMZTB010000129.1:0-4236 GCA_049623485.1 Candidatus Poseidoniaceae archaeon
AAATGATTCCAAATGGTGGAACAAGATAGACGTAGAGCGCTGCTCTGTTCGCTCCAATTGTTTGGATGCCTTCTGCAAACCAAACGTATGAGATGACTGTTGAAAAGACTGCTAAGAAAAGGATACTGAGAACAATGTCTTGGTTGAATTCTGGCATGCCAGAATCGATGAGTTCGTATGCAGACCAAGGTGTGAGGATGAAGAATCCAACAACAGATGCCCATACTGTAAGTTGTAACGGTGTAAGTGGTTCAGTTGAATCAGATGTTGTTGTTGTCATGGCCTTCTTCATGAAGATTGTTGATGAAGCCCAAGAGAGGGCTGCTAAGATGATGAGAGCATCACCAAGCATTCTTGTTGTTGCTGGGATATCGACATTTGGAGAATAAATGAAAATGATGATGACGCCCGTTAAAGCGAGGATAAGGCCAGATGCGAGTCGCTTTGTCATCTTCTCGCCTAGGAATGGGATCGCTAAGAGCGCAGTGATGATTGGATTGAATGTGATCATAAGTGATGCATCACCTGCTGCAGTGTACCTCATTCCAAACATGAAGAAGACTTGATACAAGAATGTCGAAAAGAATCCGATATAGGCTAAACGTTTCCATTCTTGTTTGGTGGGAATTCGCATATTGCCAGTTGATTTCAACCAGAGAAGAAACAATGCAATCGCTAAGACATAACGAATCCAAGCAGCAGTAATCGGGGGAAAGTCTGTTGCAACGAGGCGTCCAGCAGTCCAACTAAGGCCCCAAATTAAGGCAACGGCAAGCAATCGAATGTGCAACCAAAGATGCTTCATTCAAATCGCTCCAAGCCTAACTGGAGAATTCGAGCTCGTGGAAGCCCGATCTCCGGTAGACCGTGGGCGGGGGAATACTGTTTGAGTCCTTCTAAGCGTTGAACGTATAAACCGTATGATGCGATATCGTTGCGATCAAACGGTGTCGGAACACCCATTTGAGTAAGGGTTTCACATGCTTTTTCGGAATAGATTGGATAGACGTTGGTCGAGAAGTGCATCCATTGAGAAAGCCTCACAGTGTCGACATTGTCCAGAGAAAGGATGTGTTCAAGCAGGTTGACTTTTGGATAACTGATGGTACGTAGAGCCATCATCACTTCATTCTCAAGATCTTCATTCCAGATGAGAGGTGTGTTGTCCGCCCATGCGTCTGCGATGTTGAGATGTTCTAGCGATCGTTCCGATTCTACTTTGAATAGGGAATCGACGTAGGCCTTGTCCTCAAAAGCATCGGAAACAAGTCCTGGCAGTTCATCATAGAAGCGCTCGCACGTCTCTACATGAATGCCGAATAATTCGACAGGAATCATGTCAATCGCCTTCAAGCACTTGCGCCAATACCAGATTCGAGTTGACGTGCAGACAATGGCTTGTTTGCAATCCAATCCATCTCGAAGTAGCCGAGAAGAGCTTCTTCGTCTTCAGCAGTTGGTAGAATGTTTCGAATGTATTCATCCCATTCAGAGTCATCGCCTTCGAACTTTGTACCTTCAACGGTGTATCGCTGTCCGCCACAATCTCCAATCTCTCGGTTGAAATTTTCGTGAGCAACATAGAACGGTGTAGCGCCTTCTTCTTGGTAGCCATTGAGTTTATCGACTTCCTTGACGATTTCGTCGTGGTAATGTGCACGCGCTTCCTGATTGAGAACTTCCTTGTTGACTTCAATACCAGCATCGAGTTTCTTTCGCTCGTCCCAGCGTCCTTTGACTCCCCAGACATACGCCCAGTGAGCAGAGGAAGATGAGTCAACTCCGAAGAGATCGTGAGCGGTTGAAACCCACTTGTTCATGTAACGCTGGAGCATGTCCTGTGGGATGACACCAGCCTTGATGATTCGGCGTAGTCCGTTTGATCCTGTTCCAAGGTGGAATGATTCTTCCTTGAGCATTGGACCCATGCTTGCTGCAAGAGGCTTGAATGCTGAGGTTGAGAGCATACCGAGTTGGAACTTTCCGTCGCGATCAACGAACATTGTGTAGTTGAAGAAATCCAACCAGTGTGGCATTGGGCGATTGAATGCACCGAGGAGTCTGTCCCCATCTTGTGCATTACGCTCGAGCAACTTTTGAGCCTCACGTCGTCCTTGCTGTCCGAAGTAGGTCATCAAGAGATAAGCCATTTGCCATCCGTGGCGTTGTTCTTCTGCCATGATACGAGCTGCTGCATAGCGGTCGTAATCTGTAGGCGCACTTGCGAGAAGGTGGCGTTGTTGTTCAACTGATGCGAATTCTGTGTCTCCTTGGACGGTGATCATAGCAACAAGTGCATCACGCATGCTTTGGTGAGGAACTTGAAGTGAGCGTTCCCACTTCTTTCGTCCTTCATAATCTCCGAATTCGATCAAGTCGCCGGCTCGGTCCCAATCAAATTGAATTGAAAGGTCAAAATCGCCGAGCCATTCACGGTCAAAACCAACTCGGTCTTGCCATTCGCTAAAGTTTGCTATCCAGTCGTCCCATGTCTTAGGTAGGTTGTCCATGTACAGCACACGGGTGGGTGTACCTTGAATACATTGCGAACATGTTCGTACGAACATGTGCGCTTATGGGGATTTCCGACGTATTTCTTCGGCCATATCGTGCATGACCCTGCTCTCAATGCGCTGTAACATAGCAGAAAGTGTTGATTTAGCCATATCCAAGGCAGTAGCAAGTTTACTCAGGGATATGCGACGAGGGACATCGTAGTATCCTTCTCGTACCGCAGCATCAAAAATTTGACGTTGACGCGAAGTGAGAAGCGTTGTTCCGCTGTTGCGTGTGGATGTAAGTCTGTACGGAATGTTTTCCTTTGAGAGAGCAGCAAGCAAGTCTCGAGCTTGTTCAGGTGTGCATACAAATGTCCAATCTACCCATCCATCATGCACTTCGAATGGAGATCTCGGTACAACACCAACATCGAGGACTGGTCGAATAAATCCACCTCCACCACTTGCGATGTCAACAGAGAACCGTTGATTTCCTAGTGATCGTACCTCATCGATTCCGTGATGTGCTTCCAATGCCATCTCAACATCTTCGTTTGCGGAAAGGGTTGCAGTACCTCGGCCTTTACCTAAGGACATCGTTTCTTCTATTCGAAGTACAATCGAAGGAAGTGAACGAGATACGTCACCAGACCAATGCCCTTCTGGCAATCTGATTTGTATCCGTACTCGCTGTGTCATAACATCACAATGGTCTTCGGGTTGAAATCTGCTCAACAGTTTTCGCTTGTACATCGATGATTTCGCTGTGAGCAATTGTATAATCGCTTCCAATTTCAGCAGCAGGCAAGTATCCATCACAAACACCTGATGCTGCGAATATTGCATCTTCTGACTTGCATAGGTCGTGTGCTTTCCACAATCGGGTAAGATCATCGCCAACCATTTCACCCGCTCTTGCTTCTTCTTCGGGTGAACGGAAAACGAGTCGCCCCTCAAAGACGCCTCCAAGCCCACGAAGTGCAGTTGCTGAGATGACACCTTCTGGTGCAGCACCAATTCCCATGAGCAAATCGAATGGACCGTCTTCCTTCGCAGCCCAGATTGCTCCAGAGACATCACCATCACCGAGGAGTTCTAATTGTGCACCCGACGCTCGAATTTCTTTGAACAAGTCCGCATGACGCTCTCGATCCAGTGCAACCACTCGCACTTCGCTCATCGGTTTGTCAAGAACATGAGCCGTTTGTTCGAGGTTGTAGGTTGGTGTTCCTTCGAGGGAGACGTGACCAGCAAGCAGTGGGCCCGCTGCAATCTTGTCCATGTAGCAATCAGGTGCATGAAGGAGCGTGCCCCGAGGTGCAGCTGCTAGCACAGCGATTGAGTTTGGTAAGTCATCTGCACAATTGTTTGTGCATTCCAGGGGGTCGACTGCGATATCGATGCAAGGGACGCCTTCGACACCAACCATGCTTCCAAGTTCCTCGCCGATAAAGAGCATCGGTGCTTCATCTCGCTCACCTTCTCCGATGGCAACTCTTCCATCGAATGGAACGTTGTCAAAAGTACGGCGCATCGCTTCAACCGCTGCATCATCTGCTGCATTTTTATCGCCTTTTCCACGCCAAGCAGAACTCGCAATGGCTGCTTGATCAACTGCTTCAAGGAAGTGTTTGGCTAAGTCAGCAGTACTGCTCATGCTATGGCCAACGATAGGTCGAACATAGCCTTTTCACTCGGTGTAGTCTTCAGTATCGACGAGAGCCGCCACCGCCGCCTT
>JBMZTB010000130.1:0-4161 GCA_049623485.1 Candidatus Poseidoniaceae archaeon
ACATTGAATGAAAAGAAGAGCCAGCACCGGCAAGCGCACCCTAGAGACAAGATTTCCTTCGGTGAACAACCGGTGCCGAAACCAGTTAAGGAAAAGAAAATGCAACAGACGCCAGTTGAGGCAAAGACGTTGCAGATGTCCGAGGTCAAGAAGAAGACACCATCTGCTGTCGAAAAGAAGGTCGATGTGGTCAAAGCAAAACCTCGCCGGACACGAAACACAATCCCTGCAGATTTGATGAAGTGCCGGAAATGCGGTGCTGTAACTACACCACATCGAGTCCGCATCGGCGATTGTCACACCAATTCCTACGGGACAGGGTGGAAAGGACAAACATACAGTGGAGCGAATGGAAGAGGTCGATTGCATGGAATTTGAAAATGGAAGTGAAAAAATGAAGAATGCACACAACAAGAATGGAAAAACGAAGACAGAACGAGAAAAGGCCGTTGGCTGGATGCATCCAAACCAAATGGATGTTGATGGTTTCATTACGGTTGGGGATGGTGTTTACAACGGTGATTTTGTGATCACTGGAGTCGAGACCAAAAGCAACGGGGATTTGAGATTCAACTCACTTGAGGATATGATCGCCTACCCTTACAGCCATGGGCTCATGACCGCAATCGAAACAATTGCACACATCTATCGCCAACTGGAATGTTCGAAGGTTCTAGAAGAAGATAGTGATTTTTATCGACTCAAGATTCGATTTGAGGCAAACATCTCGGATGCCTTCAAGGGCAATGAGAATCCAACCGCTTGGATTCACTTGGGGCATGGTTTCCTCGAGCATGACTTTGCTTTGATTGAAGGTCTTGAAGAGGATGAGGAGGAATACGAGTCCATCCCAGGGATTTCAAACGGTCACGAAGAGGAGGGTTTCCTTTGCGCTCGTTCCGTTCAAGGAATGCTTCAAGAGAAGGAGGGGCACATCTTGTTTTTGGCCCTGCCTCTTTGTTACGCAAACCAAATTGGCAACGAACTCATCAAGAGCGAGGTGATTCAACTGATGCATGTCCCAACGGATTTTGCTGTATCTGAAACGCTGGAATTCTATGATGGCGAATCGAACAAAGATCGTTGCAGCCAAGTTCTTAACGGGTGGAATCAATGGGTTAAGCATACAGATGCTTTGCTGGGCCCATCAATGCTCGAGCGAAAGCGACGAACGGGCGGTGATGAATGATGGTCAAAATACTGGCAACTGCGGATTGGCAGCTTGATATGCGTGCACACAAGCTCAACAAACGAGCAAAAGACATGCTCTATGATGCACGTCTGAAGGCATTGGATTGCCTACTCAAATTAGGGAAGGAACATGAAGTAAACGCTATCCTTGCAGCAGGTGATTTGTTTGAAGTCGCAAATCCACGGAAATCACTCATATCGGACGTCGCACGCATTCTACACGATAACAACACTGTGGATGTACACATCATTCCGGGAAACCACGATTTGTGCGGCCATGGGAGCGTATGGTCACAGCCGGAATTGACAAGCATCAGCCATTTGCACATCCATGACAAATATGATGAGATCGATATCGGAGACTTTGTCTTGCATCCGCTGCCAGTTCACCACAAACATGAGCTTGAACCTTACGATGGGTTGCTACATGATGTTAACGAAGATGATCGAATACATGTTGTCATGGCTCATGCTCATGATGTATCGTACATGGATTTCTCTACATCCTCGCATGAGGTGGAAGCAAAACTTCCAATTGACACCTCAAATGTCAAACAGAAAGGGTATGATCTGTGCATCTTAGGCCATTGGCATTCGTGGACGGAAGTTCAAGACAATGCGCTGTATCCTGGAACACACGAACAGACAAAATTCGGTGAGCGTGATGCTGGTTATGTTGCACTTGTAGAAATCGAAAAAGGGCAACTACCATCCTTCACGAAACTCAAAACCGGACAACTGATCTGGAAGAAGGAACAGTTTGATGTCGAAGGATATACTGAAGACATGCTCATTGCAAAAGTCGATTCGATTCACAAAGAAGGTTGTGATTTCCTACATTTGACCTTAACCGGAGAGGCTGATTTGATGTTCTTGACGGATGCAATTCCTCGATTTGAGGCGGCAGCACAACCACGCTTTGGCTTCTTAGAAATTGATGTTTCAGGAATACGACAAACGATAGACATTGCAGCAATGCAAGAGAAAAGATCCTTGCCACCGATGCTCAACTCGGTGCAAGAAGACATCTTGAACGAAATCGCTTCGACTACGGATGAATCAAGACTTACACATCTTCAGGCCGAACTCGTAGAATTTTGGCGCTGTCTTCGTGACTCGGGGTTGATGGAGGAGGTGAACTAATGGTTGCAGCATTACATATTCTCTCAATCAAGGTCAGTGGCTGGAAGGCTATTCCACACGATGACCCAGTTATCATCGATTTTTGTGATGGTGATGAGCATGGGCGTTCATGCCTTATCACTGGACCAAATGAAAGTGGAAAGTCATCTACCTTCTCGGCACTTCGCTACGCTCTGTTCGAGATTCACGACAGAGGTGGCCAAGCCACCAGCAATTGGGTCAATTATTTCACTGACAATTCTGGAGAAGTCGCCAAAGTTGAGGTTGAATTGTTGATTAATGGGGAGAAGTACACCATTATCAAACAACGGAGAGGAGCGAAAGCAAAACGAGTGAAGAATTCATCCGAGTTGTTCTCAGGCGTTGGCGATGACAAAGCACTTCTCGAGCGCGGCAAGAAAGCGGATGAGAAGGTTTTGGAACTCATCGGTGCGAGAAAAGGGAATTCTCGCTCCAACGAGGAGAGCCCTGAATCTTGGGGCCTATTGGCATGGTTGCTTGCACCACAAGGAATGGATTCAATCGCTCCAGCACGACAAAGCGGCATAGATTCTCTTGGATTAGAGCACAGCGTCGATCATGAGGGCAGTCAGCTTCTCAACGAGCTGAATACGAACTTGGAAGGTATCTTGACGCCTAATACACGCGAGCCCACTGGAGAATT
This sequence comes from Candidatus Poseidoniaceae archaeon, assembly GCA_049623485.1. Lineage (GTDB taxonomy): Archaea > Thermoplasmatota > Poseidoniia > Poseidoniales > Poseidoniaceae > MGIIa-L2. The sequence continues at coordinate 2,999 of JBMZTB010000130.1, forward strand.
CAAATCTCGCCTGGAGCACAACGAAAATTTGAACGACAAAGTCCGTGAACTCGATAAACGCTCCGAGGAGTTCTCAAATTGGCTCGAGGAAATCGGTCGCACCGAAAGCAAGTTGGAGAAAGCGGAACATCATGCCGAGGAGGTGGATGCTGAATGGGACGTGTTTAACCAGACAGGTGGTGTTGAGGAAAATACCCAACATTCGCAGGAAAAACAGCGCTTAGAAGTCGAACGTGACAGTCAAGAACGCGAGGTTGAGATTGCAGCCTCATCTGTCGATCACCTGAACGATATCGAAACAAATCTTCGGACAGAGAAGGAAAATGCTTCCCGCTCACTCAAGGATGAAACTCTTGCTGTAAGCCGCAAAGATGAGCTGGTGAACGAGCAAAGAGAGAACGACAAGGAGTTGAATCTCCTCAAGGCAGAACTTGGAGAGGCAAGACAATCGCTCGCCTCCACCAAAGGCATGTTGGATTCAGCAAAGAAATACGATGAATTCATGCAGGCTAGTGAGGCGTACGAAGTTGTTTCAAAGAGCACAGAAGATCTCAAAAAGTTGCTAGAAGAAGGCGATGTGCTTGATGATGACCAATTGACAATCATGAAAGATCTTCACACTCAGTTGAAATTGACAGAGAGTGTTCTTCAGGTTCAACGAGCCTCAAGCGCATGGGTCGTGGATGTATCAAAGGGATTCAAGGCCGATATTGTCATCGATGGCCACTCAGTTGACGATGAGTCTAACGGCATTCCTTTGCTGGATGAAATCAGCATTCGTACATCAGATGACAAGGATGTTATCGTACGTTCAGCATCCGCAACAGAAACTGAAAGTCATGTGAAAAAACATCTCGAATTGATGCAGAATCTATCAGAATATGGGCATGAAACTATCGAGAGTTTGGCCACAGAAATCTCGAAGGAAATGCAACGTAATAACGAATTCGAACGATTGAGCAATATTCTCGGAAATCATCCAAAATTGGATGAACTTCAGAAAAAAATCGAATCTCTGCGCGAAGGTGTTCCAGCCGAACCCCCCAAGTTGCCAGTTGAGGTACTCGAGGCACAAGTCACCGAACTTTCGGATTCGGTCGAACGTATTCAAAGTCAGATTGACGGAGTCGATGAAAAGCGCCGACAACAAGAACTTCTCATCA
>JBMZTB010000131.1:0-4099 GCA_049623485.1 Candidatus Poseidoniaceae archaeon
ACAACCAAAACCTCTCAAAAGAAAGCAGGGGCGAGTAAGAAGAAATCCTGCACTCGTTGTGGACGAACCTCGCACACAGTGGAAAAATGCTATGCAAGGTTCCACGCAAATGGAAAATCTCTCACAAGGAAACGAGAGATTTCAGACGCTGAATATCGGGCTTTTTTCAACCACTATCGTCAGCAAAGAAAGATAGTCGCTGCTGAAGATCCAGAACTGAATGAAACGGATGTTGAGAAAGAGGTTCAACAACTTGAACAGATGAAGGAATCCAAACCCGAAGAGGTCATCCAAGTAATGGAATCTTATTCAGAGGAAGATGAATCCAATTTTAGTTTCCTTGAACTACTGAGTGGTTCAAGTTATTCATTGATTGATGTCATTGACGAAACGATTGCGACATCCATACAAAATGTCGCAGATGCTGTTGAGAAGAAGGCAAAAACTACTGCAAAGAAGGTCAACAAATCGGCCAAGAAATTGTTCAAGGGCATGAAGAAAAAACTCGGAAAATGAGTAGGCATACACAAGGGGTCCCCTTAGCGACGTATACATCACCGTCGGTACCCTTGAAAATGGCTAACTTCCACAGGTCATGGATACTTATCTAAAATTCATTTACAATCCAGCTCTATTTGGATTAGGTTCGTTCTTCAAGTTAATACTTCAAGGAGACGATCTTGTTCAGCCGCCATTCTCAATTCCATGGCGATTCTTCGGCCACTGCTCATCGGCTTTCTCCATAGTGCGTTTCCGTATGGATGTCCTACATTCACGTGGACGTTAGTACCTCCACCCAATCGTGGAGCAACATCATAAATCCAATAATTCATGTCCTTGTCAATACAGGTTTGTAAGCAAAATGGACCAATGATTCCAGGGTCATAGTGCTCTTTACTCGCCTTGATGAATCTCTCACCGAGTTCAAATGCACGCTCAAGAAGGGATTCTCGAATAGTTGCAGTATTGTGGCCAACAACAGTCATTTCCGGAATCTTTTGATGATCCGGCATCGTCATCTGTTGAGGTGCTGGTAGTCGAACATGTCCGTCCAAAGAAGATTCGAATCTCCAATCCACTCCAAGCAGTTCGAGTTGTTCTCCTGGTTCTGCTAGAGGGCTGTAAAAGAAGTTTAGATTGAAGACTGGTCCGATGACATATTTTTCAATTCGTGCACCGTCAAGTGATGATTGATCAATAATTCCATCTTTTAGGAGAATCCGTGACTTTTCTTGGTATTCTTGATATGAGGCACAGGTGAAGAATCCACGTTCAAGTTTCTTCTGTGCGTGATGCAGTTTGACAATCACTAAACAGTCAATATCTTCTGGATTTTCGATTGCTTCAGGATAGGGCAGTCCTGCTTTATCAAGAATCCAATAATAGTCTTGTTCTTCGGTTCTTTCTTCCATTCGCAACATATTCCGTGAACCAAAAAGAGGTACTTTGAATGTGTTTTCGACATCCTCGATTTTTGAATAAGATGTAAATGAACGATTTGGGATGTAGACGACGTTTCTTTTACGCATTTCAGCCTGCATTGATTCTGCCATAACATCATTAAATGAAGGCAAAACAATTGCTTTGTCAACCATTCCTCTTAGAACACGTCCAGAACTTGATCGCTTCGTTTTGAAGTATTGTGAATAGGTCTTTTCTCTTCCTTCTTGACAATAAGCAACTGTAGGAAATCCTTCTTCGATTCCTCCATCGCATATGTCGAGTGCGGAGTGAGAAGCGGTCATTCCAATACGTAATTTCATACGGTCGTATTCTTCGATAATTGCTGCAATGTCATCACGTTGAAGCATGGTTCTCAACCCCTTCTTGTCGACCTCGGTCTTTGATACCATCGGAAAGGCGGTTTCAATCGAAGCGTTGCAATTCCATCAGTTCTTCTGTGGTGAGTGTGTCGCCAGACATGAGTTTGCTCATCAAGTCTTGAACTTCCACACGAGCAGTTGGTCGTGTACCTTCACCAGCTTCAGCACCACGTCGAGCACGCATCATATCTTGGATTGAGTGCAAACATCGAAGTGAAACGATGTAGAATCTGTGTGCCTTGTCTGCTTCTTGCTTGGTGTTGCGCAATTCACGATGCTTAGAGTTGGCTCTCTCACGTTGTTTGTTGACTTCTTTGTCCCATTGGAGCATGAGGTCGTGTGCCTCTTGAGCAGCAGCAGCGGCTTCTTGGACTGCTTGATGTGCGTCATCATGTTCTTTTCGAGCCATGCTTAGGTTTTCGTTACCAGAATCAGATTCACCTTTTGCGGATTGTTCTTCTTTCATCTTACGAATCTGTGAATTGAGATCCTTGAGTCTCTTCATGACCTTTCCTTCATTTTTCCCAGTGTGCTCCCCACGTTCGAATTCTCGCTCAAGACGAGAGAATTCCTTGGAAAGGGATTGAAGAGTAACTGGGCGCTCACGGCGTCCACGAGGTCCACGCTCAGCAGGCGCTTCATCGCCCCTCTCGGCTGTCATATGTTCACGTATTTTGGAAACTCTACTGCTTGCTTCTGTTCGCAAGACTTTCTTGTCGCGAACAACTTCATTCATCTTTTCTCGCTGTTGCTTCTGCTTTTCAGATTCTTGAATTAGAACTCGAACTTCAGCATTGAACTCATTTCTTTGTGAAACAAGTTCCTTGGTTTTTTCATTCCAAGAATCACGTTCTTCACGGTAATGCGTTGCTTTTTCGTCGAGGATTGTGCGTCGCTTTTCGAACATCTCTTTGAAATCATCCATATTCTTCACACTCTGGTTCTGGCATACGCAAGATATGCTACGGCCAAGCGACCGACCTCACCCATTTAACCCCTTCACTCCTTACAGAAGAATTGAATGTGCAAGAAAGGCGAATAAATCATGATGAAGTCGGGGTTTTATTTTACCAAAATCCACTTTGAGGAGACTCTAAAATGAATCGAGAATGAGATCAATCGAGCCTAGATTTACATTTGGCTGGGATTGAATGATCAACAATTCTTCTTTGACCGAGGCGATAATCACACACCCCTGTTTACCAATGAGGGTCATTCGCTTCCTTGACTGTAATAACTCTTGCAGACTCTGGTAACTTGTGTAGGATATCTCCTGGCCAGGTTTTATCCATTCGACTGAATCCACTTTTGGAAGTTGACGTAATGTTTCCACGTCAACTGGCATAGCGTGAACTTGAGCACTGAGTGTATATTCATTCCGCATTGAATGTTTGAAGAGGCCCCCTCATCAGATAACCCAATCCGCTTTTGTAGTATCCATGCAATTCTTGTATCACTTCTAAGCCCCTTTTTCTATAGAAGTTGATGGCTTTGCTATTGGCTGCTCTTACTTCAAGTTGAATCGTAGTGTATTGTGTTCCATGTAGTGAAAGAACAAGTTTGTTCCATGCTTGACTCCCCCATCCTCTGTTTCTTGAACCTTGATCAAGCACAAATGACACAATTCGAACTGTATCTTCCTTGAAAGGAGTCGTCCATAGGAGCCCTCTCATGGATGTTGGAGTTTTCTCGTTCGAATCGAAAAGCATCAGATTTCCTTCCCAATTTGGAACAGGTAAGGATTGTATTGAACCTGCAAAGTATTGCTCCCCAGTACCTTCCAAAAACAATTCCTGAATGGCTTGTATCCATTCAAGTGTAAGTTCTTTCGGAGAAAGACCTTTTCGCCAACCAACGTCCATCAAATCACTTCCGTGATTGCTTTTTTCCACGTTTTCTGCCTTGTCTCGGATCGACCCGATAGGACGTTTTCTTTCGTCCAGATTTCCTTCTCGCAGATGGATTTGACGGCGAAGATTTTTCTTTGGATTCAATACCAGAAAGTCCTCCCTTAGACAACAATGCATCAAGTTCATTGAGAGAAAATGATCCTCCAGTCGAAGCTCTTTCTCGAACCTCATTAATATTCACAGAAGGTGCTCGAGGTCGACTCGTTCGTGGTTTGGAATCTCTCTTTGGGCGTTGTTTTCCTTTACTTGCAGCAATACGTATCCACGCTTCAATTCGACCAATTTCTCGCCTCAATTCATGTTTTTTAGAATATTGGATGTTAATGGATTTCTGTAATGCATTGGCATTTTCTTGAAACTCTTTGA
>JBMZTB010000132.1:0-4062 GCA_049623485.1 Candidatus Poseidoniaceae archaeon
GTAACAACTCTAGAAAGGGTCATGGTCATCACTGAAATTGCTTGTAATGAATTAATTGCGGAAGCTGCTGCTAATACTGATGCTGATTTCGATGTTCATTGGGATTCCACAGAAAGTGTATGCTTTGGCTGGGTTGCTTTTGAAAACGCATCACACCCAAACGAAAATCACGTGTATGACTTACAAGATGAAGAAGTCTGTTATTTCAAAGGTTTAGACCATGAGTTCTGCTTTCCAATAAAAGTCTCAGGCAGGGTGATGTGGTTTGATTCAATGGGGAACTCCATCATGGGATCTGATGGTTCATCGGATGGAGCAAACCCAGGTCATTGTGGGATCTACATAGAAAGTGAGCAGTTGACACTTCCAGGTCCAATTATAATTGGTGAGGAAACAATTAACCAAACCACCCTAGATTGGAATCAGAGTGTTCTAGACTTAATGGCGGATCAACAATATATTGACTGGGATTTGGATAGAATGAATGCCTATGCTCAGGAATCTTCTAACGCTCCATCATGGTGTACAGCACCTGTTTTCAGCGAATATTGGTGGGCTAGCCAACTTGCTGAATCAAACAACCCAGACCCCGGCAATCCCATTTCGGTGACGGTAAACGATCATGCTGATGCCATTACAACAGATGGAAATGATAATCTGTTTTTGCTGAATCTAGATAGCGCTGATGCTAATATCTCAATTGGTAACCTCGGAATTGAGTTAGAAGATGGTGATGGTAATGTTCACGAACTTGCTGGAAACATCCTCATCGGTTCACAATCTGGAACTGATGACTCATGGTGGGAGATTGGAGAGACGATCACTCTGATTGAGAATGGTGTTGATATCTCGGGTGATGGCTCCACCCAATCGACATTCACAGTACGGGTTATTGATGGAAGTACAACATACCATATCGGACAGTTCACTTTAGCATGAAGTTTGTCTTCCCTTGGTATGCGCATTGATTTCAAGGGGTGAAACAGTGTGTTTCGCACACGTAGCATTGAAGGCCTGAGCAGTGACTACCCTTTACTCAGGCATTGACCTATTGATTTAGGAGTAGAAATTAACTAGGATCTTAACAACATCGCAACTGATTTCTCTTTGTGATGTAGGACCCCTACTTCTTCAAATTCAAAGCGATGATGAAACCTCATTGAGCCAGGATTCGGAGGATTCAAATTAACCTCTGCTGCAATCGGGATTGTATTTTCTTTAGAATAAGCTATGACCTTCCCGTAGAGTTTTGATCCAATCCCTTTGTCTCGATGATCGAAGGAAACTGCAATCCTGTCAACGTAAATGAATTGATCATACTTATTGTTGAACCAAGCATAATTGAGGCTTGTGTAATCTGTTCCTGGAGACAAACAAATCACGAATCCAAGTAAGTTCTCGTTTCTAAAAACTCCAAGCGAAAGAGTCGATAGATTGAGTAAATCGGAAATTTCTCGTTCAGAAACTTGGCCCGTTCCTGGAAGGCCTTGCTCATTAATCGCCCAGATCGATGGAACATCATCTTGCGACAATGGACGGGTTTCCATGCGAAACCTTAGTCTGCGGCAGTCTATTTAGACAGTGGTTGTTGCTCCTTTGAGTTCCTAATTTAATTTATTTCAAAAGAGTGCGTTGTGAACAGGTTCAAAGAAGGGTAGGTATTGGTTGGGTCTGAGGCAGCATCATGGTATCGACAGAATGGCTTGAAGCAGAAGTGTTGAAGGCTGTTCCTGATGCATCAGTTGAAGTTATTGATTTGCATCGAAGCGGCGACCATTTCCATATCAGAATAACAAGTTCAACCTTCGAAGGCATGCGCCCATTGCAACGCCAAAAGATGGTCCTTGCTCACATGAAACAATACATCCCGCATCCGGTGCACGCACTCGATTTGAAGTGCATGACGCCAGAACAGGCTGCTGTAACAGGCGACACCGCCTTTGACCCACATGGAGGCGGTCAAGGCGTTCACATTCGACGTATCAATCGTCAAAAAGAGGAATAAAAATGGACTGGACACCTGAAGAATTACAAGCAATCGTCGATGAACACGCTCTAGTATTGTTCATGAAAGGAACACCTGATCAGCCACAATGTGGTTTCTCAAACCGTGCTGCACAAGTTATGCAGTCTATGGGAGAGCCATTTGCTGCTGTTAACATCTTGACTGATCCAAGAGCAATCCCAAGCGTTTGTACCTGGTCCGACTTCCCAACCATGCCCCAAGTCTTTGTTCATGGAGAATTAATTGGCGGATCTGATATCGCTCTTGAGATGTTGAACGATGGTTCACTCAAGGAGATGTTTGATGCTGGTCGTCAAGCCTGATTACACCGGTTTACCAACTGCGTGAGTCTCCCAGCCAATCGCCTGAAGTTCATCTAAATTGAGAACTCTGCGGCCGTCGTAGAGAAGAGGAGTTCTCATTCTAGTAAGCAAATCATTCCAGTCGATTTCTAAACAGGCCTTGTGAGCAGTCACAAGGATGACCAAATCATATCCATTAGCCTCTGAAATATCATTCACTGGAACAACACCTTCCGGATAAAGAGATGAATCGATATGAGGATCCCAAGCACCAACACTGATGTTTTTTCCAATCAATGTCTCCGCCAAAGGTTCAGCTGGAGTTTCTCGAGGATCTCCCACCTCTGCTTTGTAAGACCATCCAAGAAGGAGAACCTTTGCCTCACCAGCTGGAACATTCGCATTCCACATTAAATCGGTGACAACTCCTGCAACGTGGCTTGGCATTGACCGGTTTACAGCTCTTGCAGCAGTGATAAGTCCAGCTGGAACGCCCACGTCAGCTGCTCGTTGAATCATGTAATACGGATCGACGGGAATGCAATGACCTCCAACGCCAACGCCTGGTGTATATCGATGGAAGTTCCACTTGGTTGCTGCTGCTGAAAGAACATCCTCTACATCGACATCAAGGGCTGGGAAGATCCTCGCCAACTCATTAACAAGTGCGATATTGATGTCACGTTGAACATTCTCAATGACCTTCGCTGCTTCAGCAACTTCGAGTTTACCAACATATCGAACATCTTCCGTAGTCAGTTTACTGTAGAGAGAAACCAGAGCCCCCCCTACTTCAGGATTAGAACAACCAATCACACGAGCAACTTGGCGAACGCCATGAGCAGAATCGCCAGGATTGAATCTCTCAGGGCAGTACGCAATTTCAACGTCCTCGCCAATAACCAAACCTAATTCTTCAATTATTGGGAGCCATGTTTGAGCGGTCACGCCAGGATAAACTGTCGATTCTAAAACAACGATTGTGTTCGAACCTTTTTTGATATGATTAAACACATCACGGCCTGCTGCTTCTACATAAGACAAATCTGGCTTGAGATCATGAGTGATAGGCGTAGGAACAGTCACAAGGATGACATCACAATGAGGTACTGCCTCTGCTGCTGAAGTCGTAATATGCCACCTTTCAGTGCCCAGTTGTGGCATAATGTCATCGACATCAGGATCTCCAGTAGGGTTTTCTCCTTTGAGAACCATGTCTACTGTGCGCTGTGAGACATCCACGCCCCATACTTCGAAACCAGCATCCTGGAAGCCGATTGCAGTTGGTAAACCTACATAGCCGAGACCGATAATTCCAACGGATAAATCGCCGAATTCAGCGCTCCGTTGGAAGTTAGATATCCACCCCATGTCCTAGCGGTAAAACCTGTTAGCATTGAAGATAACGGTAATTATTATTTTAAATATAAAAAAAAACAACACTAATCGTAGGAGGGGGGCATATAAAATTCGATACTAAGGTGACGCATACTACTGATTCAATCCAATGCCATATCAATTGTAATCGAAAAGATGTGCAGTTTGCCTTTTATCTAAATGTTGATGGAAAAACGGTTGAACAAAGATGGTATGAAGATAAATCCTTCACCACATTTAATTTAACATTCGATAGAACGAAATCGCATACTGTAGTGTTTTTTGTCAGGAATATAGGCGGCGAAATACACAAGGAAGTTGTTGATATTAATCCATTAGAAATTGATTTTGTTCCTTCGTTTACCATTTCCAGAAATA
>JBMZTB010000133.1:0-4059 GCA_049623485.1 Candidatus Poseidoniaceae archaeon
CCAATTTAAGCGACGAAGCCATTCTCGAAGAAAACGCTTTGCTTTTGGATGCAGAATTCAAAATTGATGGCACTGAATTCACAACCATCTCAGAATTGATGGGCGATTCAAATGCTCTTGTCATCGGTTCAATCGCTCCAGGCTCGGAATCAGCTCAAGATCAAGCAAATGAATTCACTCTCCTTCTAGGACAGAGAGATGATATTTCGGTTGTACAAGTCGTCACTGGAGATAATTCTCTTCAAAGTGATGTTCTTGCATATAGGTCTCAACTAAACGGAAGTTGGCCAATCGTATTGGACTACAATAACGAATTGGTAAGTTCCTCCCCAACTGGCAACGCAGACTCAATATTAATTGTTGACAGAACGATGCACATCACTTGGAGTGAGACGCCAACCGCCGGTTCGAAAGCAATGAATGATGCGATTGATGGGATTGGGAAAGGTGGCCCCACAAGTTTAGGAACGTATTTTTCCATCTTCATACCTGCTGGTTTATTCCTTATTTTCCTTGCATTGCCACGACAAGGTTGGACAAAACCAGAGGAACCTCTTCCACCTGGGGCACTTTGGGCGAGCATCGTCTTAGCAGGAGGATGCGGGGTTTTGATGGTTCATCTGCCAGCACTCTTGGTAAGTTTGCTGCCATTTGGGGCGTTTATTGCTCACATGATTCATGTCGGAATGTTCCTATGGTTTGTCCAAATGTGTATTGTCACATATCGAACTGGTTCACCATTTGAGGCAAAATTACTTGGATCGCTTCTTCATGGTTTAACCAACAAATCTTTCCAAGATTGGCGGCCAAAAGAAGACCTGCAACGAGATGTCTTCCTTGGAGTATTCATTGGCTGGTTTGCATGGCTTGCCGATCCCGCTTTGATCGCTCAAGGCGTAGGAGCCAGCGCCTTGAATGGAGGCCTTTCCATTCTTTTCGCAATTCTAATTCTCATAGGCCATGTTATTGTCTCAGGACTTACCGTTCTGATATTGAGAATCGTTGCTTCTTGGGGAGGTCCGATTTCAAAACTCTTCGGTAAGTTTGGGGCAGATTCATTTGCACGATTCATGGGGCTAGTCCTGATTCCAATCAGTCTCTGGGTCACAACCAACTCCATATTAGCACTCTTTTCAATTGGCATCTTCTAGAGAAGCCTTAATGCAGGTAGAAGTAGAATCCTAGGATGATGTATCCAATTCAAAGAACATGGTCAAGAACTCGAATTAACCTCATGCAACGATGTCCACGAGCGTTTGTTCTTCGATATGGAATTGCCGCATACGCAACAGAGCATCCCACGGGCCAATTGCTGAAAGATTCATTTGAAATTCAAACTCCTTGGATTCTTATGCAGATGAGTATTCGTGAAACTATTCGTGATTATGTGGAAGATTACCAAATCGGGATGAAGTGGTCAAGAAATCTAATTCAACTAAAATTTAGTCAATTATTTCGATACAAGATTCAAGATAGAAATTCACTCATCACACAACTCCCAAACTGGAAAGAACCTGGATCAATCTTTCGAACAGTTAAACCAGAAAAACACCTTGAGCAAATTGGGGCAAAAAGATGCATTGATTTGTTGGAGAATGATTCATTTATCGATTTACTTGATACAATGTTCATCAAATCAATACCTCCGACGAAATCAAAAAATATTGATGGCATTAGAGTCTACAATTCTGCTGATTTTATAGCCAAAAAAGGGGAAGAAAGTATTGCTCTGATTCGCATTAACCTTTTTGGAAATCATTCGGTTGATCAAATCAAATACGACGCTGCTCTCTTTTCTTTGGGAATGAGAAATCAAACCATAATCCAATACTCATGGAAGAACGGGAGATGGTTTATTCATCGGACGAAAGTTTGTGAGGAACAAAAACATTCCATTCGCAGATTGATACGTCTCGACTCAATTGAAATGGAAAGGATTCTCAAACTTGTTGGACCAAAAAACAACCTTGAACAAGTGCCTTTTGCAGATTCTAGTCGGGCATGTACCTATTGCAGCGTTCGTTTTTTATGTCCTGCAAAGGATGGTTTAGAGGAAGCTAAGATGGAACAGATGTCTCTAATGTGCTAATAGCCAGAACGACAATACCTTTATTAACTCTGAAATCAAGAATATAATGCACAAATTGTGTATGGGAATCCTATGTACCGATAATCGACCAAATTTGCCCGAAGCGGTCAATGCTTTGGCGGAAACGCAAGACGTTTCTGCGCTGTGGTAAATTGGAAGGAAGATTATGAGTAATAACAAGAAAAACAAAGGAAGGAAAAGACGTACGGGACGACGCAATAGTCAAATGAGTTATGATGATACTCAGGGAAAACAGGTTAAGACAAATACCCGAAGTAACAAAACAAACAAACCATGTTGCAAAAATTCATTTTGCAAGGAACTAAAAAATCTGAGCATGGATAGCGAACTTCAAAGATACTGGATTGGGAGAAATCTTCACCTTATTCGTGGTTCAATCGTTGAACGATTGCCAGAAAAGTTCGTCAGAAAGCATGCAAAACACATGGATCATTTTGTGAAGTTTATTGAATCCCGTATCGGAAGATAAGCCTCCTTTGTTGAAAGGCATCCGATGGCCTTGGATATCGGAACCGGTTGAGCGTAAGCTCTGCTCTTGATTCTCAAGGCGAGAGTCTAAGGGCTGACTCTACGGAGTAGAAGCATGGACAATGGCGTTCAACGACAATATGCTGCAAATTCAATCTGCTTTGGCTGTGGCCCTGCAAATGAACTCGGTTTGCAGATTAATTCCTACAGGACAGAACAAGGTTTAGAGCTGAGATTTACTCCTTCAGAGGAACACCAGGCATTTCCTGGCATGGTCAATGGAGGCATTATTGGAACGCTGATGGATTGCCATGGAAATTGGGCTGCAGCGATTGCTTTGATGGATGAGCAGAATCTCGATGAACCTCCTTGCACAGTCACTGCTTCCTATTCGATTTCTTTGAGGCGTCCAACACCAACCGACTCTGAACTCGTGATCACAGCATATGCAGAAGACATCAATGAAAACAGAGTCAATGTACGAATGGAACTAAAGGCAAACGACAAAATCTGTGCAACTGGTAAAGGGCTCTTTGTAGCAGTTAAGGAAGGGCATCCAGCATTCCACCGATGGAATTGAGGTCCGAATATGGCTCAACCATCCTCAACTCAATCCGCATTGCTGGAGAATCTTCGAAAAGAGGTTCACCTTACAATGGAACAGATGGAGATATGGACAGATGAGGAATTGGGGAATTTGCTTCTTGTTCAATTAGGCGTCCTACGAAGGAATGCCACTCAGCGCCATGGAGTAACTCGTTTCAAGCGTGGTAGGAATTCCAAAAAATTACACTTTGAAGATGTTGAAACCGTTGATTTACATCCTTACCTTCTTACAAAAGAATGGTCGGAGTATGCCCGATTTGTTTTGTATCATGAATTCCTTCATGTCCTTGGAATGAGGTTTCACAATACAAATTTTCGAAGGGTTGAATCACTTTGGCCTCACGATGGAGAACATCAAGGAAAAGAATTCACGAGATTTTTGAGAAAACTTTCTGCTGATTGGCTTTGGACGTGCACAACCTGCAGCGCTCAGTATCCTCGTAAGAAACGAAGCAACGGGAGATATAAGTGCAGAAAATGCTCAACTGTTCTCGTAGATATTGAAAATGTAGGCGAAACAGTCTAAACAATTCATTGAATAGCAAGTGATGAGTGAAGAAGTATGGAGTCGAAGATACATCGCTTCATTATTGTTATTCTTTTACTCTCAATCATCCCTCCAAGCCAAGCTTCTCTCACAGATGGACAAAATGGAGGGACCTTATTTTTCTCTTGCGTATCCGATGATGAATGCTTGCTCACACCAGTTGCAACAGGCGAGGAAACAATTACAGGGAGTGTTCAGGCGAATCCCGTTTCAACTGAAACGGTTGCTCTTGAATTTGATATGTTTCCTGAGCAGACTGAATTAGCACTCTTGCCGGATGTTCTCGATGAATTGGTCATCGATCTTCGTGTGCAAGGAGATGTATTAG
>JBMZTB010000134.1:0-4002 GCA_049623485.1 Candidatus Poseidoniaceae archaeon
TTGTCTTCCTCCACGGTGATCAACAAAAATACGTCATCGGGGAAGAACCAAAACGGAGTATGTTCCACAAAGTGAACAAAATATTCGTTCTCGCTGTCTATTTCGAAGAGAATTTCTCCATCTTGCTCCTCGATGTAATCTAGTGCGAGTGTTCTCGTTTCTTGAAGAGACTGTCCTTCGAGAACTACCGTTGTGACTTCCATTCTGTAATATTCACCGCCACCTAAATGAGCACAATTTGAACTTGAATCAGAACAGATGGGCATCTCTTCTATGGCTTCGTCTGGGGCTGCTATGAGAATGCATACCTGAACCAAAACCCATGGAGAGAGTAGAAGAAAGACTCCAGCCAGTGTCTTTGTCAATGCATTCATCAATAGACCTCTATGGAACTCCGTTGGAACTCCACCCTCTTAACAAGTAGTATTGGTTCAAACACGCTTTTTCATCATCTTCATCAACGAAGGAAACCATCCCAGCAGCAATTCCAGCAGGAATTGGTTCGCTGCGTAGTCGCCATGAGAGCAGGTCTGCGTCGCGCGGATTAACACCAATTCGATTCCAATGCTCAACATTCCAAGTTCGAGCAAGATTCCATTGATTCGATGCTCGTTGCATCAAATCATCCCATGTCGCAGTATCACCTGTAATTGCATTCCAAGCATCGAGCATGACAGAATCTGGTGTAGCGCCTTTTGCAAAGGCACACAAGATCATCGAGTCTCGAATAACAATACTGTTTTGGCTTTCGATGAGTTCACCCATTAGATCCAAAGCGGATTCATTCGGAAGGCCTGTTGGCTCTTTGTACCCTGCTCTCATGTGAGACGCACCCACATTTGCAGTCATGTATGCCATTGCATTTCCTCGCTTTCCTCGAGGATCCCATGCCGGTAAATCAAGACCTTTGCAATGAGCGGTAAGACGAGTCGCTGGGTGGCCCGTCGTTTCTTCAACATGCATTGAAAAGGCAACAGCACCGGAGGCGAGAACAGAAAACAAGTCATCGCAACCTGGTTGGGAATGAGCAAGCATTGCAAGAGCAAGCGGAGGCAATTCAGGTATTCCGAATTGCCACGGAACAACATCGCCTTGCTTGTATCGGCCAAAATCAAATGGTGCATGGAAATGGTCCGACCATTCATCAGGAAGCCAATCGTGTTCAACCAATTCGCATACAATCGAAAGTGCAGCTCCTGCAGAAATAGTGTCAATTCCCAATCGATTACAAGCATCATTTCCGTCCATAACATCCAATGAACTTGTTAGGCCGAGATTCGATCCAAGCATTGCTAGCGTTTCGTATTCAGGACGATCCACTCGATCGAGATGAATTGGACGCTTTCGTTGTTTTACGCCATTGATTGTTGGACGATCCGCAGCCTCACATGCGATTGGACAAGGAGCACAGCAAGCGGATTGTTTAGCATCCGGTAATGATTCATGCCAATGCTCTCCAGACAATTCATGAGCATTCAGTTCACTGCGTACTTCCACTGTTGAGGTTCCACCTCGTACTTTAAGTTGCGAAAACTCAGGAATCATTGCATTTGTAGAACTGTAATTGGCAGTAGGCATTCGCCCATTTTCTGAGGCATAAATCGGGCCACGACTGGTACCGAAGGAATAGAATGGATCTCCTGAACGTCTTCTGAGGCCCATTTCTTGACGTTGTACTTTCACTGCAGAAGTAAGACTTGCATCGCTTGCGTAACGAATGTGTTCCTTTGTCGTGGATTTTACCGTCACCGCTTTGAGTCCTTTGAATCCAAAGGCTGCTCCAGTACCTCCACGTCCAGCTGCTCTTCGACCTGCTGTGAGGGGACTTGCAATTCGTACTCCGTTTTCACCTGCAGGACCAATTGAGAGACATTCGCCGAGATGGTCGAGTTTTTTCTCAACATCCCACGTCGTCAATCCTTTCAATTCGGTCGCATCATGAAGTACGGCTGAGCCATCTAAAATTTCCAAGCGCATGAGTGAATCACTCGCTCCAGTAATGAATATTCCATCCCAACCTGCTTCACGAAGAACGTGACCGATATTCCCACCGATGTATGTATCGATGTACAGATCAGTAAGAGGAGAACGTGTGACAACAACAGCTCTGCCTGAAGAACCTACTTTACTGGCCTGATAGGGCCCTGTCATGAAGAGTAGTGGCGTTGATGGGTGGCGGGATGAATCGATCTTCTTCGTAACTGGATGAAGCAGTGAAATCGCCTCAGAGTAGTCTGTCGTGTCCCATTCAATGAGAAGACGTGTTGCAAGACCTTTACCGCCCATACTTTCCATGAGCCATTCGTGAGGAATGTCTCGCGTCTGAATTTCCTTATTGGTCATATCAACCCATAGGACACGACCAGGAAACCCATCGAATCGCCAAGACAACTGCATCAAATCACTTCATCCCATTATGCGCTTCCATGAACCATCTTGATGCTCATAGATCATCGGAACCCCTGTTGGAACTTCCAATCCAAGAACGTCCTCCTTCGAAAGTCCTTCAAGATGCATGATGATGCTTCGAAGAGAATTCCCATGCGCAGCAACAAACAGATTCTTTCCTGAATCATGAGCAGGTAAGAGAACGCTTTCAAGATAAGGGATTGTACGTGCAGCAGTTAACTCAAGACTCTCACCGTTTGGCGGAGGCGTGTCGAATGAACGTCTCCAAATCTTGACTTGATCGTCTCCAAACTTATCTCGAGTCTCTTGCTTGTTCATACCTTGAAGATCACCATACATTCGCTCATTTAATTGCCATGAAAGATAGACTGGGAGGATATTGGAATTATCTGCATCTTGGTTGAGTTGAGACCATGCAACCATCTTTCCTTCGTTCTCGCTCATTTTGTCTCCAGAGTCAACGTACTGAATAACTGGAGTTTTACCACTGTTATGTTGGCTTAATGCGAGCATTGCTGTCATTTGAGCACGGATGAGCGTGGAGGTGTGAACTTCATCGATCTGAATATCTGCTAATGTACGTCCTCCAGCGAGTGCCTCATCAATTCCTGTTTGGGTTAATGGGACATCAACCCAACCCGTAAACAAGTTCGCAGCATTCCACATGGACTGGCCGTGGCGCATCAGAATAAGTGAAGCCATATCCACGCCACTGGTCGGTGGTGCATCAAGCCTACGACGAAATGACTCTCAAATTTCTTAGGTTTTGCAGCATAGGTGAAATAAGAATAATTTTAACTAAACAGGTTTGATTTTAATCATGGAGCACCACATCTCTGATTGGGACGAGATTAGCAATCTCTTTGCAGAGATGTTTCAAAACCTCGGAGAAGTCGAACGTTCAACGAACGTTCTCTCTTTTTCTTCGACAAAACCTCACGTAACGACAGCAATCATGTTAACAAATGATGGACAACTCGTTGCAAGCATGCCATTGCATAACATTGATTCTCGATTTGAACGAGTGATTTTTGATGATTCTCTAGAATCAATTCGTTTAATTGGGCCTACGTTTGATTATACATACACAATCCCTTCAGAACTTCTACAACTTAGAAATTCAAGGTAATCAACACACAGTAGAGTGGTCATTGATTCACTTTATGCAATGAAATGGTAAATGTAATTTATTCGGATTTACGCACATTGATTGCGTTTGGTCCCTTAGGACCTTCGCCAACTTCGAACTCAACAGAGTCTCCATCATTGATTTCACCAGTCACTTG
Source organism: Candidatus Poseidoniaceae archaeon (assembly GCA_049623485.1). Classification (GTDB taxonomy): domain Archaea; phylum Thermoplasmatota; class Poseidoniia; order Poseidoniales; family Poseidoniaceae; genus MGIIa-L2. The sequence continues at coordinate 3,696 of JBMZTB010000134.1, forward strand.
GGACTTGTGTACGAAGAGATCTTCTCCGCCTTCTTGTTCGATAAAGCCGAAGCCTTTTATCCGATTAAACCATTTTACTGTACCTGTTGGCATTGTCTGCACGTCAAAATTCAACTAATTGAAGTAATCTATTTCCGTGTGAACAAAAACTCTAGTTGTGCATAACGAATACAACAGTCAGTTCAATATTACAAAAGAATGGGTAAGAGACCTAGAGCCAGTAGTGGTAGGAGTCCCATCGCAAAATCTCTAACGAGTAAGCCGAGCATTGTTTTTGTGTTGACACGAGCAATCTTGTCAAATTCCT
>JBMZTB010000135.1:0-3972 GCA_049623485.1 Candidatus Poseidoniaceae archaeon
GCAGTTCTCATTTACTTGAGCATAGATGAGCCAACAAACACCACATACTTGTGGAGCATCATCGGCATCTCTTGCTTGCTAGGTATCGTATTGGTTCTGCCGATCGGTGGAGCAGACATGCCTGTCGTTGTATCCTTGCTGAACTCTTTGTCAGGAATAGCAGCAGCATTTACAGGTTTCATTATTGGCAACTCTGCTCTAATTATTGCAGGCTCTCTTGTAGGGGCATCCGGTTTGATTCTGACGTTTATTATGTGCAAAGCAATGAATCGAACTCTTGCAGATGTTTTGTTCAAATCGTTCGGAGGAACAGGTGAAAAGGAATCATTGACACGAACAAAAGTCGGATCAGATCCTGATGAAGTTGCAATGATGATCGATGGTGCACAAAAAGTCATCATCGTTCCAGGTTACGGAATGGCAGTTTCACAATGTCAACATCAAGTCAAAGAATTTGCAGATTTAATTGCAGATAAGTTCGATACCGAAGTCAAGTATGCGATTCATCCAGTTGCTGGACGTATGCCTGGACACATGAATGTACTTCTAGCAGAAGCGAATGTTCCCTATGAGCAGTTAATTGAAATGGATGAAATTAATCCAGAGTTCCCTGAGTGTGATGTTGCGGTCATTATTGGAGCCAACGATACGACCAACCCTGCTGCTCGAAGTGGGGAGGGACCACTCGCTGGAATGCCAATTATTGATGCGGATGCTGCACGGACCGTTGTGATCATCAAGCGTTCACTCTCAGTTGGCTACGCAGGTGTCGATAACGACCTTTTCTACATGGACAAAACCATGATGCTCTTTGGTGATGGAAAGGCCATGATGACTGGTTTGAACAATGCCATAAAAGAAATCTAATTCACTGGTGTATAAGGAACGTTGAAAGGTCTCTTAGGGATGGCAAGAACATTGGAGGAAGGCTCATGCGTTCACGTACTCTACTAATTCTTCTTTTGGCTGTCTGTCTAATTGCACCAGTCATTGCTAACCCCAATGGACCTCCTTGGGAGAATAGCCAAGGAGATTTGACAGTCGAAGGTGGTTGTACTTGTCATGGAGTAGGGGGGCCTGTAAACGGACAGCCATCCACTGAAGTGGTTGTTTCAATATCAGGAATTCCTCGCTCCTATGATCTCGGAGTTTCTTACGACTTTACAGTGAATCTCCAACACGCATCCTATGACGAAGGTGGTTTCATGTTGTGGAGCTACGGTGATGGCACACTAACAGCAGGAGAAGGACAACAGCAAGTTCCCGAGGAACCCACGGCGGTTTCTCATTCAGAAGTCGGGAATGGATGGGTCGTTTCATGGACTGCACCTAGTGAGGACATTGGAGAAGTTTCCTTTACCCTCGTAGGCAATGCCGTTGACGGCCAAAATGGAGCCAATGAAGGCGATAAGTGGAATATACTTTCATTCTTCATCTCCGCTCCAGATTCAACAACAAATGATGATGAAGAAGGTTTAGCGCTTCGTACAATTAGTGTCGGAGACTTTGAATCACTCTTTGTTGCTGACATAGATCCAGCAGTTCTTGAAGCAGAACGACAAGAAGGTATTGCTGATGACTTTTTCACCAACGGGAACATATTCTATTGGTCAACTCTTGCAATCATCCTCGTAGGTGCTGTAGTCCAAGGAGAATTCTATGAACGTCGATTTGGAGGTGGACCAAAACACCTTGATATGCGACTTGCAGTCCCCCAAGGAATCAGAAGAGGGCTTCTTGGGCTAGGTCTACTTCTAGCCTTTGGATGGGCGGTTGATGATTCACAACCGTGGGGCTACAGTTTCCTTCTCGGAATGTGTACCCTGTGGGCAATGTTTGGAGTTTATCGAACAATTGTTCAAGCCAGGGCAAAGGCAAATCCAGAAGATTTAGTGTGAGGCTGATTCATTGAAAACCCAAAGTGGTTTACAACTGGAAAATGACCAGAAGTTAACTGTTCAAGAGCACCTCAATCTATTGACTCAGCAAGCGACGCTCGCATTTGTACTTATTTTCACATTAACAGGAGTATTAATGACTCAGGTTGATGAGATTCTGGAATGGCTCCTCATTCGAATGAACCCTTGTGAGACAAAAGATTGTCTCACTTTGTATGAACCGGCATCGTGGAGCGTAGTTCGATGGCTTACTGCCATATTTATTGCCATGATGTGCATACTCCCATTGATCGTTCGTTCATTTTACAAATTTGCGCAACCTGGTTTAACAAAAAACGAAAAGCTTATGTTTCGTAAATGGACCGTTTTTTCCCTTCTTTCAGTCTATTCTCTACTTTGTATCCTTTTCTTTTATGCAATTCCAATGCTCTATTCATTGGGGGATTCCCTACACACAGAACTGGGATTAACAAGCCAATATGATGCTGTTCAGATGTTCGTATTCATTCTGTCAATTTTCTGGACTTCCCTGATTGGATTCATTCTAGTTTTTGCAACAATAAGTGCAGGTTCAACAGGATTGATTACTGATTCAACTCAAGATTGGTGGAGAGTTCGAATACATGGGATAGGTGGCCTAGTTTTGCTATTATCACTCCCGGGAAGGTGGAACGGAACAAATATCGCACTCATTACAACCATGATTATTGTTTTAGAATATGTCATAAAAATCAATGTAAGGAAGACACATGCAATCCATTTGCCTCAACCAATGTTTGATCATGAAGGTAGACGTCGAAATGTGACATTTGTTGATTGCTCTTGTCAAGGAGTGGCCTATCCCATCGACACATCACCAAAGAATACTGGACTCTTACGATATGAAGCTCTATGTGAAAATATCAATGAACGAGACGATTTGATTGATTATGTCAGTCGACAAGGAATCACAGATGTGATCATTGGTGGTTGCACTACAAAGCCCCTTCCTAACTCCTTTAAGAATTCGATTCAATCTGTTCAATGCTCCCTAAGAGGATTAGATTTACTTGGACTTCAAGGCAGTTTGAGCAATTCCAATTTGCAATTAAAAGAGGAGGTCAATCTTGCAATGTCGAATCAAATTGACCCTTGGAGTAGAACGCAACGTATTGAAAATACTGGTAACGTTTTGACTAAATCTCCTTTTGATACATTGCAATTTTCAAATTCCATAGCATGGCCAGAGCAATCCACAGGCTCACTAAGAATTAACGTACAATCTTGGACAGAACAAGAAAAGGATTTCTTTAGGTGAAAAGTCATTCTTCGATGCGACCAACCCAATATTTGAAACCAAAACCCATCCTCATCAAATCATGGGGAGGAAGGCAAATGCATCAGGTATCTTGATTTGTCTTCTTCTTTCAGCCCTATCGTTTGCATTATCGAATAATATTAATTCCTTATTTGATATTGACGTGGATTCAAATTCTTCGAATGAGACGCCTTTAGTAGGGTTAATCGATAATGAATCATGGCTTATTGTTCTAGTGGATTTTGATTCAGATCCTCTTGAAGATAACCAAAAGCAAGCCTTTGGTAATCTCTTAGAAGAACAGGCAGAACTGTATTTCACGGAAGCTGCAGGACGAACGATGAACATTGATATTGACGTTCACGAAGAAATCATTCGTTCTCAACGTCCATTGGAATATTATGGTAAAGATGGAGAAAACGGCCGAGACTATGGGGAGGGTTCTGAATTCATGCCAGCGAAGTTGTCAGAATATGTCGTGAATAATCTTGAGGTTCAAGATTGGAGTAAGTATGATTTGAACGATGATAAAATTATTGATCGATTTCTAATAGTCCATTCAACACTTTCCCAGGAACAAGGTGGCGGTTCAAGTAGCAGAATTTGGTCCCATTTCACTACATTTCAGGACCCAATTTCAATAGATGGATACTTTGTAGAGCACTACACGATGTCCAGTCTTCGCCATGGGATGAATGGAATTGGAACCATACTTCATGAAATGATGCATCAATTTGGAGCATATGATCTGTATCCTGTCCATGATTCTGGATACAG
>JBMZTB010000136.1:0-3971 GCA_049623485.1 Candidatus Poseidoniaceae archaeon
TGCAGGGTGTTCCCCTTTTTGTTGGCTCCATCCACCTACTTGTTCCATTGAGGAAGCAGACACAAAGCCGAGTGAGGGTTTAGAATGTGATGTTGGACCTCTCGCTTGTTGTTCTTGAGGAGAAATGATGCTTACGCCACCTGAATCTTGTGCCACAGTAACCCAAATAGGGACATCATCTTCCCAGGATTCTTCATCATCGATGGCTGAATTTGCAATACGGTCTTGATACTGCTCATCAACACCGACTCTTCGCAGAAATCTCTCCTCAACAAGCCAATCAAGCATTGTATCCAGTCGTTCTTGTAATTGTGTTGACGGCATTGTTGTGCCTAGGAAGGTTGCTCCAAAGAAGGTCCCAATTGAATGACGATGAAGTAAACCACCTGTAGCGACAGAAGAGAGAAGATGCATACGCATTGCAGGCTCAGCAGCTAGTTTTGACGTAATATCTTCGATCGGGCCAAAGAAATATCGTTCGCTAACATCATCAGCAACCTGCCAACCATCCGTTCCTTTACAGAGAATCCATGCTTCACCAATATCGTCATAGCGTGGTCTTCCTGCACGTCCGAGCATCTGATGTATTTCCATAACAGGTAATGGGCGACTCATCCCATCATCCCATCGTTTAATGTCCCGAACCAGAACTCTTCGGGCAGGTAGATTTACTCCTGCTGCTAGGGTTGGAGTTGCACAAAGTGCAAGCAGTAACCCTTTCTTGAAAGCGCCTTCAATCACTTGTCGTTGACGATGTGTCAATCCAGCATGATGGAAGGCAACACCTCCTCGAACGCACAGAGCCAATGTTTCACCCATGCTCGTTTGCGTTCTTCCTTCCAGTGAATCTGCTATTTGTTCGAGTTCAATCAACCGTTCAGGTTGCTCTTTTGCGAATCTTTTTTTGACACGTGCCGAGAGTTTCTTTGCCTCTGATTGAGCACTCCTTCGGGTTCCCACGAAAACCAATACTTGACCTCCTTGGTCAATGCTATCGTTTACAACAATCCATGATGGATGGCTTAGAGGCCCTTCGAGATGCCTTGGAGGAGACAGTTGCTGGATTGAATTATCTAGTGATGATGATTGAACCTTTCTTGGTTCAAGATGGCGATCGTGAAGTGTTGAGTACTCAAGGTCGACAGGCCTCCAATCCGACTGTATGAGGGTAGCATCAAGCCAAGTAGCAAGTATTTCGCAATTGCCAACGGTTGCTGATAAAGCAATCAATTGGGCGTTCGGCCTAAGGGTTCGCAACCGAGTTAGATTGATCTCTAGAGTTGGGCCTCGAGTAGCATCGTGGAGAAGATGGAATTCATCTGCAACAACAACTGAGACATTGCTCATAAGTTCGGAACGTGTGCGCATGAGGGAATCTAGTTTCTCAGAGGTGCAGATAAGAATGTCACAATCTTCAATGTTTTTTGCTTCAGCAGTGGCATCGCCAACTCCCAAACCGATTTTCAGTCCTATTTCTTTTCCAATCTCTTTGAGTTCCTCGAATTTTTCACTTGCTAACGCTTTCAATGGAACAATATAGACCGCTCTTGATCCTGGATTTTGAATCAATAACTGGTTTAATATTGCTATGTAGGCAACTAGTGACTTGCCTGATGCGGTTGGAATTGCGAGCAATACATTTGATTGTTGAAAGACGGCCTCCATTGCTTCAAATTGTGGAGGATGGAGTTGTTCTATGTTCCATTTTGAAGAAAAAAAATGGCGCACGTTTTCAGGAAGAGCAAGGTTGGCAATTGCTCTATCCTCCTCGCCCATGACCATAGGTTGCGTCAAGGGGTGAAAAGGAATGCGCTTGTTCTTTAATGCCGACACGCATAAGTCCTTCCGCTCTCTACGAGGTTCATGGACGACAACACTGAATTGTTAATCGAGCAACGGCTATCCGTATTTTCCGATGAACCCGATTTGAATGACTGGTTCGAAGTCATGTGTGGCGCCGCTATGGCTGTGCTAGGGCTATTTCACTTGGTCGAACCAGGTGAATTGGTCGATCCAGATCTGATGCGATGGTTCGCTGCTTCCGTCATCGCTGCAGGTGCAGTTTGGGCTGGTCACGGATTGAAGGATATGGCAGTCAAAGAAATGCGCCGATCAACCGCAATGATGGAACTTACTTCCGATGCACCAACAAACACCGTTGACCATGGTTTAATTCGTGACGTGCTTCTAAATCCTGACGCCTACAAGGATTTCCTGACCAAAGCCTACGAAGAAGCTTGGTCTGATGGAATCATTACCGAAGAAGAACTCAAAGATTTGAAGAAATTCCAAACAGCACTTGGCATTAGCGATGAAGATGCAGAGAAACTCTCGGCACGTGCAAGGAAATCAAACAGTGAAGAATGAATTCCAGATGGATGCATTGCCAACAAATGATTCAGCGAGCTTTTTAGCAGCGTTTCTTCTTCTTAATTCTCGTTGCATGATAATTGCGCCCAAGATGATACAAGTGATTGCAACGATTGCAGAGTAAGGAATAATTCCGTTTGCTTGCTGTAGAGCAGTGAATTCAGGCGAGTCATTTTCGTTGAATTGTGATGAATATGTCACTTGTAAATCTAATAGATCAAGGGCACAATCGCATAATGAAACAGTAATTCGGTCGGGGTAAATCGATGATTGAAGCCGTTTCCATTTGGAATCTTCGATGTCGACTGGTCGCGTTGCCCATGTTGGAGAGGTTGTAGACCCGAATGACGATGTATCGACCATCATTGTATCGATATGATGAATTGATGATGTTGGCTCTTCATCGACAACCAACAGCGCTTCGAGGATCATAAGGTCAAGCAAAAGGGCTCGAGTGGCAATAATTGAAAACTGAACAATATGCTCGTCTAATCCATCCGTCATTGTTCCTTGTCTCGCTTCAGAAATTTGGTTGAAGATTAACCTATCAAGACGAATCTCATCGAAATCAGCGATGATAAGCTGCCATTTCCCGTCTTCCCGTTGGTATGCTTCTTCGATTTCAAGCCATAATTGAAGTTGTTCTCCGTCTCTTACACCCCATGTTGCGCCGACGTGCTCGATCATTGTGGCTTGAGGAGTAGCTGGACTTGAGACATCCCAGAGTTGCTGAACTCTCTCTTCGAGCAATTGATCAAAGGTCCATTCATCCGTATCCTGTACTTCTTCAGCCATGGCCCAAAGAGGGCTAACAACTCCACTCATCAATAAAACAAAACATATTGGAAGGAAGACGCCAAATCTTGTCCCAGTCGATGTTGACTTACGTTTGATGTCCATCATAAAAAAGGCTAGAGCGATGATTGAAGGCAATAAAATGAGGCCGCTATGTGGTTCTAATTCCGTTTCGATTCCTGTTGAGAAATCAAAATAATTTGCTTCATAAACAACCTTTCCAGAGAATTCTGATGAATCTGTTGGTCCAGAACTTTCTACAGCGTACAAGCCGCTCCAAAGATAAGGTTGGTACCGATCTGTTTGGCCTTTGAGACAAAAGACATAGTCTCCTGGATCGAGTGCTCTCCAACGATATGTTGTCAATACAGTATCATCTTCAGACTTGGTAACAACTTCGGGTGATGCAACTTGCAGTCCGTTGCTTGTTCGGAGTCGATGAACACCGTTACTTTGTTGCAATTCTAGCGGAACATCTTCCCATTGGATTAGGATTCGTAGGATTTCATGTTCTTGAACATTAAACGACCAACAATCATCTTCGATGTCAACCAATGCTCCACGATGCACTTCATCCAACGAAGTTGGTTTTGGCTGCAAAGCACTTGTCGGTTCATCGACATTTTTTGCTGCAATGTTGTCAGACCAAGTGATGTCGAGATTGATAAATGAGGCTTCACGAAGGTGGAATTCCCATGTTGATGGTCGGTCAAGAGTAAATGTGACTCGAATACGAACGGGTTCATCTGGCCACAAAAGACGACCTTGGTCTAGATTTAATGGTTCATTTGTCCATTGATATGGTT
>JBMZTB010000137.1:0-3730 GCA_049623485.1 Candidatus Poseidoniaceae archaeon
GCACGCTGCATATGCAGAGGACCCGGTTCGATTCCGGGAGGATAGACATTCTGCACGGTGTGTCCTTACCTTATTTTAAGAGTTTTAATCGGTAAAACCTCTATCTTTCACTTGTTCGTTTTAATCCTTTGAAAGCATACCAAGTATTCATCGCTGCCTCGCCTGCATTTCTATCTGTAGGAGTCCATCCATTAGTTCTGATTCTCTCAATCATTGTTTCGACAGATGTCACAACTTCCCATTGGGGATCATCATGTGCATTCATGCAGAAATCTGTTACCTCAGGCCATTTGTGAGCACAACCTCCGAACCCTTCTTTTTCGTGTTCTAGTTGAAGACGTACAACTTCAGCCATGTAATCAGTAAATTCACCCATAACTCATGGTGTACTCTTAAATTATTTCAATGTCACACTTAACCGAACATCTCATCAAAAGTTCTTCTGATTCTCTTTGGTTGATTCTTCCGCATCTCAACCGCTTGGTCGATTACATTGTCCAGAATTTCCCTATCGAACTCACCCAAGAAAATCGTTGTTCCATCTTTCAAACGTGTTATCAAGTGGCCTTGAGCAGTTACCATTAAAGCTCCACCCGTTTTTGTTTTTCTTAGTTCAATCGCTGCTGCTTCCAACACTGCATTCTCGAGTATTATTCTACCATAAGTACTGTGTTTGATAAATGGCCTTGATTGAGTGTCAACACCAAGTCTTTTCCCATCGTATCTACCAGGGTAAGCATCACCGAGATTCAATTCTGACACATCAACCTCTGCGGGTGGTCGACGATCATCCCATGATTCAGGGATTGGCAAGTCATCTTTGCCAACAAATACGAGTTCGCCAAAATGGGGTACATCTCCATTCTCATCTGCGGTTGGAGGCATGTAACGAGTGCATGTAATCTCAGCATCACCGAGTTGCTCTTCCCAATCGACATTGCGCAAAATATTGCAATCGACAGTAGGCTCCCAATCAGATGTTGTAACGTGGAAGATGTAAATCACTGCCCTATCAGCTGCACCACGTCTGAGCATACGGCCGATAGTCTGGATTCGCTGACGAACTGATCCAGTGGATACTCGGATTATTCCGACATCCGCCTTGGGAACATCCACGCCCTCAGCAAGGGCCTTGACACTAAGCATTACTCTGCTCTTTCCTTCACGGAAGGCTTGCATGAAAAGTGGGTTCCAGCCCGGGGTTTGCTTGGAATGATACATCGCAGGAGCGTAGTTCGCATCCTCCAACAATTTCTCGATGATTTTGTCAGCTTCTCCAGACCCCTCTCCTCTTTTGTCAACAGGAGCAACAATATCTTCAAGCTGGGAAATTCTTTCATGGAATACCATCATTTGACTTGTAGGGTGCTGTTCAACGACTTTTAGATAGGCAAATTTACGATTGGCAGTTCCCCAAACCAAATCCCTTCTCTTTTGAGTTTCTTGACGATAGCGACTTACATCTTTGTCACTGTCGATATCTGGAATTCTCTGCCTCAATGCATTCAATTGTTCATCTATTGAACGATTGCTGTATCGCTCCATCGCATGTCCATACTTCATTCGGATTTCCTGAATCGCCTTACTAATCCGTTTCGAATGAGCGCGGTAGAGGATATCCTCGTGTGGTTGCAACGGAATGGTGACATATTGCACTTCAAAAGGTGAAATCAATTCCTGTTCTAATGCCTCCTTATATCGTAAGTTGTAGAATACTCCACCAATTCGATCAAGAACGACTTGTGCATTCGTTAAATCATCATCATCAACTTCTTCCTCATCTGCAGGAGGTGTTGCTGAAAGCCCGAGAATTGCATCGTGAGGCGTATCGAATACTGTTCTGTTTGCTTCACCTCCATATCGATGACACTCGTCTGCAATCAACAAATGGGGGACGGAATTAGGTAAGGAATTGACATCTGCTCCCAAAACCCCCTGACGTGCCGAATCAATGATAGAAACCAGCACCCTTTTTCCAATGTTGAAGCTGTCCTTGAAACCATCACCACGCAAGCCAACAGTGTCCTCGTCAAGTCCTAGGATTTCTGCAAAAGTTTCCGCCCATTGATACATCAATACCTTTGTTGGGACAATTACACTTACAACCGCATCAGGGTGTTGGGCGAGATAATCCGAAACAGCATGCATAGCCATGATGGTCTTACCAGAACCAGTAACCGCTGCAACAATCCCAGAATTACCATTTTCATTCCATTGAGTTGTTGCTTCAATTTGCCATTCATATGGGTCAAAGGCACTAGTAAATGACCAGGGGTTGCCTACATGTTTTTCGGCGAAATCCGAAAGGATGGTGACATCATAACGTGCCCCAGCATTTCTCTCAAAAAATGCCAAAACCTCCACTTGATCTTTACAGTCATAGTATGCACGTTGTAAGGCATCTACTGTGATGTGTTTTGGAATGGCTTCGGAATTCAATTGGTATTTGGTTTGAATTGCTGATTTTAGCATAGCATTGTGATGTTTTGCTACATTCAATAATGTAGAGTGCTTGGTATTCACAGAATCCTCAATGTGCTTGCCGTTTGTGGCTTGTTGCTGGTCATGTTTGTAATTATCTTTCAGCACCGTTGTGAATTTATCGAAGGCCTTCCTGAGTCTTTTGGCGTGTTTCCTTTGATTGCCATGCCCTCCACATTCTCTGAAAATATGATAAATAAATAACCGATTCAGGAAAGATTCTCCCTCTGGCGATGAGAATGTTTGATGGGAGGTGCCCAACTTCCTTAGTACCCACCATCCTTGCCAATATACACATATTCGACGCAGCGCATTTCGAACCGGATAACTCCCTGAATTTGAATCATCGTCTTCATCATCTTCAGCATCTGATGACAGGGACCCACTTGAATAACGGGCATATCTCGGATTCTTTGAATTCAGGTCCACACTAAACAATTGAATCAATGCTCCAAATCTCAGAGCCTCCCTAAGGTTCCGTTTTGCACCTTTAGCACCCCCGTCTGAGCCATAACCAGATGAATCCCAACCAGATTTATCTAGGCGCTCAAGAATTTTGTTCGGTGAAAGAAACGTGTTGCTTTCGGGATCCATGACCTTGTGAATATCGAGTAGAAGTTCGACGAGAATCTGGTCCCCTCTGTGGGAATCGACCTCCCACATCCGATGCTCAAGACCTTTGAGTAAAGCTTCAGAAAAATTCAATTTGTCTGTCATGTAACTCTCAGTATGAGATGTCCAAGAGATAACTTGATTGTCACCTACACCGTTGCCATCTAATAGCCCCAATGCAATGGTAATACTGAGCAGGTCGTTGGCCATACGATGCCCAACATTACCCTCCTCACTAACTTTGAATAGACCATTGATTGGGTCCTGAAAAGATGCTCGAATTTCAGCTCTTGTTCGTGGATCGCCATTTTCATCGGGTCGAGCGCAATTCAGAATTTGCCAATACTGTGACTTTTTTTTCTCATCTGAATTGTGAATGGGGACAGGGGAGAATGAGGGATATCGTCTCATGTTCAGTCCCTCCTCATGTTTTTGTATCCTCTACTCGCGAAACCATCCTCATCATCCTCGTCTTCATTTTTACTTCCATTTTTGAATGCGGAGCCTGAGAAATATGTCCTCGGAGGTATACCATTGTCAAAATCACTAATCTTTCCAACGTAAATTGGCCTCGTCTTAGTTACTGTGTATCGTTCCGATATTGATTCAATTAAATCGTCCCATTTTGGGTCTTGAA
>JBMZTB010000138.1:0-3717 GCA_049623485.1 Candidatus Poseidoniaceae archaeon
TGCAATTAACGAATTCGTGAATTATAAGTCGTGTTCACCAAGTGCTCGTACCGGAAAACTATCTGCAAATACCATGGTAATTTTCACTCTTCCTCATGGATTGCGTTTATTACTTGCTCCATTCTTTGAACGGTAGCCTCCAATGTTTCAATTCTATGAACCAGATTTGCATAAGAAGGCAATATGGTCTCATTTCGGCCCATTTCGAACAATTCATTCAAGGCAGGATGAGATATACTATGCTCAAGGTGTGCAGCAAAACTGCCCTTATCTCTGAACATCGGTTTAATTTGTCTCTTTACGTACTCCTCAAAGATTTTAGTTGTATCTTCAAGAGATCTACCAATATCTAAATCCTCAGTTACCCACCAAAATACTTTGTCAATTTGAGATTTATCGATGTTAATTGGCCATTTATCTCCTATCACAGTTCCAGTTTCTTCAACTAAGTGTTGCTTCAACCTCTTTTGTAAACCATTCTTGCCAGATCCACCCGTTTGGCCAACATAGATGATGTTCTCTGGACTGTTATGAGCCCTTTGAACATGCGAAACCAAGGCGTACACTCCGGGCTTATTTGGTATTGAGGATAGATCTGTGCCTGTGTAGATTCCCACCTTCAGTCACCTTCCGAGGCCAGTTTATTATTGGTGATTTTATTTAGTATTTTCAACAACGCATATGCTGTGATTGTACCTCCACTGGATGTGTCCTCAGCATCTTGTTCAACACCAAGCAATTTAGCAATCAAAGCCATGCATTCAGCCTTGGTTTTCGCTTCAATAGGCAATTTGTTGTATCTTTGAGAGATTGATGCAAGAATAGCATCCAGTGGTGCTTTGGTGACGGTACTTCCTCTTGACACATCGCTCTCTTGTTGTGGCAAACCCAAGACAGATTGAATCTCACGCAGGATCGCATGTTTACCGATTCTCTTTGCCGATTTGATGATCTCTGCTTTTCTGTAATGTCCGAGGTTCATCTCGCTAAGAGAATCAAGCGTGAGATCCGCCCCCATTGTTCCGCCTGCTGTTCGATTGAGATCAGCGTTCAAGTCCTCCAGTAACGTTTCGATAGCGAAGCCGCCCCAGTAATCTTGTCTCCCTTGTCTGAACGACGGGAAGGATTTGATTTCCCCATTGTCCAGGAAGACATCCAATCTACCTGTTGCCTTCTTTTTGTGCTCATCCTCCCAACGGACCATCTCTTCGGTGACGTATCCAGGTTCCAGGCCATGTGCAGAATGGTCTTTCCAAAGCTTCATCGTTGCCCCTTTGAGCATGATGATTCTTGGTTCGATTTCATCCATCACTTCGATTGGAGCATTAGGGAGTTTTCGATAGTCGCTAACACCGTAGTGGATTCTGCAATTTTCGCCATTCTTTTCAGCCCTCAATTTGATTGGAGCCTTCGATTGACGATTGCATTCCTCTGCCATCTCTCGAATGATCGACAAAAAATTTGGGTTTTCCTTCCACTTGACTCTGGTCACTTCTTCAAACGTGATTTCATCAGTCCATTGAACGAAGTATTTGCTCGCATCCATTCCAAAATAATGTACAGAATAATCATCTATTGTTACTTCAATGTCCCTGGCCTTGGTTTGGGTCCCGTCTGGCCGAGGAATCGGAGGAGCTTTGAGCTTTGAACAGTGGAATATAATCAGAACTTTGGGCAGTTGGTCTTCCGTCCAACCCATTATGCTTGACAGACGTATGGCTTTTCCCGACGAAATGGACTTGACCTCAATCTTCATGTTGACCACCAAAGCCGACTAAGGCATCCATCTTATTGTGAAGTGAATTGGTCTTTGAAACAAATACCTCTGCCAAGTTCTCCATCTGTAAGGTTTTGAAGATCTCATTATCGATTTCATGGACCAAGCTTTGAGCATAGTTGTAGTTGACGTTAGGAATGTCTTTTCCGGCGTTGCGCTTGAATACAAGACAGTCCTCTTCCGAATCGATGAGTGCTCTAGAGAATCTCTTAGCCGCTTCTGGAGTGATATCTAAGAGAGGAAATGAGTCGACATCTCTCTGCTCAACTTGAAAACCGTTGCCAAAGACCCTCCACCACCAATAGAACACATTGCTGTTGAGGAGTGTATGAACACGTTCAAAATGAGATTCTTCGACATTAAATTGGAGAGTATTGGGTCTTCCTAAATCCCGTGGTAAGGCGGTGATGAAGTAACGTACAGCCTTCGTCATGTAAAGTCTGGAGCCATCTCCGTCCTTCACATCACCGATTGTCTGTTTGATTCCTTTCATAGACCTCAGGAGCTTCAATGTCCTCTTGTTGGAGATCATTGGGATTCGGTCGCAGTGTATGTCTGATGGCAGAATTTCGATCAAATCAATGTGATCGAACAGCTCATCGCGTTCTTCTCTCCTTCGCCATCGGAGGAGTTTTGATGTGAAGATTTTCTTCGATTTTCTTCTTGAAACTGACACGATAACTGTGCGTTGGTTAATGTTAGTGTTTGTATTTCTCTCAATTTTTCCTTGATCGAATAGGAAGTCAGGGACACTGTCAAACACCAGGAACTTGACCTCGGCATTCAGATTTAGAATATGATTGCGAAGGGATTGTGTCTCTCGTGCGCCCATCACTGCTTGAGGAATGATCATCGAAAAGATACCAATGGGTTTTGTCAATGAGATTGAGAGTTCACAAAACAAGCCGTATAGGTTTCTGGTGTCAGCAAGAAGAAATCCTTCGTAGTCCTCTGGTTTAATGCGAACATAGGGTGGGTTTCCAATGACCAAGTCATAGCCCTCGCAAACACCATTGAATCGAACGTGTTCAATCCAATCAAGTACTGATGGCGAGCCTCCGAGTACGAGTGAATCGGCAGTGAAGATTGAGGGGCTTATGTCTGAGTAATTTCCTCCGGATTCGAGGAACATCACCAGCTTGCACAATTTGGTCGCAAACGGATCAACATCAACACCATGAAGCACATCCCTAATTAACAAAGATTTGTGATGGTCATCAAGAGCAATACCTTGCTCAAGAGATTGATTGAGAATACTTCGGTACGCCTGTGCAAGAAATGCACCAGAGCCTACTGCTGGATC
Source organism: Candidatus Poseidoniaceae archaeon (assembly GCA_049623485.1). Classification (GTDB taxonomy): domain Archaea; phylum Thermoplasmatota; class Poseidoniia; order Poseidoniales; family Poseidoniaceae; genus MGIIa-L2. Next base: position 3,081 of record JBMZTB010000138.1, read on the forward strand.
AAGTATTCGAAGCGAGACAACTTCTTGTGGCGTGCTCATGCCCTTCATCATTTCAGCAATGGATTCCTTGCACATGTGCTCTGTAACATCGTATGGTGTGTAAATCCTACCTGCGCCTCGCCTCTGAGGATTATTTTCGAAGGTGATCGTCTCGGATTTCAACTTAAGTGAATGGCCCGAGAGAAGTTCACTGATGCCCCCTAGATCTTCTGGAGCAATCTTGTCCCGATTTCCTTGGACAAACGACGAGAGTGATTGGATTCTCTCCATTCCCAAGTCCTTATCCGCATTCAGAAAAATTTCTAGGCATGGCGTACCGCTTATGGTTGCCACATCGAACTCTTTTCCGAGGTAAGTCTCCGCTAGGATTTGAAGCACTCCTCGAGAGAGCGCCTGGTGGAGCTCATCAAGGTCCAACATTTCATCCTCAAGGATTCTTTGCAACACAACGTCCTTGATGACCTCCCCGCACAATCGGGAGAGGTCTTTTCGACACTTGCTGCGTTGGAGTTGGGTCGGCACTAAGGTATCCTTGTGGCGAGAGTACATAAGCTCATCACTGGCGCTGTAAGTGTGGAAAGTAAAGTGCTCGTACCGGGATTTGAACCCGGGTCAAAGGAATGAGAGTCCTTTATGA
>JBMZTB010000139.1:0-3686 GCA_049623485.1 Candidatus Poseidoniaceae archaeon
TGGCGTGTGAGGGATGTTGGAACACGCAATACTGGTCTGCTAGCGCAGATTCCTCAACCACCACCGATGACATTCTTGAACAATGGAAAGCGACCAAAGGTTTGGAAGGTATTACTCTCTTGGGCGGAGAACCATTGCAACAGCCAGAAGCAGTGTATCATCTCATCCAAGGTGCCAAAGATCTCGGTCTTTCCGTCTTCTTGTACACAGGATATGAACCAGAAGAGTTTACATCTGTCATGCAATCATGTTTCAACATGAGCGATATTGTCGTCACAGGGCGGTACGTCCATTCCCTTCGAAATACAAATCTAAGGTGGCGTGGCTCAACCAATCAAGTCGTGCACTTTCCAACACCAAAGTATCAATCGCTCAAAATCGTCGACCAACATGAGGTTGAAGTGCATTTGTCATCCACTGGCGAACTCTCAGTGTATGGTTATGCTAATGACGAGTTCCTCACATCCATTGAGGTGAAATCATGACTGAAGAAGAAAAAATAGGAATGATTAGTAAATACACAGACAAGGGTTTTGGTTTCCTAGAAAATGGTCTTTTCTTTCACATTAGCCAAATTCCTGAGGAGATTCACGCCTTTCTAGAAGAGGGTTTAATGGTACACTACACAGAAGTGCAAGGAGAAAGGGGGCCAGTGGCTAAGATTTCATCCACGGTTGATGGATTGGAAAGCGCCGAGGTTGAAGCTCCAAAATTCAGCGGCGAGTATATCATTATCGATCCCCAGAAAATTCTTTTTGAAGACACAATCCAACATATTGAAACTATAATTAAACTAAACGGAGCAATCCTAATCCCGGGTATCTTGCGTAGGTTTCCTGATTCATTTGGGAGAATCAAGAAGAACCAGGAATTTGATGTAGTGGATAAAATTGAGACACATCTCAAGGAAGCGTTTGACAATTTAAGCGTCAGCAAATACGACCTATTCAGGCCAAAGAACAAAACGGACGGCACATCGATTACAGGACATCCGTATCTACAAGAAACGTCGCCATTTACTTGGCTCATACGAAAAAAAAGCGTCAATGTAAACTTTAATCCGAGAAAGAAGATTCCTGATGCACTGTTGCAGTTCATCTACTCGCATATCATCGAACAGGATGAGGATTGTTGGGTCATTGTTGGAGATGAAACCGGTGACTTAGGTGAATTCATGGGCAAAAAACCCGGCAATCATCAAGCCTCAATGGGTTGGGTTATCATTCCACCTAAATCCGATTTACCTAGTCTACCACCATCCTTTCATGTACATGAAGACGAGGAACACATGCACATCGCCACCGAACACCTACTTAGTTCACGGGGAGTTCAACTTTATCAGTTTCAATACGCATCTGGAACAAGAATCGAGGGTGTTCCTTCAGAATCAGCTCAAAGTCATCTGAACTTCTGGAAGGATACATTACCACTCGTTTTAAACAAAATTTCCGAACATTCTGAGGTAATTCCGAAGGTTCGGATTTACATCGAACGAGTGGGTGAACTCGAGCCTGGAATCAATCCAGTCACTGCCCTTCTTACAAATTGGAAACTTGCGATGGGCGATGATTGGGTGAACATCGAAAAGGCAATAGTTCTTGCAAAGAACCCTCTCGAACACCCTTGGTTAGGGTATCCTGATGCTGTTGGTTTCATCAATTCTCCAAGATCGTGGAACAATCCAGAACTCAAGACAAAAATCGCTGAATTAAAAAAGCGATTGGTAGAATCGCCATATCGCCAATATGAACTCGGTAAAATCAATGGCCTCTTTATGACAAAACAACCGCCGGTTCAATTCGTTAAAGCACTGTTTGATTTCCCGCAAAGAGACATGAAAGAGTACATTGTCGAGTATTATGGGCAGCAGCTAAAACAACGAATTGAGGTTCTGACAGAGCGGGACTGGTATGTCATTCTAGAAGAAATGGAACAGCATAGTAGTGGTCTACAGGGTCAGAATGCGACCTCAGTCATTTTTGACCACACAAATATCGAGCAAACATTGTCTAAACTAAGAACTGACTCGTTAAAATTCACCTTTTTGATGGCTCTGATGGGTTGTTCAAACCACAACGGTGACACAGACCGGTCTCAATTTTGTAAGATTAACATTGGTGAATTGATGGATTCAGAGTTCAAACCTACGCGACAACAACGTATGCATTTCTTGAATTTATCAAATGGTGCAAATGACAACGAGTTTGATTTTAGCATTGATGATGAAGAGATTCAGCTATTGATGGAACAAGTCCAAGATGGATTTCAAGATGACATTGAACGAAAACTTGCAGGGGCTTATGCTCAGACACTCGGGCTCAGATGCACTGATGATGATTTGGAACTTGCGTGGGAAATCGAAGAACTTTTGCGAACTGATTCCGTACGTGATCCATTCAGCCAAAACCACGCACGAAGGCTCAACATAAAGGCAGAACTTCTGCTTGCACGCGACGAGAATATTAGGGCTCGAACTTTCATGGAAGTAGATGTACCTGCCGAGATCAGTAACGATCTACTGTCAATCGTACGTACAGACGGATTTTTCCTTGCTTGTCTTCTGAAATCATGTACGCTTTGCGAAGAAGACTCAACGAAATTCATGGTTTACTCTAGTTACGTAGAAGCGATGTTGGATAATAGACATCCTTCGCAAAGAATTGCATATTGGACCGTTCGTTGGGCATGGCAACTTGGTCTTGAGAACCACTCTGTTGTGCAGCTTTGTGTCGATCATCTTATTGGCATGGCAAGCAATGAAATTTTTACAAAAGAAGCTCCGGGTCTGATTCTCTCGTGTGAATTGCTCCATCTTAATGCAATTGGGCTCATCGGATTTGATGCTGATGAATTCCACAAAACGGTGCTAAAAAATTCAACACAATCGACGCGAGACTGGGTTGGGCTAAACCCTCCTAACGAGGACGATTGGTTGGCGCCTCTGACGTACAATTATCGTTAGTAAGTTCATAACAAAGCAATGATATGGTTCTACTCATAAGTTAGTGCTCAGATAACACTCTTGAGATGGAGCGATAAGTGTCTTGCGATCTTCTGGTATCCATAGCGATTAAACGCTCCATCTGGTCCAAACCAATACCCCTCTTTCTTGATGCGCGCTTTGGTCATGATGATTTCGAGTCGGTCATCGATGTCAGGGTGGTCGTATCCAGCGTAGATGAGCGCAGCTGCGATGATGCCTGTACGATCCTGACCGTGGAGGCAGTGGATAAGCACCGTCTTCCCTGACTGCAGAGCATCGATGGCTTCGTTGGCGATGGTGCCCATAGCGTCCATGTTGAGCAGGTCGTACCCTCCGAAATTCCTGAACAACCACTCGCCCTCATACGCCACCTCTGGGAACGCAGGAGGCTTACTGCTCATCGTAATGACGACATCTGGCTGATAGCGATTGAAGGTGGCCTGGAAATCGTGTACATCGGCCATGACGAGCTCTCCGTTGAACAGTGAAATCGTATAGTTGGTTGAATCCTGTGGGATGACGGCGCGAGGAGGGTTGCAAGAATAGGTGACTTGTGCGAGCTCAAAGGTGCCAGTTGCATGGTTTCGGAAAGTCTCAGATGAGGCATTGAAGTCATAGCACTCACTGAGCAGGATTTCTAACTGATCAGGTTCCATGACGTCGATGATCTGCAACAACTCGTGGAGATCGGTGCCCTTGTGCA
>JBMZTB010000140.1:0-3652 GCA_049623485.1 Candidatus Poseidoniaceae archaeon
TCCAATAGCTGAGTTCTCTCTCGATAGAAATTGGCATTTTAGGAGATTTTACAGCATAACGTAAACTGCTGAGTGAGCCTTCGGAACTGGTCCACCAGATTTTCATACCCCTAGTGTCTCTTATGAAAGATAATCTTGTGCCATCATATATACCAGTCCAAAGATCCCCGCCATTCAACCCGACAGGGTTGTTGTCGATCCCTCCGCTAATTGAATCGAACACTAAATCGTTTTCAAGATTGCAAATAAATCTGGCGTACCATTGGTTGTATTCGTTACCATCATCTGCTTTCCGTGGTTCTTGCAACTTCAGCAGCACTTCACGAGACTCAGTAATTCGAAATGTACCTCCACTTGGGCGGAGTTTCAATAGTTTTTTCACAATCTTCTCCAAGCCTTTCTTGACCTGAATGTATATGTTCTGCTCTTTTGGAGATCGCCAAAACACATCCCCATTCGCTCTAAATTCAAATTTCATCCCGCGATAGAATTCGTAGTCATCTTCGCTTGCTCTGTCGTTTCTTTTGGCCACCATGTCGTTCCGCCTCAACACAACGAGGAGGTAGTCGGATATATACTTATCTTTACCCTAACATTTACCCTAACTTACGCAAGGTGGTGTGGTGTTGGAGTGATCAGAATTGATTCATACCTTTGGTGAGCAATCAAACCTGTTGGATCATTGTCCTGATTAAGACGGATACCAGTTTTTTTCCATTCAACTAGAGCCAAAAAGCACTCAGGATCAATGGGGTGTATGCGTTTCATGCCCCGCCCGTATGGAGATGTAAACAATTTTTTGTGAGGTAAACCCAAATGCTTGGCGGTTATCGTCAGCCTTGACTTTGAGGTTCTGAGTTCTTGGTGCCAAGCTGCATCGGAGATGCGATCTAAACCTCGGTTTCTTCGCAAATCAAGGGTTGTTGGGCGGGGGTTTTCTCCTTCAGCATAGCTCGCAAGCAAACCGAGAAGCACATCCACATCAGGTCTCTTCCCGTCCCACAATCTTACCAAGTAATCAATGAAACCAACCATTTTTTCCTTTGTCCATTCATCCTCACCAATCTGGCTACTACGGCCACTTTCGAGAGTTTTCGAGAAGGTACCAGAATCGGCAGTACCGGCAAATTCTTTTTCCAGTAAGGAACCGACAAATCTGCTTGGGTCTTTGGTTTCAACACGAATCTTGTTGTAAACCTCTTCCGATACTTCTACAGTGAATCGAACAAATCTTCTGGTTAGTATCTCAACCTTGTAATCAGGATCAATGCTGCGATTGTTTGCCCCATCATCAACCATAGGTGACACCTTTAGGTGAGGGTAATTATCCTAATATTTAATTGATTTTGACAAAAGTTGAATGGATACTCTGGAAGACCTTTTAGGCCATTGCCATCAACGAATGATAGGAGGGATTGGATGTACACCAATTATCAAGGATACGGCGAGTGGGATTTTCGTAATGAAGATACAAAGGAATTCACACATTGCTTCCACATCTATCCTGCAATGATGATCCCTCAAGTTGCTAGAGGTTTAATCAAGCTGTACGGGAAAAAAGGAGATGTCTTGTTTGATCCATACTGTGGAAGCGGGACAAGTTTAGTTGAAGGAAGACTTGCTGGGATGAATGTTTTTGGAACAGACTTGAATCCTACTGCAAGGTTGATTGCGAGAGCGAAGGCGATCACATACAACCTCGATGAACTGAAACTTGACATTTCAGCATTCACAAGTAATCTCCAAGAAGAGTTGCAATCAGTGAATTCATTGGAACAATTTGATGAGCCAGAAAACGTAACGTTTGAACGACTGCAAGATTGGTTTCCGACCAAATCCATTGCAGAAGTATCTCATTGCATTAACAAGGCATCGGACATTAAGAATTCTGATAACGAAAATTTCATCCTCATAGCCCTCTCTGAATGCCTACGCCTAATTTCATTCCAAAGGAATGGCGAATTCAAATTGTACAGAATTAAAGCGGAGCAAAGAGACTCCCACTACGTGGATCTATACAAATTGCTAATCAAACGATTAGAGAGAAATCTCGAAGGGGTTGAAAAATACCTACAAGTTGTTCAGAATGATACGAAAAATGTTGAAGTGTTTGATTTTAACACAGTGATTACAAATGGATTAGAGATTGTGGAAAAAAGACCAAACATAGTTGTGACATCTCCACCATATGGAGATTCAGGGACAACAGTCGCTTATGCCCAATTTTCTTGGCTGACAAATGTTTGGCTTGGCCTAGACAAACAGGCTCCTGGAGCATTGGATCGCTCTTTGATGGGAGGAAGAAAGGAAGGCGTCGAAGAATTTGGATTCAAGCCAATGGACGATGCCCTTTCTCAAGTTCTAGAACAAGATGAAAAGAGGGCTAAAGAAGTAATGCACTTTTATCGTGAATATCGTGATTCTATGATTAATGTGGCATCGATTGTCGAATCTGGAGGTTATGTTTGTTACGTAGTTGGTAACCGTACTGTAAAGGGTACACAATTACCCACCGACCAATTCACTGCTTGGGTCTTTGAAAATGCAGGATTTGAATACGTAGCAACCTATCTTCGGGACATTCCAAACAAGCGTATGCCAAGCAAGAATTCTCCAACAAACAAAGCAGGAAAGAAGGTTTCAACTATGCACAAAGAATATCTTGTAGTTCTAAAGAAGAAGTAATTTCAGGTCAAATCTAAGATATCGTAGATATTTTTCAATTTATCTTTGGTACAACGGATTGCTGGTCCGTGGTCTCTGACCATACCTGCTTTCCGACCCTCATTCCAACAATGCTCATGATCCTCGCAAAGGAACATCCTCCACTCCAAAGCTAGATTACGATTAGCAATCTCATCAAAGATATCATGAGCGTTCAAGTCTGGCTTTACTACACAATGTTGGGCCGATGTGTAGTGAAAACATTCCACTCCATTTTCGGTAGTAACATCTGCTTGGACGTAAACAATGTTATCGACTTTATCAGTAAATTTTTGCTTGAATACTTCAGTAAACCATTCACCAATAATTTCACCAGTACCTAATGTGGCAACCTTTTTTGGTTGGGACTAGAACCATTCCATGAAATTCGGTATCATAGAGGTTGATTCTCAATGCTTTTTTGTGGCCTTTTTCATCCTCATAACCGAAAGTCTCCAAGACCTTTCGTGCTGACCACCCCCCTTCCTTGTTCCATGCTGGAGTTTTGGTAAATAATGTAATCATAGATGAGGTATATCCTCTCTGTGCTTTCAACTCACACTCAGGAAAATCTCTGAGTGGCAATGAGTCTAGATTGTGCCCCAATAATGTTTCAAGAGTCGTACCTACTGAATGAGGTCCTTTCGATATTTGAGGGACTGGCCCTAGGGATTTCGCCCATTCTAGTGCCAACTTTAAATCATCAATTGTCTCAATCGATTTCTGATATCGAGGTAATGGAGAGAACGCCACAGTAAACAATCAACCCATGGAGGATTGGGTGATAGTTATGTCGGAATAACTCATTCATCAATTCTGATCAATTTTCGACTCAAGATTCTCGATACTTGTTTGTGAGACCATTTGCCTCCTCGCTTGGTTGGAACGCCACAAGCGTTCAATTCCCTTGCAATCTCTGAAACCTTGATGCCGTCTTCGTGATGCCTTG
>JBMZTB010000141.1:0-3645 GCA_049623485.1 Candidatus Poseidoniaceae archaeon
GGTTTTGTAATCGCTTTCAAATCTTTTTCAGAGAGTTTGTTGTTATTTATGGCAATTACGAGATTATCCACAATCGATGATATTTGCTTGAACCCTGGTCCAACCCCTCCACCAGTAGTTGGTTTCGCCATACCCGCCGCATCTCCTAGTACCATGACTCGATCTTTGTAGGGTCTGCGAATCATTCCAGATGGCACAGGGCCGCAATACCGTGCTGTTTCCTGTATGTTTTCGAATCGTTCTTTCCATAGTGGATGATTGAGTAGATCATTGTAGCAATCTAGAATGCTCTTCCCATCCAACATATCTGCTTTTGACCACAAACCAATGCGATGTGTATCGTTTCCTGACGGAATTACCCATGCGAAAAATCCGGGAGCAATCTCAGAACCACTGTACATCTCTAGCCATCGGTCTTTTCCCTCATAGCCAACTACTTCTGCTTGAAAACCGACCATCATTTCTTTTGGGTGTCCCATTTTGAATGTTCTTCTTACCCAAGAATGAGCCCCATCACAACCAATGAAGAGTTTACAAGAGACATGGCGTTCTTCCTGTGTTCGTTGATTCTTTATTGAAACGATTACTCCATCTGAATTTACGATTGCATTAGTTGGCTGAGATTCGAGTAAAATATCTGCTCCAGCCTTCAATCCTTGTTGAACAACTTCTTGATCGAATCGCTTTCTACAAACAACATATGTTCTCAGGTCACCATCTTTTCCAACCGGTACGAGCGTGCCCGAAGGGCCATGAATCAATGCGCCATCAACATCTTGAACGACTGTGCCGTAAGCCTCTACTGCATGCATAGCGCTTGGTGTTACAAGCCCTGCACATTGGAATGGCCGTCCTATCTCTGTGTGCTCTTCGATCATCAAGACGGATAATCCTCTTTCACAAAGAAGTCGAGATGCATAGCCTCCAACAGGGCCAGCGCCGACAATAACGACATCATAGTCGTAGTCCATGGTTCCCTTGATGGGGCGGACTTCATGAAGTTTCTTCCGAATTCACCGTTTAGCAAAGCGATAACCGATTCTTTGATTCTTTTTCAAATACAGAATGGCAGTATATGGATTTCCAGTTTTCTTTGCAATGAGATCATCAAATGGCCCGACTTCTCCTTTTTCAATCAATGTCTTAGCTTCTTCTCGGGTGAGTTCTCTTTTACCAATTTCACGAGGTATGTCGATTTTACAACCTGATGCACTGGTTTTAGGCCTAAAATGCGTTTCTGTTTCATAGATTTCTGTCTTAAACTTAGGACATATCGCAACAACTCCTGGCTGCACTTCGAATCTCCGAGCGTCTGCAGCAGGCTCTCTTGGTGGAAATTCAAAGCCCACTTTATTGCCGTCCAAGACAAGATATGCGGGGAATGGTCTTCCTCTTCGAGAAATGAAATTATCGATGAGAGGTGATTTCCCATCTACCAGAATCGCTTTTGCCTCAGCAAGACTAATTTCTCTCTTACAAATTTCTTTCCCGACACCTCTGAATTTACATTCTTCGTTATCGCATGCATAATGTGAATCAGTTTCACGGATGGTTCCATCATCGCATTTAGGACAAGGACATACAGCCTCATCAGAGGTCTTTGCTCGTGTTCCAGACGATAATGCAGAAGTGACTTTGCCTGAGTCGTCTATTGTAATTGTTGTTGAATAAGACTCTCCATTTCGATTGAAGAAGCCGTGTAAATCTTCTATTTTCTTTTCTTGTAAGAGTCTTGAAGCGGTTGTTCTATCAAACCAACGACCGCTGGTATCCTTCCAAAATACGAAGGTGCAACCTTTCTCTTTCCCTTCATTCTTTTCGCAGGTGTATGAGAGAGCCGTTTCTGTAATTGTATTCTTACACAACGGGCATTTGCCAATTGATTGGTCACCGGTGAAGAGGTCGCCTCGTTCATGGTCTCTTACTCTGGTAACGAGATCGTTTGTTTGGTCAATAATTTGCTGCATATATTCACTTGCAGCAAGTTTTCCTTGTTGTACAGCGATTAGAGCAGATTCCATTTCACCAGTTAATTCGGCTGAAGTGATCCACTCAACAGGGATACGCCTGAGTATTTCAATAATTCTTATTCCATGGGGTGCGGCGTTAATCGCTCCGGATTGTTGCCTAGAGATGTATCCTCTAGAGAGTAATTTTTCAATTGTGTCGGCTCGTGTTGCAGGAGTACCTAACCCCTTGTCAGACATGGCTTCTGCAAGTTCTTCATCCTCAATTTCCTTACCTGCTCGCTCCATCAATGTCAAGAGCCTTGCTTCTTTTAGGCGTGAGGGGGGTTTGGATTTCTCTTCTTTCCATGTATGTTCTTCAACTGAAGAGGAAATAGGATTCTTTTCCAGAGTACCCCATCCATCAGGGAAACTCAAATTCTTTGGAACTACTTCTCTCCATCCAAGAGTTTGGTATTGTTGGGCTTCTCTAACAAAGATTTCTCCACCCAAATTAGCAGTTCTCTTCTGCTTCTCAATGGTAGATTGAGGATACCATGATGCGAGGAAATTTCGTACAATTAAATCGTAAAGTCTCTTTTCATCATTCGATAACGAAGACGAAGGGGCCTTCCCCGTAGGGATGATTGCAAAGTGATCGCTCACTTTAGCATCATTGAAATTTCTGTTGACATTTTCTAAGCCTCCTTCTTTCAGATGTTGGGAATATCCCGAATATTGGGATTGAGTTCCAATATTTGCGATTGTTTCATCAATAGCATCAGTCATATCAGATGGTAAATATCTTGAATCTGTTCTAGGATAGGTTGTTAATTTATGACGTTCATAGAGGGCTTGAGCGACATTCAGAGTTCTCTTAGCTGGCCATGAAAACATAGAGTTTGCTTGTCTTTGGAGAGAGGTCAAGTCATAATTAAGCGGAGGTCGTTCATTTCCAGTTGTCAGTTTCTCGCTAACTTCAGCATCATCACCTGAGTCTAGAAGTGCTTGGATTCGTTCCTTATCACCCTGAGTGAGAACCCAGTGGGCTTTGACATCATCATTTGAGTTTCCTCCTTCCCAACGCCCGCTCCATGAACTTGTTTTGTTTGAAAATGTCGCATTAAGTTCCCAATATGGGGTCGGAATGTGTTGAAGAATTTCCAACTCATGATCAACAATTATTCCTAGGGTTGCTGTTTGAACACGACCAATGGAGATTGCTTGTCTTTCACTTCTTTTCTTGGGTAGAAATATTTCAGCAACACGAGACCCATTCATACCAATCAGCCAGTCGGCTTGACTTCGACTGTAAGCTGCATCAGACAAGGGCTTAAAATCGCTGGACGGTTTTCGCTCATCCCAAGCCTTCTGTATAGCTGAATTGGTCATTGATTGTAACCACATTCGAGTTACATCGGTCTTAATTTTGGCATGACTGTAAATTGTTTGGAAAATTAATTCCCCTTCTCTTGCTGCGTCACAAGCATTCACTATTTCTGTAACAGATTTATCCTTCATTAATTTCTTAATCGCTGTTAGTTGCTTTTTTGTTGAACCAGATTTCGGTTTGAATTCAAATTCCTCTGGGATGTAAGGTAGTCTATCGGCAGTTTTTCTCCAATTCTTGAACTCAGGATCATAATCATCCATGTATTTTAGTTCAAGCATATGGCCGACTGCCCATGTGACAACAATA
>JBMZTB010000142.1:0-3621 GCA_049623485.1 Candidatus Poseidoniaceae archaeon
GGCGCTTGGACTCCCAGTGCATCACACTGAATGGAACTCAAGTCCAGTTGTAGCGGCTGCGACGAAAGCCGGGAAGGACTCAAAGCGACTCAAGCCTCAAACATTCCACCTCATTCACGCTGCGGATTTTGCTGACCGATGGAGCAAGCAAATTGAGCCAATGCTGGAAGTGGGTGGTATCGTCATATGCGATCGATACAAGTTCACGGCCATGGCACGGGATGGTGCACGAGGCGTGGAACGAGAAATCATTGAATCTAATTATTCGTTTGCCAGGGAACCCGACATTACGTTGTACTTTGATATCCCTCCAGAAATAGGGTACGACCGGATTGTCAAAGGTAGACCGACATTGAAGTATTACGAGGCGGGTTTGGACATGGGGTGGACGTTTGATCCATTTGAATCGTACAAGATTCTTCAATCAAAAATAAAAGCAATTTATGATGGTTTGGTAGAAGATGAACGCATCGTCCGTGTGGATGCGCTGGGGACCGTTACAGAGGTACAGTCCCGTGTCAGAACACTCATCAAACAATATGTCGACATCGAGAAAATTCAGCCAATCGATGAAAACGACCGCATGGCGGAAATGATACGAATGTCATCATTTGACTGGGGTACACTGGAGGAAAGGCAATGAGTTCTGAAGGAAAACTCATCGTTGTAGAAGGGCCTGACCATGTTGGCCGTTCAATGCATGCAAGATTGCTCAGTGAACGCCTTGAAGCACATGGTGTTGCAGTAAAGGTTGTTGGGTTGGCGCGTTCAAGCCTCCTTGGAGAAATTATCAAAACATCCAACTCAGGAATCCACAATCTCAATTGGAGGACGCGGGCTTTGTTGTATGCTACGGATTTGTACGATCAGTACATCCATGATATCCAACCTTTACTTGAAGCAGGTTTCGTTGTCATTGCGGATCGATTCACGTTGACACCATTGATTCGTGAATCAATTCGTGGAGGGGATTCTGATTGGATCCAAACATTGTACAACAAACTTCCAGAACCAACGGCTACAGTGGTTTTGCAAGCTGGAGGGCGAAGATTGCTCAACCGGATGATGTACAACGATTCTCTAACAAAATTAAATCACTATGAAGCAGGAGCGGATATGGCTCTTTCACCTTCGATTACAAGATCGTTTCTAGAATATCAAAAATTGCTTCGAGAAGCGTTTATGCTACATGCTCAAGAAAATAATTACCCCGTTGTCCATACCCGTCATTCTGTTTCAGAGGTTCACAAAACAGTTTGGAATTACGTCAAACCATTTGTTTCGGATATGCTTCAAACAATTCGGGAATAAGTTCATTCAATAAAGAACGGGTTACATACCATTCATTCGATGGGTTCTCAAGCAACACGCTATCAGTTGGGATTAACCTGTTCATGTGTTGTACGAAGAGCAAGTTCTTGTCTTTGATTAGATGAAGTTATTCGGCATTCTAAACCATTTAAGAAATCGTCAACAATTTCAACAGCCTCAGTTTGACCGTTTTTTATGATAGGATTAACCGACCATTTTCGGGACTTCTCGAGCATTATGTTCAGATCTTGAATGGATGTTGATTTGGGATTTAGGACGTTTACATTAGGCAACGTTTTTTCAGCAAGAATCGCATTAATCTCCTGTTCGACTTGTCCCGGTTCAGGAATACACATGGAGGGGATAGAAATTGTCCCTACTTCTCCCAATAGTTGAGTGCCGGCAGTTTGAACAATCCAGTTTGCTGTCAAAAGATCGTTAATAAATCCGTCATTCGATATTGGCTGAATTTCGACGTTATCCGGAACGTTTTGCGGATAATGCCCATACAACTTAATTGAAAGTCCATGCGATTTGGCATGCTCAGCAATGGCCGGGAGGTGCTGAAGCACGCTTGATCGAAGATAGGCAATAACGTGCGTGTCGGTCGGCCTCCATGCCCCTGGGGAAATTTCTGGCCTAAGCATTGGTCCGAGGATATGAGCTGTTGGTTTTTTTGCTTTCAGATTGAAACCTTTTGAAACCAAACTGAGTTGTGGATTCGGGGCAAAAAACCGACAAAGGAGTTTGATTGGGAGGAGTTTCACACGCTGGCGGAATGTCAGCAAATTATCCAACTCTGCATCCAACGAAAACCGTTGAGAATTGAAGGAAATGAATGGAAGTTTCAACCGACGAGAAACTCTTGGGAACGTTGGTTCAAAATCAGAGATTATGGCTTGTATATTCAAAGCACGAAGCATTTTTGCAAACTTTTTATTCCTCTGTCTCTGTTTGCTAAAGAAGCGTAATGAGCTTAAGCCTGTTTGCAAAATTGACACTCGATTGTTAACGATAACAAATCGGGGAGTTTCAAGATCATGAACCGAGTCATGACCGAAAGTCTCTCTAAGCAATTCGAGGGCATCGCCGCATGTGAAGAATTCAATTTCATGACCGCGCTCAATGAGTCCTTTTCCAAGCGATATCGCTCTAACTGCATGCCCACGCCCTTCTCCGGCTAGTGCGTAAGCAATTTTCATGTTCCCACCCCTTCCAAGATTTCGGGAATATGGAGAATTTTGTTGATTGAGTCCTTCGATTCTCGCATCGAAGCACGCTGGCACAATGCCCGAATGGTTTCAGATGGCGGCTGATAGTGGAGGATCTGCATTGTTCCGTCCATCAACTCAACAGTTGCCGTGCACGAGTCGACCCAATCGCCATCGTTCCAGTATTCTATCCCATTGATGCGTTTGAATTCTGCCTTATGGATATGGCCGCAAACAACACCATCGAAACCAAGTCTCGCCGCTTCTTCAGTAACAACTGATGAGAATCTTCGGTATGTCTTACTGCTTTCTTGAAAAGCGCGCCTCGCCATAGTTGCAAGGGACCATTGTTTCAAGCCTACTTTCTTGCGCAACCAAGTCACGGGACGGTTCATTTTCATCAGCATTTGAACAATAGAGTGACCTAGATTCGCAAGGAATCTGCTGTGTCTCATAAATAAATCAAATTCATCACCATGCAGAATCCAAAGCCTGCGGCCATCTGCGGTTGTATGAACGGCGTCTTTTTGGATTTTGATTCCGTTTATTGAGGTATTTGCCCATGCTCTGAAAGCTTCGTCATGATTCCCAGGGACATAAATGATGTTTGTGCCGCGCTTTGCCTTTTCCAAAAGATTACGCAAGATGTTGTCACAATCCATGTTCCATGACCACTTCTTTCCCAGAACCCATTGATCAACAATATCGCCGATTAAGTAAATGGTTTCAGCGTCGTGTGATTCGAGAAAAGCAAGAAGTTCGGATGACTTGATACCTTTCATGCCGAGGTGCCAGTCAGAAAGAAACATGGTGCGATAATGTACCTTCCCATCCATGAATAGGGCCTCGGGTTTAGGGATACAACCAATCTAGATAGTTGAATCCTTTAGAATCTCCAATGTTCTATTGAGGACTATTGACCGATGTAAGTACGGTTGATGTCATTTTAACGCGTTGTGGTTTTGATACACACGAGTGTAGTCCCTCAATTTGCTGCAGAGGCCGCCAAGTTTGATCAAATACGCTCGTATGAGGTAAAATCAGTAGCTCTTCGCAGGTTCAAATCCTGCCCTCCGCATCTAAGTAATCACAATGCACA
>JBMZTB010000143.1:0-3600 GCA_049623485.1 Candidatus Poseidoniaceae archaeon
CTTCTTCATTCCAGTCATTGACTGGAATGGTTCCGTTCCACCATACACCGTTGTCAAGGACACCTGGAGTAGCACTGTTGTCCCAGTTGGAGGGTTGAAGGTAGGAATATTCTTGCAGATTTGACATACCATCGCCATCTGGATCTCCGACTGCACCATCACCACCAGTTGATGAAAGTGGGTCCAAGCCGTACTTCCATTCCCAACCATCTGGCAGACCGTCATTATCGGAATCCCAGTCGTTGGCTGCCGAGTTGATGAGGTATTCTAGACCATAAGTGAGACCATCTCCGTCCTGATCTGAAGCAGCGCTTACATCAACGGAAACGAAATCGATTGCAGCCAATGTAGAGCCGATCATTAAAACAACGAGAAAGAGTGACTGCGCCACATTTCTTCTTCTTGAACGATCAATTCCAACGTAACTCGGCGCTTTTTTACTCAGCGGGTCCGCATCAATCATGCTCTATGGTCGTCCCTATAGCACATAAGGGAAATGGTGCGTTGTTCATACAATCAAAGAGATTCTTCTTCGGTTTCAACCTCAACGAGTTCCAACTCAACCTCAGAAGATTCGTCGACAGAAGCGGATGATTCAATATCATCCCAATCAAATTCAGTCTCTGTTTCAACCACTTCAGTAGGTTCAACCATTGAAGCAAACAATTGAGCTTTCATCTTATTCTGCCCACGTCGATATAATCCGAATCCAAGCAGGACAAGAATCGATAGGAACATGACCATTGTTGTTTGCTCTGGATCGGACAATTCACTAAGGATCGCATTAACAATCCCCGAACTTTCTGTTTTGAAAGGGAAGGTCGGTTTTTGAGTATAGCATATTTCAGGATTGCATGGATATGGATTTTCCTCATCCATTGGTACAACTGTCATCTGGAACTCAACCAATTGACCGTTCTTTACATTCTTTGGTGCTGTAATTTCCAAGGTGAAATCCTTGGTGGTAAATGCTGGGAGAGAAAGAGAGATGAAATCTCCTCCGTCAAGATAACCGTCCCATCCTTCTGGTGTATCTAAGGTAATAATGACGTTGAGTTCTACATTGTTTTGATTTTCAATTCGATACTCCACATCGAGTGATTCTCCTGCACCGATTCGTGTGGCTTGTGTCTTCTGCTCAACAGCAAGTCTACCAGGTTCGACCTCGCTGCTGATTTCGACTGTGAGAGGTAAGTCGAAATAGCGAGGATCTTCACTCCCATCACTTTCTTCTGCAACTTGCATGAAGATGGTATGCAGTCCTGCCTCGACCTGTTGGCGAACAGTCATTTCGACCTTGATGTCAACATATTGGCCCCCTGTCAAAGAAGCGACAAGGGCGATGTTTCCTTCAACGTCCGTGACGTCATACATCCAAGTGGCATATCCAGGATCTTGATCGATGTTCCTTTGAACAGCTGAAGGATTCTTGATGACCCAGTTTGTAGTTCCTGCATTTTCAGATGAATCTGTTATGCGAACGTTGTATACCACCGTAGAACCTGGCGAAACAGGGCCAACAGTACCTAGTGTACCTGCATCTGAATCAGAAATCACTTCAGCAAGTATCCCAAAGGTTCGATGGATGGTCCATCCAACTGAGGTCGAGAGTGTTTCTTCGGTACTGCCGTCAGAAGTGACTGTGAATCTTAGCAACCCGATGTCGACAGCATCCCGTTCTAGTGGCGGATAAACCTCAACGCGAATCATCAGGATTTCCCCTTGTTCAACGATTGGAGTTAGCCAGTCGACACCCTGCTTAGTGAGTTCTGTCCCAGTTCCATTGATCAGGAATTTTACATCCCATGCAACAGGAATCTCTTGTATTCTCAGGCGATAGGTGTCATCATCAAAGCCGACATTGGTGATTTTAAGATAGAAATCACCAACTTCGTCATAGTCCACATAATGGGACATATTTTCATCATAAAAGTCGAGGCGATCGGAGTCATAAATTTGGATTTGTTGTTCAACATCTTCGAAGACTTCGATATCAGGCTCTCCGAATTGATTGACTTTTTCTACATCAATCTCAAGGGAGACAAGTCTTACTTCAACAGTACTTCCTGCCCCGTTTGAGACGTACGCACGGGCTTCTACTACAATCTGGTAGTTATCGGTAATACCACTCAAATCTTCTGGCACCTCGACAGTAAGTTCTGGGCGAGCAGAAGAACCGCCACCGTTGAGAGTATAGCCCCCTGGATTGGACCAAAGTGGGTCAGACCATCCCGATGGAAGAGATTGTTGTAATTCGAGTTGAACTGTCAAATCAGAAGTTAGTGAACCAGTATGTTCCAATGACAACTCTATGGTTGAGATTTGACCTGGTGCAACCAAAAGTCGGCCGATTTGGTTTGGAGGGAAATCCAAGTAGATGTCATGTTCGAGGAAGGTCATTCCAAGAGGATGCTCGTAATTGATCGAGTGACCTTGTACGTCAGTGATCACCATTGTCAGCGGATACAAGCCCGGAGTGATCCCTGAATCATAGGTAAATGAATAATTACCGACGAGTCCATCATTATCAAGTTTCAAATCAGAATCTGAAAATTCCTTTTCAAAAACTGTGTTTGCATTGTTAGGAGTGCTTAGGACAAGTTCGATCTTCTCGATGTCCTCTCTTCCAAAAGCATCGCGAACGTCAACACTGAATTGCATAGTACGCATTTCAATTCGATGAGTTGGAGACCATTCTGTAACTTCAACTTCAGACCATCCTTCGCCTTGATAGTGAACCTTTACTTGAGAGCCAGACAAGGCATCAGCACGTATCTCTAGTCGGGAATATTGATTTCCTACAGCCCCGCCGTAGGCGATTTCAACCTCACAGGTTGAGCCCCCAAAGGGACTGCCATCGCCTCCACCTTCACAAGAAGCGGTTGCTTCGATATCCAGCGAGAGTCGATCGCCGTTCTCTACAACAAATCCAGAGGACCCGACATCGAGTAGAATCGTGTAAGGTTGCCAGGAATCACTTCCACCGAAGAGTCCTGCGCTTTGCGGATCGCCTAAATCTTCAGTAATCTGCTCAACGAGGTTACTGCCAGAATATAATTTGAAGGAAGCCTCAGCAGTGGATTGATTTTGGCTTGCACGCCACTTCAAATAGACAACAATCTCAACTTCATCGTTGGATTTACCCTTGACGGTTAGATCAGAAATCATTTCCTCTGATTCAAACTGAATTCCGTTTCCAAGGAGACTGGCTTCTATCTGGTTGCCGTCAGGTTGTATCGTGGTTATCCTATCGTCCCCATCGATTTCATCTAAGTACAATCGATAATCTTCTAAATTTTCACCAACCGATGAGACGGTTTCAGTTTCAGAAAACGTTGATTGCTCTGCATTATCAAGGGGAACACCCATGAGAAGAAGCGAAATCAGTACCAAAAAAACGAACTTATTGGAAGACATAGTCAAGACATCCCTTGTGTTAGGGGGTAGCAGCAGGCGTTAAACCGTTTTGGATGTTTTGTGTAAACAATCAACGTTCACCGACGATTGTAAATGGTATCGAGGGAGGGATTTGAACCCTCGAACCCATCTGGGACCGGATCTTAAGCCCGGCGCCTTTGACCACCTCAGCCACCTCGATAG
>JBMZTB010000144.1:0-3565 GCA_049623485.1 Candidatus Poseidoniaceae archaeon
AAGGCCGGGGGTTCAAATCCCCCAGCGTCCACTCCCCTCAGAGAGTCCGAACCCCTTGTTCGTTGGACTGCTCCACATCGCACGGTTGGAGTTTGAACCCCTTGGTCGCTTCAACCACTCCGGTTGAGCCGTGCCTTCAGAAGAGACCCATGCGGACTTTCTGAACGCTTTTTCAAACGCTAATCGCTGCGAATCGTTGGGGACGAGTTCAGCATAATGCTTCTCCAGTGTCCCGATTTCATCGCCCAATACCATGGCGATGTTTTCGAAGGTGCTTCCGCTGGCGAGGTATCGCATGGCCAGTGAGCGGCGATAACTGTGGGAGGAGAGTGCCTTGACGGGTCCTCCGTTGATTGTCTTTGAGTCTCTGACTTGCTTCAACCACTTGCGAATGGTTTTGTCCGTAGCGTGCAGGTTGTCATGTTTCGTGGTTCCCGAAGCGTTCAGGATGCTTGTGGGGAAGAGGTACACGTCGCCGTCGGTGAACTGTGAAATCCAAGACTGGTACTGTTGAATGGTCTGAACAAGGTTTGGCTGAATGTACTGGAAGCATCGCTTCTTGTTCTTCTTCGCTCTGAATTGAATCGTCATGGTTTGGAAGTCAAAGTAGTCCCATCGGAAAGCGGCAACATCTGAGATTCTCGGAGCCATCATGCTGTGGATGATGTGGGCCATTGCTCGAGGACGGAGTTCTTCATCCTGGAACATCAACAGTGCTTGGTCATCCATTGCATCCAATTCATCTACGGTCCAGTATGTGATCTCCTTGACCTCCTTGTCTGGTTTCCAGAGGTCAACGAAATCCAATTGTTCGGAAAGCTTGCATGCCTGAAGAATCGCTCGAAGCGTTTCAACCCGTTTTTTGATGGTCATCGGTCCGAGTTGCTTTGTTCCCAGCGTGCCATCCTTCAGCCCTTTGGTCCATGAGACAAAATCCTCCTGGCAGATGTCCTCTGGGCCATTGATGCCAAGCCGCTCGAATTCAAGAGCCACATAGATCGTGTTTCGACGTGCATTGGCCAACGTGCCGTCTGAATTGTTCTTGGCTTGGCACCTTTGGATGGCCTCATCCCTTGCTTGTCTCCATGCTGGCGTCAATTGGTTGGCTTTGTCTGCTTTCCGTTTCATGAATTATCGCAGTGTTCTCAGCCATTTGAAGGTGGCAGCAGCACGGGGGAAACCGAGTGTGAACAGTTTCACTGCAACCTTGATACGGCTGAATCACCGCAGAACCCAAAACCGGCTTTTTGACCAACCGTTGGTATAGCGTTGGCCAACCGTTGGCCAACAATTGGCCTAAATAATTTCAATTAATGTTTAAACACAATTATTCTTAAATTAGATTCATCCAAAAAGCAATTGTCCCTTCTCGTATGTCTGGTATGTTCTCGTTACCAAGGTGTCTCGTAATTTCTTGCAGATATTCTGTCATGTTGAATTGACCCCAATTTTCTGCGAGTAAAACTCTCAAATTTATCAAGCGGATAAGGCACCCAGTTTCTTCAAAGATGCCATCTATGAGGTTGTAAATCCTGTCGATATGGGCAATTTCACTCACGATATCCTTGCCAGTGGTAACCATCGTGTATCTTGTCATGGTTGGGTTTGCAATTATTCTATTCCTTGCGGTGTTGATATGCCGATAATCGAATTGTATCGTATTATCCTTTACTTCGATTCCCTCTACGAGGGCATTGTTTCTCCAAATTGAAAAATCTCCAGCTGAACCTGACCTAGCATCGGCTCCAGTGATACTGTCCTCAAAACCTGTCACCTGGAAATCATCACCCAGGCTCAGGGAATAATATGCTCCCACCACAATCTTATGAAATTGAGGATCCCTAACTTGGTGTATTTTGTTTGTGATGATTCGGTATGCAGTTAATTCATTCGTTTCAACCCGGGTATCCATCAAATCTGCACGCTCTTCCGCGATTTGTGCTTGAATATTGAATGCGATAGAGAGAAGGAATCTAAAAATTTGATGAGATTGTGCCGAACTTGAATTTTGAATTAAAGCAATAATTTGAAAAAATCTTTCAGTGTCCCAGGATACTCGAATATCTGTATAATTCTCGATGGTTAGAGGCAATTTTACTTTCTCAATCGCTCTTGATCCTTGAAACCCTGAGTTAGGAGAGCAAAACCGCTGACTGATTGAGAATTCTGCGACAAGTGGGACTGTAAAACTCTCATCAGTTCCTCTCCCACTGTATGAATTGGGAACATTTGCCCCAGTAGAATCCTTAACGAAACAATTTCTAATATCTTGATCATTGTCTAGCCACTTATACCAAGAGGCTGTTAGAAAAATGTTGGTAGGTGTGGTATAGCCCGTCTTACCAAATTTCCATCCTAAAACTAGCGCTTGAACCTCGGGAGATAACGTTGTCTCAAATTTCCCAGAAGCGACCAAGTATTGAACTTCTTCAGCAGTTTGTTGGAGTCGTTCTCGGGTGTTTGCCGGTAGAGGCATGACACACTATACTGTGATTACTTTTTCACCTTTTCCGGGAAAAAATCCATCGCCAAGAGTTTAAACCAAGCGTTCAGTTCAGTTATCGACTACAATTATTCTTCTGAATCGCTAGGGATGCCAAGATTTTCATGAACCTGATTCTTTTGATTATGTAGTATGATTTTATTGATTATCTCAATTTCTGGATTCGCAATTTCTGGAATTACATCAACCATTTCCACCAACTTCTCAATCAATTCGGGACCTAACCTTTTCATCCGACAGATTGTGTTGAGCCATTCCTCAAATTTGAAGACTTTCAAATCCCAACCGGTGGTTTCGTGAAATTTTATGATCTTACTTTCGTTGGGCAAGATACCCTCGATTATGAGGTAGTCACCAGGCGGCTTATTCTTTACCCTTGATGAAATGCTAGCGATTAGGCCATCATCTACCAAGCCGAACCCAATAGGTTTGACTTCAATACCAACAACAACTCTGGAGGACTCATTTGGTGTGACGACTTCCAAGTCGCCCGTTTTTTTGCTCTGTGAATCGGCTGTGGATGAAAAGTCTTCCAGCCCAGAAATTCTTAGTTCCTCATAAATAAAATCCAGTAGAACGGCCACTGCCAGTTTGATGAAGTGTTCTCCATGCTGAGATGCGACCTCCAGCAAAATTTCCCTTACAACACTAGGCGTGAATTGTTCTACAGCCTCCGCTGCCGCTTTTGTTGAATTTTGCATCG
The DNA here is from genome assembly GCA_049623485.1 of Candidatus Poseidoniaceae archaeon. Lineage (GTDB taxonomy): Archaea > Thermoplasmatota > Poseidoniia > Poseidoniales > Poseidoniaceae > MGIIa-L2. The sequence goes on from JBMZTB010000144.1 coordinate 3,207, forward strand.
CAGTAATGTAAACCTCTCGCTCACGATGCGCTTCCCGAACCATTAGTTGAAATGCCGCTTTTGCTTTTACTCCGGACAACCCATTCAATTTGATAATCATCGCAGAGGTTTGGAGCCCTTTGTCTCCTCTTTGACCAAATTCATCTTTGAGTACAACCATTCTACCTTCTTTTCTCAAAATATGGTTTTCGGCAGAGGGTCGGGACGCCATCATTGATTCTCTTGCACACCATTTGGTTGGATTAACTCCTGCTTCCATTAACGCTGGGAAAGTAACAATTGCTGATCTACTACGATTAGAATACCCTCCTTGTATTTGGTTTTCTTTTTTCATTCCTCCGGTAGAGGTAAACGGCAAT
>JBMZTB010000145.1:0-3564 GCA_049623485.1 Candidatus Poseidoniaceae archaeon
GGCTCAGCAGCTGGCGGAGATTTCCTCTCAACGCTTTCAAACCGAGAGGGAAATACTCCGATTGTTACTCACAGGGACTACACAATCCCTTCATGGTGGAACCCTTCTTGGTTGGTTCTTGCAACATCTCATAGTGGCAATACTGAAGAGACATCAATTGCTACTGAAACAGCATTGAAATTAGGGGCAACGGTCATTGTTATTGCAACAGGAGGTATGTTGGCAGGTTTGACTGAACTCTACGAAAATTGTTTCTTAATTCCATCAATTGGAGGACAACCACCCCGCACAGCATTCGGCCACTTATTTTCTCGCCAATTGTCTTGCATGCAACACTTAGGCATCATATCTAAGCAAAGTACAGAAGAATATGATGCGATGATGGTCCGTCTTCACTATGCATCTGATTCAAATGATTTCCGTAAGGATGAAGGCAAGGATATACTCGAATTAGCAAAAGTACTCGCCACACAACCACTTGCACTCCTAGGTCCTCAGGAATTACAACCTGTTCTCAATCGGTTCAAGAATCAAATGAATGAAAATTCAGGTAGATTTGCTCGCATTGGAGCAGTACCTGAAATGAATCATAATGAAATTGTGGCATGGGGTGGTATTGGAGAGGACGGAGATCCTTCACGAAAAGAACAAGCAGTTCTCTTCATCACTTGGGATGGAATGTCAAATCACGTCCGTAAACGCATCGATTGGATGATTGAACATACGCCCACGGATTATGCATGGAGAGTTCATGGAGAAGGGACATCTTTACTCGAAGCAATGCTTCACCACTGCATCGTCATGGATTGGTTGACCATTGCATTGGCATTGATTCACGGCAAAGACCCTTCAGCTATCGCACCGATTACAGCCCTGAAAGGTTATCTCGCAGGTTAAGCCTTAGTACAACATTCCCAAGATGTTTCTTGGATCGGGATAATCGAGCAATGCTTGATGTCTGTCTTCGGGCGTTACAACACCCGGTAAATCAGCTTGTTCAGGCTCAACGAAACTAAGTTGAATATGGACATGGGGTGGCCATCCGCCATTCTCCTCATCAGTTCCCATTTTGCCAATCTCTTGACCTTTGACAATCAAATCACCAGCATTCAATTCTTGTAATGATTCTCGAGAAAGATGACCATGAAGCACCCATAAAGCGGTTGCTTTCCCATTGATTTCGACAGTGTGTTCAGTGATAATTGTTGGTCCATAAGACCCATCTTGGTCATTGTCTGCAAATGAATGTATCAATCCATCTTCAAAGGCGTAGATCGGTGTTTGAGCAGGAGCACCAATATCAAGACCAACATGAACCGTTCGCTCACCTGCAAATAATTCTTGAGTGTACATGCCCTTTCTATTTTCATCATATCTGCCAATGGTGTAAGGATAGGGATTTGTCCATTCTGTTTGGGGTCGTTGTAGATTCAACACCCAATAACTCTCAGGAAGTGGGACAATAGGATGGTACGTGTTTTTCCCAGTCCCTGCAAGGTCGGAGCACCCCCACATGGTTGTAAGACAGGCATCACACCTATGAGTTCATGGATGAAATTGATGACACATTAGGTTCAGGCATGCTTCATGTGGGTTGCATTCCTTGTTATTGTTCTCGCATCAATACCGCCAGGATTAGCATTGACTCGTATTCTCGATGGTGCAGCAGATACCTTTCGGAAATCGCTCCTTTGCTTACCACTTGGGTTGCTTGTTCTCTATGGGACATCTGGCATCCTATTTGTCATACAAGTGTGGAGTACCATTTCTCTGACCGTTTCGATTCTTCTTCTCGAAATAGTATCTCTTCTCTTTTTACGAAGAAAAATTCACATCGAAAAGACACAACACACGCATTGGCAGCGACTTGAAGCAGCAATGCACGGTCTTGTTCTCTCCGAATCAGAACCTGAATTGGAGGAAGAGGTTCAAGCACAACGTTGGTTCCAGCAACAACGTAATCCAATGCTACAAATTTTAGCAGGTCTATTTTGTGCAATGACGTTAACTCCGTTATTGCTCCTAGATCGCCCATTTGGAGTTGATTGGGTTGGTTTTGGAACTCTTGCAGCAAATATTCAGGCAACTGGTTCGTTTGAGTTACCGAGCCCAAATTCTGGCCTCTGGACTTATCCCCCTGCTTTCCCAAGTCTTCTTGCATGGCTATCGGAACTTTCTGGAAGTTCTATTGAACAAAGTGCCATGCTTCTCGGACACGTTTCTCTCCTCGCCCTTCTATTAGGCGTATGGGGAAGTATGGATCGATTAGGTGCAGGGGCCTCATCTGTCTTGGCCATGGGGGGCTCACTTGCACTCTTTGCAAAGGTTTTCGATTCAGGATACCCTTCAGTTGCGAGCCAACTTGGGCTCATTGTTGGCTTGTTGGTTGTCTTCCGACCATACCATTCATCGCTACGCTCCCACATCATTGCGTTTATTTCAACAGCTGGTTTTACGGTACTTATCCATCCAACAGGAGCGATTTATCTTGCATGTATGTTGCTAGCAAGTATCCTGATGAGGTCAAGCATGGACGAAGAGGAACAGGACCGAAGCAAACATGTCTTCTTTTCATCGATTATTATTATGAGTGTCATGTTCATTGTTGCATTAATTTTCTTTGCACCAAGGATGTTGGAAGAGCCAGTTTTTGCTGAATATGGATGGCAAGGAGGAAAACCCATGCTGATGTACAATGGTCCGTTGATGATTTTAGCAGCATACGGGCTATGGCTTGGACGCAAATCAAAGGAAATACGTCTTCTATCCATATGGCTAGGTTCGCTGTGGATTCTATCTTTTATTCATTTGATTGATGGATTAACGAATGTACAGATTTTGAGCCTCATATCCTATACGCTCTATTCAATGGCTTTGCATGCATATCACGTGCCCTTAGCACTTATTGTAGGCTTGATAGCGAGTCGATCTACATCTTTGACAAGCGTGGATGGGGAGCGAGCCTGGCTCAATCGTGACATGGATCCATACTTCAAGCCAATTATTTCTTCAATGTGCCTCAGTGCTTTGATCTTGGGCTCGATATTAACCGCAGGATTCTTTGTGCAACTCTCTCAGCATCAAGAATTACATGCCTCTACTTCTGGTGACGAGCGACTACGCATTTGGCTTGAGGAAAACCCTCCTGATTCAATTATTTATTCTGAAAACATCCATTGGGGGCACACTTATTCTTTTGTCACAAATGTTGAAACGACAAGTATCCCAACCCTTGGACTGTTAACGCTCAATTCTGAAATTCAACAAGAAGCAACGTCTGCAGTTAGAAATGATGACATTTCCCGATTACGTGAATTGGATATTGGCTATGCTGTTTCAAGCCCAATAGGAAGCCTTGCTCCATATCTTGCATCATCTCCTCATTGGTCTGTTGAGAAGAATTACGACGGAGCACGTTACTGGAAACTGCATGATGCCCCATCACCCGAACGCGTCTCTGTCGTTTCGAATTTATCTCACGCCTCATGCATTGAAGCAAGTGGTTGTGATTTGAAGCAAGATCCATGGAGGAACCATCGTTATAGCGATCTTCTCTCCCTTGGA
>JBMZTB010000146.1:0-3421 GCA_049623485.1 Candidatus Poseidoniaceae archaeon
AACCTTGTTTTGACCAATCTAAATTCGCCTTAAGATAGCAGAGTTGTGCGAGGGTTTTAGGATGATAAATCATTTTGATTCTGTCTGGCTCTTTGTCGATCTTCCACTTCTTCAAGTCATATCCTTGTTGAAGTTGTTTCAATCGTTCCAATACATCCTCAAGTCGCGGATTGGAAATCTTGCCTCTTGAGAGAGCTACAGCAAGTGGATTCAAGTCATTACCGATTCCAATTCGTCCTTGAGCAGATGCTTCAACTGCAGTTGTTCCTCTTCCTGAAAAAGGATCAAGAACAGTATCTCCAGGTCTTGTAAATCTCTGAATGAAATAATGAGGTAATTCGGGGGGAAACATTGCCATGTATGTGCAGTTGTAATGCTGAGGCGCAGCCCATTTACCACCATGAGATTGCCAGTGTTCTGCGAGAACATTTCTCCACCTATTTGGAGCAGTGGATGGCGGCGTCTTAATATCGACTTTCTTTCTCGCCATCAGAATAACTCCTTTGCCGACCCTCTATGAACTCTACCGTTGGAGGTACACCACTGAGGATTTCGAATCCATCTAAAATAATAGGCAAATTTACATACCCTCGTCGAGAATAGTGGGCGACGGGGTCTGGTATGACGATAGGTTACAATCACACCCTTGTTGATGGGAAAATCGTTCTCACTCGAGAATCTTATCGCATTTACCCCACACCTATACCAATTCACTACCAGTGGAGGTTTGAAAATCAGGTGGTTTCTAATCAAGTCACATTGACCACTGAGGGAGCAATAACGTTTGATGTAGATGTATGGAGAATAGACGCAGCAAACCGAAGAGGTCAAATCGAAACTCAAGAATTGAGCCTACACGTGGAAAACCTTTTCCTCCACAATTTTGGCGCTGCGAGAAACTTTACTTTGATCGATGATATTGAAGTAAATCGATTGGAAGGGCAAATCGTTGAGTTCACTTTCAAAGGGACGGACATGCATCTCGGAAAATATGTGAAGACAGAACAAATGGAAATTAACACTCAATCTAGTATGCTTTTACGCAACCAGTTCAACGGCATTTGTGAGCCATCACATCGCTTCTCCGAATCAGTGTGCGAGCGCACATTTGAACTCGATATCCCATGGGGTGAATCCGATTGTGGAAGATTCGACGAGAGACTTAGCATCAGCATCCTGCCCCAACAAAATGGAAGTTTTGAGATAGGAACATTTGTGGACAGAACGTTGAGTAATCCCACAACAGGCATTCAGTTAATCGAAAACAGCATTGTTATCAACAAAGCCGCAGGGAATGATGTTGTCATTCGTTTAAGTAATAAGTTCAAAGACATAGATGACCTTAGTGATTACGTTTTTGGAATCCAAGTAGACCTAAGACCTCACCTTGCAAGCAATATGTTTGAATTTGAACAATCAGAGACGTTATCGATTGAATTAGATGATAATCCAAAAGGCACATTGAGAAGGTTCGCCCTAAGTTCAGACCATGATTTGATTAACGGTTGCGACTGCACTCGATTTAGGATTGTAGTCGAGGAAGGGAAATATTCGGTCAAAGGGATAGGAAAAATCAGCATCGATCCCGATACTGAACATTACTTCACCGTAAAACTCCATAATACCATATTGTTTGACCCTTACAAAGAAAAGAACATGATTCAGCGGTTTAAGGTTTTTACAATTCCCGTACCAGGATTTTACGTCTTACAAATTGATCATCTGGTACCTTTTTACCACCAAAGGGATTCAAAAATCGAATTTTATCGTTCGTTAGTCGCAAAAGAATCTCAATATTTACCGATTGATATTCGAGACCAAATTCATGACACCTTTGGAGTTAGCCTCGAAGAAAAGATATACTTCCTATGCCCATTTTCATTAAATGTTTACTCTTCCAAAGATGATAATTCAGAAATCGGTTTGCTGCAGGATTGGATGACAGGGAGGAGAAGAACCCATGCGGAGTTAACAACTTTTTCCAGGCTCAAAATCTACCATAGGATGCCAGATGAGTGGAAGGTCGAGTTAAGAGGTGTTGTTTTCGGAAAAGGTATTGATCTCATTGACCGACTAGGTAACATCATCCATGATCTCATGAATCCGATTGACGAGGATGGCATTGACTATTTCAGAGATTTACTCGTTGATTTGGAGAAGGGCGATGCAATCACAGAAAGCCAGTACGGTGAATTGTACAGAGAAATTAGTGAAGGTGGGCATAGCGCATTGTATGATGTTGAGGAATTTAACGACGACGGAGGTGGTTTTTGATGGCAGCTCCACGACTTGGACTTGTAAGATATACTAGACATGGCGAGATTGGAGCATGCTATACTGCAAGTTCATTGAGACGAAAGTTACTCGAGGGAGAAGTTCAGCACTTGGGCAGTGGAATCTACAAGGGGAGGGAGGGGAATCGAAATTTTGAATTGCATTGCATCGATTGTCACGGTTTAGAATGCGAGAGCAGTAAAATAAACAAGTTAGGAGAATTTGGAGGAAGAGGGACAGGACATTGGCAACAATTCTTTGTGCATTCGAGCGTTCAACAGCACAACCACAATCACACTTGTGAATGCGTTGAGGCAAATGTCGGTGGAGGAGGGGGGCCATTTGTCAAGAGACGTTTTCTTGAGTCACGGTTGTATATTCCTACACAAAGAAATCTCCACCCTGAAACTCCATTTCCGTTGGTTATAGAATTTGATAGGCCTGAATTTTCCAATAGCATAGACGTATTTTCCGATAATTTTGAACTATTCCTCACAAACATAGCACATTTATCAGACGTCGTCATGGGGCAGGAGGAAGACCTGTATTTTGCTAAAGCGATCGTTCAATCCCAAAATGGCATGTTGCCGAGGCACAACTTTGACTTCACAGACGAAGAGTATTATTCGATCAAAAACTTCGACTTAATGGGATTAGAATATCGTTGTTGGCATAAAAATCTGGATAATGAGTTGGAACCTATTCCCATTTCAATCAACCATAGCACTCGAACAGCGAAAATGACCTACCCGCAGAATTCAGGAGGAGAATTTTACATAGCAGTTAATGGCAACAAGACAGGGGCTCGGGATGTATACGCCCCAGTTTATGGCGGACAACTTCTGCCACTGGGCAAGGATTTCGATAAACTCGTGGAGGTGTTCCATGAACAATGCAATGAAGAAGGAGAGGGCTATAGTCTAGAGACCAGCGACCCAGAAATTGATGTATGCTTGTTTTACTTGAATGAAAATGTTCGGTTTTTGCACATCCAAAACCGTGCAGACGAATCAAAAAGAATCGAATTAGGAATCTTTGAAAGTGGAGACCGCGATATTGTTGAAGGAACAATTCAAGACGAGGAAAGGCCAAGAGAATACATTGGTCAAAGAGAAGGAGACCAGTTCATCAATCTGACTGTTCAAGC
>JBMZTB010000147.1:0-3385 GCA_049623485.1 Candidatus Poseidoniaceae archaeon
TTTGATGAGTTTGATGCCCTCGGTCGTCAACGAGAAGGTGGAGAAGGATCAAACCATTCTGATTCGGTTGTTGCCCAGTTGCTGACACTTATGGATGGACTTGGTAGTAGCGAAGACATCTATCTCATGGGATCCACAAACCAAGTTGACCTCGTGGATAGGGCGTTCCTCCGTCCAGGGCGATTTGAGAAAACGATTTACATTGGGCCTCTCGAAAAAGCGAGGTTTATGCAATTTTTCAAGAACGAGATCAATGATTGTGATTGCGACATTTCGAAGGAACAATGGAAGAACCTGATTTCGAATATGGTTGATGAAGCTACAGGAGCAGATCTACACGGATTGGTCAATCGAGGCAAGCGTAACGCAGTCTCTACTGCGCTTGCTGCTGGCTACGAACGACCAAGACTATCTTTTGAGGATATGACGCAAGCTTTGCAATCAACACCACATTTGTTTTCAGGCTACGTCAAGAAGGTCGCCGATGAAGACGATTGGAATGATGATGATGATTGGGTGATACCATGAGTAATCGTTTTTCAAGACAACGAGGCCTTCTTAGGCAAACAATTGTTGAAGGTTTGAGGGTCGAAATCGATCATGCTCCAGAGGAGTTCACTTCTGCGATGAATTTGCTGGGGGAGCATCTTGGCGTGAATCGGGCCATGTCTTCCAAGCGCGAGGAATTCACAGTAAGATGGAACTCAGGAGAGGAGATTTCGGAAGAACTGAATTGTATATCGGTAGGATATGGAGGAAATGGTGTATTTCTTGATGGTTCAGATATTGGAGAACCACTTGATGAAGTCTACAAGCCGGCAATGGCGACCATCGCTGCATGTTTGGTTTGGAGTGAAATCCTACGTAGATCAGGAGCATATTTGCCTATCGAAATTCCAAAAATTTCCGTTTCAGTCAACGTTCGGGTTAATGAGAATGCATTGTATACAAATGCAACACAACTACAATTTTCTTTGGAGGGTCATGAAACACATCAAAACATCCGAGATACAAACGATGGAACCGGTCATCGAAGGATTTTGCTTCGCCTCTCTGATGAGGATCCACTGGTTGAACAACTCCTTGACACACTTGATGTTAGGTCAATGAATGATACCTTTGAGAAGAGTTTCCCTCGCTTGGAATTTAACCTTCCCGAAACTTCACCTAGGGTTCAAGGGCATCTCACCGTAGTTGGTGTTGGTGGATTGGGAACCTGGTGCCTTCATACATTGGTCGAAGGACTCAACCGGCTGGAAGAAAGTGATGTTTCGTTCCTCATTTTTGACAAGGATATGGAAGTTGAAGAACACAACCTAAATCGACAAGTAATCTACAGTAAGGAGGATATTGGTATGACAAAGATATCTGCTACACAACGTTGGTTGGCAAAGAGGTTAACGAATTCAAATGTCGAGCTTGCTTACGAACTAATCGATGCAATGGCAGAAGATGAATTCAAAGAATCTGAGGAAGGAATTGATCTTGACGACCTCCTCATGGATCAACCACCAGAAAATATCGAGGATGAAGATGTACTAACAATCCAACAATCCATCGAACGATTGCAGAATACGGATTTGATTCTCGGTTGTCTTGATGCGATGAGGCCAAGAGTTCTCGCCGATTACATTGCAGCAAAGAACAACATTCCTTACGTGAATGGAGGGGTTGCGAATTTCTCCTGCGAATTTAGTGAGTTTACGACGAGTACACTCATCGATAAATATGGATCACAAATTGCAAAAAATACTACTGTCAGTTCATGTCAAGAAGACGGTGATGTACCCGTCGCTTCAATGGTACTGACAAATGCATTCGTCGGATCATTGCAAGCCTTGTCAGCAATCCAAAGGTTATCTGGGCATCAAGTTTCGGCCTTCGAATCCGTCTATTGGAATGCTCACAGCAACCAACTCCATTCAGTATCTTCAGTTCTAACACTCGACCGCTTGCCATTCATCGAAAAGACTCGTGAAGCTCTGTGGCCAAACCAAAGTTTGTCAAATTTGACAGAGCCTGATGAGGAGAATCTGCTGTGATACCTGAAGACGAAAACCGGAGATGAAAAAATGGAAACCAAACAGAAGTGGACTGAAACCACAAATTACGAGAATTACCTTCGAAACTGCCGAAAGTATGGAATGAGCAAGCGACTTTGGATTCGTTCCGGATGTCCAAGCCACAAGCCCAATGGAGAGAAAATAAATTTCTAAGATTGATCTGTAAAAAGTGACAATAAATGACCAAAAGAAACTGTACGAGAAAGTAACCACAATAAGGAGATGAAAAAATGATGAACACAATGATTCCACTAACCGTCGCAAATACGCTTGACCAAACCAACAAGCAAAGAATTGAAGCTCAGCCAAATCAGACACTAAAGTCTGTAATTAAACTAAAACAACTCGCACCTGCGGGAGAATTTGATGTCTACGATCAGTCTGGAAAGGTCATTTCCAACGACAAAGCCTCTCAGCATCGAGATGACACTGTTTATGTCGGTGTTGCAAAGGTGGCTGGCGGACAATTCCAGCCAGGTTTTGATCTTGATGATGACGATGATGATGGATGGGATCTTGACGATGATGAAGATTTGGTCAAACCGCGTGAAGTAATCTTCATCCTCCAAGACGAAAGAAGGATTTCAGCTACCCCAAACGATGGTGAAATGCTGATTCAGACATATCAACGGGTGAATGGTCGACCTCGTGACAATTCTCCGATGGAAATTATGGATGGAGAAGGCAATGTCGTAAGTAGCCGGCTTGCCAAGGATATGATCGGAAGGTCTTTCCGCGTACATCTTCGAGCATTCCCAGGTGGCGGATGGCTCAAGGGAAAGAAATCGGACAGTATTTCGTCTCATGTTCCTCGAAATCCTCCACCATTCCCTGCCAAGGTTCCAAAGGAAATAATCGATCAAACGACTGCATTTACTCAACCACGAGGGCGTCTCGAAATGGGTGGACTCTTGATTGGTCACGTCGATCATGAAGGAAACAATGTTGTTGTCTGTGGATTCTTCCCGCGTCAAGATGAAGCATCATCTGGCTATTGTGAATTTCACGGTTCGTTCAGTGCCATTGCAGCTGCAGCATGTGATTATGCAAACGAAAAGGCAGGTGGAGCACATACGCCAAATCTTCGCGTGATTGGATGGATCCATACACATCCTGATATCGGAATTTTCCTATCTGGAATTGATGTTAACACATTCAGAAGTCTGAGAACACACTCTTTCGAACAGCGATGTGTCGCTGTCGTCGTCGATCCACTTCGACAAGAACACGGTGTCTTTACCAGCGAACGAAACGCTCAAAATCGTCACGCAGGCACTGCAAATGACAAGATCAAACTCTCAGAAGATTTGCAAGCTCGCTAT
>JBMZTB010000148.1:0-3320 GCA_049623485.1 Candidatus Poseidoniaceae archaeon
ATTGGGATTCGATTGCTGATGAATACGGTAATCGAATCATCAAAGCCCTTGAAGTCGAGATGCCAGAACTAAGTAAGCACATCGTTACACGACGGCATATCACGCCAAAGACATTTGAAAACGAATTGGCTGCATTCAAAGGATCCGCTTTCTCAGTTGCTCCAAAACTCACACAGAGTGCTTACTTCCGGCCATCCAACAAAGACTCAGGCATTGATGGACTCTACCTCGTTGGTGCAGGAACACACCCTGGCGCAGGATTACCTGGCGTTCTTAATTCTGCCAAAGCTACAGTCGATCTTATTCTTTCAGAACTTGATAATTGAGTCACGAAAACCACGAATGGCGACCGAAGTGGTTCCTTGGAACAGGTTCTACTGTTCGAGCAACGTAATCAAATCCAGAAACTACGGAACGAAGGTAGCGACGCATCCTTGGTTTAATCCATAATTGATACGGCAAGAAGGAAATAATCTTTGCATATCCCGCTAGGATATACGGATGAACTGTAATCGTCAGCTGAGACTTGTTTTCAGAAATGGCATCAATTTCCCATTGAACAAACGACTGCAAACCGTTCTCTTCCCCAATACGAAGCGTGTATCCTTTACCTTCATCCCATGTCAAAAACTGGCGAATGTAGGTTCTCCCATTGAGATAGACCAGCCGATCGACGTGATCATCTTCATCCCACTGAATGGCATCGTTTGATTCACAAAATGGATGACAATCGTTGAGGTTGCCTGGAGCGCTAATCAACTTCCATAGCACGTTACTTGAGACATCAAATGACTTCTTTACCGAAATTGGCGAATTGGTCTTGATGGTCTTCAGTTTGTATGAACATATCAACATCAAAACAAAATCATTCATGGTTATCAAAAGTAGTTTACATGAATGATTATTAACACTGGGCCAATTCAAGAATTATGTGCGATTGTGTAACAGGCAAGGTGCCGGAAGATGAAGGCAGCGATGAGCTCGGCTTTGAGAAGGAACTTTGGGCATCGGCAAACAAGCTCAGAGGGAGTATGGATGCTTCTGAGTACAAGCATATTGTTCTTCCTCTGGTGTTCTTGAAATATATGTCGGATGCTTTCAAATCTGTCCATTCAGAACTCGTGGATTTGGGGGAAGACCCAGACGATCGTGATGAATACACGATGCGTGGTGTGTCTTGGGTGCCTGAAAAAGGACAATGGTCAAATTTGGTTGAAAATGCATTGAGTTCAGACATCGGAATCATGATTGACGATGCGATGGAAGCCATCGAAAAAGCAAACCCAGAACTTCGTGGTGTTCTTCCGAAGACTTTTGGACAAACCGATTTGCCATCGAGAATCCTTGGCGATGTAGTTACACTAATCGGCAACCTGGACTCACTTGGCGATGCAGAAGCAAGGTCGAAGGACATCATTGGTCGAGTCTATGAATACTTTATTGGAATGTTTGCGGAGTATGAGAAGAGAGGAGGGGGCGAGTTTTATACGCCGCGTTCGGTTGTTCGTCTCCTTACTGAAATGCTTGAACCGTACGGAGGGAGAATCTACGATGGGTGTTGTGGTTCAGGAGGTATGTTTGTTCAGTCTACGCGATTTATCGAACGTCATAGTGGTCGTGAGGACCTCTCAATCTACGGTCAAGAATACAACAAAACAACATGGAGGTTGGCCATAATGAATCTTGCCATTCGTAAAATTTACACCCAAAATATTGCTCATGGCGATACTTTACGAGAACCCGATCCGTTCCACTTGACCCTCCGTGCAGACTATACCATGGTTAATCCTCCATTTAACATCAAAGACTGGGGTCATGAATCCCTTCTAGATGACCCGCGATGGAAATACGGCATCCCTCCAAAGGGGAACGCAAATTATGCATGGATACAACACTACCTACATCATCTCTCTGAACAAGGGTTGGCTGGAATTGTCATGTCAAATGGTAGTTTGTCGACCACCAAGAAGGAAGAAAAAGTCATTCGTGAGGGTATTATCAACGACGACAAACTTGACTGTGTCCTCATGCTTCCTGACAAATTGTTTACCAACACAGGAATTTCTGCATGCATCTGGATTCTCGCGAACGATAAGACCGACAAGCGTTTCAGAGATCGTCGCGGTGAAACACTGTTTATCGATTGTCGAGGAATGGGTGAAATGAAGAATCGAACCCTCCGAGAACTGACATCAGAAGATGTCTGCAAGATTGCTTGTACCTATCGAACTTGGAAGGACAAAGACCGCTATGATCAATACCAAGACGAGCGAGGTTTCTGCAAGGCTGTTACCACAGAGAACGAAATCAAAGAACATGAGTACATCATTGTTCCAGGTCGATATGTTGGTGCACCACCCCTACCTGATGATGGCGAACCGTTCGAACAAAAGATGGCTCGTCTGACCAAAGAATTGGGAGAACACTTTGCAGAATCCCGCCGTCTTGAGGATGAGATCCGAAAGAATCTGGGGGATTTGGGTTTTGACTTTTGACCATTGCAAACTTGTTGAGGTTATTAGACCTGAAAAGGGGTCTATTGCAATGGGGCCTTTTGGGTCGAACATCACAGCAGACAATTTCGTGGATAGTGGTGTTCCAGTAATTCAAGGAAGACAATTGAATAGTTTGTTCTTGGAAGAAGTTGATTACAGATTCCTTACACCTCAAAAGGCTGGAACTCTGAAAAATTCTAAGGCTGTAAAACGTGATGTTATTATTACTCATAGGGGAACAATCGGCCAAGTTGGAATCATTCCAGATGATTCTGAATACGAGGAGTATATTGTATCCCAGAGCCAATTAAAGTTTACAATTGATCAAAATATTTGTGACCCATTCTTTGTGTATTATTTCCTACGATCACACATTGGTCAATATGAACTATTGAAGAACACAACTTCAGTTGGGGTACCTGCAATTGCAACGCCTACTGCTTCAGTTAAGAAAATCAACATACCCTTTCCTAAATTATCAATTCAACAAAAAATCTCAACTAATCTCAAAATGATCGATTTGTCAATCCTGAAAAACAAAAAAACCGGGAAAACTTCTCAGGAGATAATTTCAGCATTATTCCGCTCGTGGTTCATCGATTTTGACCCTGTGAAAGCCAAATCAGAAGGTAAGTTGCCATACGGAATGGATGAAGGAACTGCAGCACTGTTTCCTAATTCATTTGAAGATTCGGAACATGGAACTTTACCCAATGGATGGAGATGGGGAACAATACTTGATGTTTCTAAAATTTGGACAGGTGGAACGCCGAAAACGAGTGAATCATCGTATTGGGGAGGAGATATTCCATGGGTTTCTGGTGC
>JBMZTB010000149.1:0-3319 GCA_049623485.1 Candidatus Poseidoniaceae archaeon
CCACGAAGTGTAACCGACATGCCTTGGTTCAACAAGAAGTGAGTTCTACTCAGAAATTGAACACCAAGTCTGGGAAGAAGACCCATCGACTGATTGCTTCCGTAGGCTGCATTGTAAGACGAATCCAAAGCACTGTACAACATAGTTTCAACCTCCAGTGGAGAGTATCTTTCACATCCTCGACAGTCGGACTAGAATGTCATTCATTCGATGCGAGGTTTCATTAACAACTTCCCGACGTAAATACCCTTGTGGTGACCTAGGCGGCCCCGGTGCCGTGCTGCGCGCACGTCATACTTAGTGCAGACATCACGAAGCCCTTATCTACCCCAGCCTTTGTGTAACCTCTGTTGAGATCATCAGGGCGTCTGTCGCCCTCCCCGGGATGAAAAAAACACCTCATCAGGACAGAAGACCCCGTCCGTGCAATGTGGGCATTGAAGAGAACGTTGGACTACCAGATGTGAGTTTGATTCGAAGATACTTGGAAATTACTCATGCAATCGCCCAACACGAAGCTGAACTTTGTGGAATGATCTACGACATGCTTGCAATCCAGCAAGCGATGGATGAACTTGCTGAGGTTCACGATTGTCTTGAACACCAAGATGTGTCTTGGATTGTACACGAAGATGAAGATTCTTACCATGAAGAGCCGTTTGTATCTTGCGAATTTTGTGGAGAAGATATCACTGACTTGGTTTATGATGATACATCGGTTCAGCAAGAAGAATACCATCCAGAGGAGAGATTCTCTTGAATGCGGAGACTGCCAGAAAGGCTGGTTCTTCTGTGCTTTGTGCATACTACAACTGGCGTTACACCCAACTTACGTGTTTAGGCTCGGCAAACCCGTCCAGTACAGGTAGAGGGTTGAAAGACTTAGAGCCTTGTAAGGCTCAAAACCATATGTTCGCGACGCAAGATTATATACCTTCTAGAATCGTTGGTAAAAGCCGCCTCCCCAAGCGTTGTTTCGAACAATTCTTGGGATGGCTGGGTTGTGAAAAGATGCAAAAGAGAAACAAGCAAGTTGGAGACGACGCCCACCGACTGAAAACCCTCGTGAATCAGGAAGTGGTATGTTGAGCGAGCTTGCGATAATCATTCTTTTCTTTGTAGCACCGTTAACGGTCGCCTGTTCCGAACGTCGTTTCATTTGGAGTATGGATCATGAACTCCTGTTCATCACCAATACCGGAACTATTCGATCCGTTCCTGAGGTTTTGCAACACGAGCCCTTCATTCTAAGTGGCTACGCAGTAGATTTTGAAGATCATGATGACCGTAACCTCGCAGTTGCAGTTCTCAAGGGTCATGCGAACGGTGATGATATCAATATCATCGCGGGAGAACTCCTCCCTCCGGGCTATGAGGTATGCGAACAGTTCTGTTCCCACTTCGAAGAAATCGAAGAGGATGAAGATGGATGCTGGGTTATTCCGATTGCCGAATGTGGTATCTGCGATGCGCATTACGACCTTTCTGAACCGGAATTTGAACCAGACACAGAAGACTCTAACGAGGACGAAGCCGAGTGGGAATCCAACCACATCTTGGTTCGCCCAGGTAACGAAATACCTTCAATCCTGGATCTCATTATCCATGGCGGAAAAACACGAGGTGATGCATAATGCTGCGAATTGGTCGTCCAAAAACGGTTGAGGAATTGCGTCAGTGGTTTCAACAGAACCTCCCAGATACAGATTGGGACCTCTCTCTGGTCGAGGATGAGCACTTACGCGTCATGAATAGTCGCTTACCCTTGACTTGCAACATCTGCGGTTATGATTCCACGGCCGTAGAACCAGAAGGTCAACTTTGGAAAAACATCTACTATCTTGGTCACGGCTGCCCTAGATGCTCAGGGAACGCTCGCCAGTCACCTGAACAGTACCGAACAAGAGCACAGGCTTGTTATGATGCCGTGGGAAATCGAGACGATCTTAGCCAATTTTTCGTGTCTTCCACAAGAGATAAGGGTACGATAAATTGTGTGACATGCAACATTCCTTACCAGAAATCAGTTCACTCCCTTGAGAATACTTCTGATGGGCAATCAAGGGTGGGGTGCCAAACGTGTAAGGAAGTTGAGCGAGCTAGAAAGCGAATGCGAACTCGTGATCGTTTTATTGAACAGGCAAACAAAGTCCACCAGCACCGCAAGGATGAATTCGGTTACTCGCCATATGACTACCACGACCTGCCTCCAGAAGTATCCAATCATTTAGCAATCCGGCCGTGGTGCAACACGTGTGAAGATTACTTCCCGAAGACTCAGATGGCTAGTGATCATTTGGCAGGTCATGGATGTCAGCAATGTGCAGGAAATGTCCCTTGGTCGAGAGAACGATTGGAGAGAGTGATCGAAGAACGAAACCTCGAGGCTTACGTAACAGTTGATAGAGAACAGATTCCACCAGATGAGGAACTGAATGCCAAAACCTTACTCGATTTAGTCTGTCATGAACATGGACATGTGCGGTCGAAGACTGTTGGAAACTTTACCTCCAACGCAAGTGGTCCGAATTGCACTCGATGTTCCATAAATAAACGAAATCTTGAGCATACGAGCGACCGTGAACACGTGCTCAATCTTGCACAAGAGCGCCATACAGATCCCGTCACTGGCGAGAATCCTTACTTTTACGATCGAATAACTCAAGACAAGGTAAGACGGATAGATGTTGTTCATATCGGATGCCGCCAATGTCAACAGAAAGGTATGGGTCCTTATTTTGAACAGCGTGTGAGTGACCATTTGAATGGTCATGGCTGCAATCGCTGTAACAACCGTAGCTTTCGTCCAGATAAACCAGGGCGATACTATGAATTGGCCTTTTTCGATAATAATGGTCTAGTTCCCCGCATTTTGTTTCGAAAAGGAGGGATAACCAACCTTCTGGTCTCGGAACGTGTGTATCGAATCCTGTGTGGTATGAGACGCGCTGGTGTTTCATTGGAAATTCGCATCATTGCTTGCATCAAGTTCGATATTGGACAGGATGCTTATGATTTGGAACAAAGCATCTTGAACATCAGGGATGAAACCGGTGTTGATTACACCCATGGACAGCGATTCCATGGGAGCACTGAATTGTTTGGAACAATGCATTCTCCAATGCAAATTGGTATTGACAATGGGCTGATTGACGCAGAATCCATTGTATGGAACCAGGAGGATGAGTCGCACACATTCGATGAATAAGGCTCCATTTCGGAGGGATTACTGTGACGAAGGGGAATAAGCAGTGATGCCAATCGGGGATTGTTGTTTTGCGCTCGGCGGTTTGAAGCCGTTTCCCAAAGCAAAACATCC
>JBMZTB010000150.1:0-3302 GCA_049623485.1 Candidatus Poseidoniaceae archaeon
ACCTTTCTTCGTTGCCTCCAAACTGATAGAATGAGAGTCCCCGCTCCCAGACTTGGATCAATCTTCCAGCAAGAGTCAACAAGAGATGAATATGAGTCATCTCTTAAATTCAATTCCGCATTGAGGGCATTCTTTCAAATCAGATTCCGGCAGGGAATAACCACATTCTTGGCATAGTGTCCTTTGCGGGATTGAGCCAATGATGCTGGTTTTGCTCCTGTTTCCACGAATTGGTTTGAATCGCTGGTTGCGACTTTTCTTGAATGACTTGGTGGAAATTTTGGTAGTGTAATTGGCAAATGGATTGAACTCATCTGTTCTTTGGTTTTTAGTGTTGACAAATGTTTCGAGGAGTTCAGTCAGAGCATCCATTTCGGATTCTGAACCAGAACTGGCCTTTCTTCTAATTGTGAAAGGTTCAGGTTTGTCACCCAATATAATCATCCATTGTCCCTTCGAGAGAGATTCAACCACCTCGGGGGTTGTCAAGTCTGGATAATGATGCTGTCTCCATCTTTTCCACCAACCTCTCGTGATATGTTCAACCCCTTGCTGACGTAGGCTTTCTGCAAGTGTCACAAAGAAAAGAGTACTGTTGATTTCTGCAAATGCAATCTTTTCAAACTGCATCCACATTTGATCTCTAGAGAGGTCAACGATTTCTAGCGATTCGTCGACAGATTTTTGCTTCTTTAAAGAGGATTCCATAGACCGAAATTGACTGCAGACAAATGCGGTAATCACGTCAGGCTCGTCGCTGTCGACCGAGACAGATTCTTTGCGATGGATGACTTGTAAGTCCACTGAATGATCTCCAACCAACGAAAGGATCGAGTCCGGTTCTGCTAATCTTTGCTTCTCGTACCAAGTGAGGTGATAGATGGTTGCTCCATCGGTGCTGTATCCAACAAACTCATCACCGATTTTTTCCATTCTTTGAAGTTTGACACCCTGATGAATCTGGAACGGATGATCCACATCATCTTCGTCGATGAACTGGCCGAAAAATGACTGTATCTCCAAATCACCAAGGTTGACATCGGGGCTGGAGAAGTGGACACTGAGGGGGGTCAGCATGTCTCCAACGTATGCCTTTTCATGCTCCAAAGCCTCCCAATCCATCTTGAGAATTTGAGCGATAATTTGTTTATCCATCTCCTGACCTGAACATCCGTACAAAATACCACCGACCCTTGAAATGGAAGCCCAATCAAGGGGATCGGAACGAGTGAGGGAGTGCCACAGCCAACTCAGTGACTCTTGGGAATCTTTGGTGCATTCAGGCGCAATCGCTGAAAGATGGCCAATTAAAAGGGATACCGATTTTTCCATACCATCGAGGCCGTATTCCAAGTGGATTCGCTCAAGAAGGCGACAGATCTGCCTGAACTGATCAATTGACCATCGCTGACCGAGCAAGTGGCGAGTAAAGGTTTGGAGTGTTGCTTCAATAAGGCGTTTTGAAAAGACGCCGTAAGCCTCTCGATTGGCCCACGCTTCCGATTTCCCGTCCACCTCAGCAAACAAAACCCCCGGTGGCTCATCCAATTTGGAAAGATGAAACGCCAATATGTCTGCGAGTCGAATAAATAGATCAAATTCTTCAATAGAGAGCCTCATCCCTTTAATGAGTTGAATACGATTTTTCAAGGCCTGACTCGGTGGTCCCCATTCGGCCTCGTTCTGGTTTTCGCCCCCGACTTTCACAAACGATAAATGTCGGACTGTATTCCATGAAAGCGGATAGATGTTGAGTTCGTTAACCTTCTCGCCCACCCATTGTCGAAGTTGTTCATGTTCGCTCGGCTCTCCGAAATAGTTGAATTTTTCTTGGATGAACTTGCGTATATCTCTGGAATGGTATTCGGTACGAAAACTGTACGAACTTTCATTTCTCGATTTCGAAATGAGATCCAGGTCAACCAGCTCGTTCAACACGACCGTGTAATCAACATCTGGAAACTGACTGCAGGTCGAGATGGCATCTTTCTCGGAGAACGTATGCTGACTGGCAAGCATGTAAATCGCTTGGTGAAGGTCATCGATGTTCTGGATGTATCCAAATTGGAGTGAAGTGATGTACTGCATCAATTTCGATAATGGATTTTCGGTATCCTCGCTCAAGCCATCAGCGTTTGTTGCGTTGTCAATCATTTCTACAATAATCGCTTGAAACGATTTCTTGGTATCGTTCCTCATCATGGCCTTGAAAACCACGATGAAGACAATCATTGGGTGGCCGAGAATTTCTCGCTGGATGTCTGCAACAAATTGCTCCTGCATCCATTTTGCGAGCCCTTCCCAGTCCACGATGCCTTCTTGATGCAGCGCCACCTGTATGTTTGTGGGATTTTGCTTTGCCAACCAGCGAACCCGATTGCGTGCTAAATCTCGCATTTCCTGGAAATCGAGATAGGGAATTCTGTACACTTCACCCGTGCGGTTCCGTGGCCGGATGCGAGTTGTGATGATGATTTTTGATTTCGACTCAACGAAACCAGGGTGTTCCGTGAATGAACGAAGCAGTTTGTCGAGGCTGTGCTCTTCATCGTCTCTTGCAATGGTTTCGTGATTGTCGATGACTAAACAGACCCTTGCCCGAATGAGGTATTCAACCGCTAATTTGAATCGAAGATCCTTATCAGCGCCGTCCCAATGTTCTCCTTTCATGTTTCGATTGGCCAAATCAGTGAGCACCGAAGTGAACTCTGCGCTCGGGTTCCAACCAAGTTGCCGGGCATGCTCCAGCCTACCGTCCTCCGCCAATTCACCCTGGAGATTGTTTTTGAACGTATGAGCCACCAAGCAGTCAAATTTGAAATCGCCCGATTCAACAATTTCATCGAGAGACTGATACACCAACTCCGTCTTTCCAAGTCCCCCTTCCCCGTAAATGGTGACGATTTTCCCATTTTTTAGTTCTCGAATAAGGTAATTTTTTCTCCCTTTCAAATCGACATAATTTTCTTGTCCGAACGAACTGTTTTGTTTGAGAAGTTTGAGGGTTTCCTGCATTTCGTTCTTTGAAACATCGATAGGAAAATCATCCCATATCTCCTGAATTGATTTCGGAGGCACTTCCCATAGCCACTTGCTTGCTCCTACCAGGTGATACAAGGTTGAAATCAATTTGACAATTGCAAGTTTTGACATGCTCTTGAGCAAACTGAGGTTCTGCTCGTAGTGCTCAAGAATCTGCGCACGCTGGTTAACACCTGAAGTCATGTTTTGATGTTGCCTTACATTACGCATGAGTTGGATGCTGTTCGGTGAAAATATGAACATATGAGACGAACAAAATT
>JBMZTB010000151.1:0-3228 GCA_049623485.1 Candidatus Poseidoniaceae archaeon
GAGTTTGAATTGTACGGAATGCTGCATATTCATCCGTTCTTTTTCAATTCCAGAAGTAGGTAAAAACCATGTGAAGGGGGGCATCATGTGAAGGTGAGTGTGATCGAAATGATTGGAACGAACGGTTAAATCGACAGCTAGAAGTTCGTATTTTACAGTCACATGTTTTGTTGATTGAACAGTTGAGATAACAATTGAATCTACATCTTTTCGAGAAAACGGCAGAGCATTTCCTGACTCATTGCTTACAGACAAAGCCGTAACATGCTGGATAGGTTCGCGAAGAAAATATGATCCTGGGACCCACCGAGGAAAGGAGAGTTTGAGTTTAGGCTTCAAGAAAGGGGCCTTGATTTGGATTTCAACTCTCAGTCTTTGGTGAGAAGGTTGTGTCGCATCGACTGTGAAGGTGATACCTGACTCTGTCATGAGTGGGGTTCATCGGTTACGGTTGATAGGTTTCGCGCTGCACTCAGAACAACTTCGTCAGAAGATTGGCTGAGAACCTTTTGCGCTAATTCTTGAATTACCTGTTCATTTTGTCGATGCAGGATTCGTTCTAACATACGTGATTTATCGATACTGTCTACGCGTTCATCAAAGAGTAATGCTTCTCTCAAAGCATCACTCTTCAAATCATTACGTCCAACAAGCCAGCGAGAGACTACTGAAGTGCAATCCTCTCCAAGAAGTTTCTCAATTCTCTCATCATCTGCTTCTTCTATGTGTTCTCTCATGCTTTCTACAAAGAATCTACGTTGTGAATTTTTGCTACCTTTAGCAAGAAGGGTTATGTTTTCTGTCCCTTCTTTTATGGCCTTAGGGACTGCTAGTTTCCATAATGCTTTATCACTGAAAATCGCACTGTTCAAGAGAGTTGCTTCCTTTTCATCAAGTTCCATTTCAAGCATACGAATACCAGCCTGTTGTCGAACATCAGGGTGTGAGTCTGAAAGGGCATCAAGTAAAACCTGAATATCATCTGTAAGAGCAAGCATTGCTGACATTATGACTTGATCTTTAGAATGTAAGAAAAGTTCCTCTTCGTTATTCTTTAACAAATCGTTATCGATGAGATAAACCGAAGCATTCCTTCTAACAATCGAATCTTCACTTTCAAGCAAAAGACGGGCTAATTGTTCAGCGAGATTCAAATCTTGGATATTTTGAAGAACCGAAGAAACACATTTGTGACCATCAATTTGCTTTCCATTAGCAAGTTGAATCAAAAGGTGAGGTGCATGCATAGGAGCCCACCTTCGATAGGCTTCAATCGCCTTATTCCGAAACCAGATGTCTTTGTCATTAAGGAAGCCAGAAAAAGCCTCTACACTTTCGTGAATATCGGAATCGAATAGGATACGAACTGCCCTTCTTCGTTGACGAACATCTTTGTGTTTGAGTTTAGCAATTGTGGATTGAACAGAGGCAGCCATATCTCATCCCTCATGGCTTAAATTCATCAAAAGTAGGCCCTGGTGTGTCATCATTTCCATCAATATCGCCTGGTCTAGCAAGAGATGGTGCCAACATCAATTGGATCATTGGCCACAAATGAACAAATTGCTGCATATTCTCGATGATGAATTCCTCTAATCCTTCTTGCTCTAAATGGTCCATGAGACGTAATTGGTCCGCAAGCTCAGCCAAAGCATGCAAATCTTCCTGACTGCACATTTCCATTTCATGACATGTCTCAATCAATGTTTCAATTAACTCGACTATTTCAGCTGCAGTTAGCGGTTTTGGTTCACTTTCAATAAT
This sequence comes from Candidatus Poseidoniaceae archaeon, assembly GCA_049623485.1. Lineage (GTDB taxonomy): Archaea > Thermoplasmatota > Poseidoniia > Poseidoniales > Poseidoniaceae > MGIIa-L2. The sequence continues at coordinate 1,765 of JBMZTB010000151.1, forward strand.
GTCAACTGGACCAAAAGAAACTGGTCCTAAAGAGGTGGGATGAAGTTCATTTCCTTGGCGTTCAATTTTCATCAATTCCTGATTTCTATGTTCGCCAATCGGAGCAATGACAAATCCATTTTCAACAATTCGTTCTTCCATCCATTTTGGGATCTCTGGAATACCACCTGTTACGACGATTCGATTCAAATCCCCAGGTGTTTCTATTGGTGCAACTTCTAGAGCCTCTATTGTCCGAACATCGATTGTTGGCCAACCTGAGAGTGCTTTTGCAGTATGTCGAATGATCTCCTCCGATGGATCAAGTAAGAGAACGCGCCCATCTTCTCCAAGAATTGTTGCAATCAATGCTGCAAGATAACCTCCTTTTGATCCTAAGATGAGAACTTCTTGACCTTTTGTAAGTTCAAGTTGATGCAACAATGTAACGATCATGTGTGGGGCTGAAATTGTCTTTACTCCACCGTTTTTGGTTTCCATAAAAATCACAGGGCGATCATGGAAGAAACAATCGTAGTCATAAGAAGTAAATTGCTCAAGATGGAGTGAACACATCGCTTCTCGAACAGGTTCAGGGACAACCATCCCTGAGTCTTCAATCCGATTGAGAAGTTCGTTCACTCCCTCCATAAATTACTCACCATGGTGTCACGTAAAAACATAAGGAGGACTAATCAATATTCTCTCGCAATTCATTTAGGATTTCTTCTGGTGCTTTAGATGAGTCAATTTCGTTAAATTCTGCTTGATTCTGTAGAACTTCTCGTTCAATATTATCTTTCATCCTCTGAATGAGTAATTCGAAACCTTCTGTTCTAAGACTTTCAGTGTCTTGCATATCAATTTCCATGCTGAGTACGATGCTGCGGGCATCTTCTGGTCTGAGCCGAACATCGGTCATCGAAGAAAAAATATCATCCATTAAAATTCCTTCAATCTTCGTTAAATGCTCTGATACCGTTGCTCTGGTAAATCATAATACCCGTTGTCGTAGGCAAATTTCGCAAGTTTTAATTGCTTTTCAGAAAGGACTGACTCATAATTTTGAGGAGTAAGATTCAGATTTCTTGCACTTGTCCGATCAGGTTTTGACATTAAACGCATCACCCCTGACATGAGTCTCAGTTTTAGAGAAGGGCCTTGTATAATGTAAGTAAGGCCATTTTCGTCCAATCGTGAACCTGGTACTGCATAGGTTCCCTTTGTTCGCGCATTAAGATTCGATAAGGGATGGATAATTTTACAGATAATGAGATGCCCTTCCTCAGGTTTTGTGGACTCATGCATCACATCGATCACCTCTAAGAAATCTAGAGAATCAATATCAGAAATCTGTACACCTTCTTTCAGATAAAACTTGAACAAACACTGAATGTCCTTTGGAGCTCTGCTGATGTAGGAAAGGAACTCAACCCTCTCCGCAACATCGAGCAGAGGAGCAATCTCAATTGCCCCCAAGCGGTC
>JBMZTB010000152.1:0-3219 GCA_049623485.1 Candidatus Poseidoniaceae archaeon
TGTGGGCATGTGAACCTCGTCAGTACTTCTCTTTCTGGTCGAAGAAAAAGGTGTGAAAAGTGCTCTGAGCACCTCTTGAATCCCAAAAAAAAGAACGAACTTAAGGCGTATAAACAAATAAAACGAGGAATCCTGATACTTGTGGTGTTTTGTACACTGATGATATTACCTCATGCCTTTGAGTTCATTTCTCTAACTATCTTAGACGATTCTCACCGAGATGAAGAGTTCGTCGCATCCGATGATCAACAGTATTCAATTGATTACCCGCACAAATCCTGTGAACCAGGAGATGACTACAACAAATCCGAGTGCGAATTTCAACAACAATTAGATTCAATTATCTCTTCAGGTCTCCAATTATTACTTCTTGCCATACCACTTTTTGGTCTCGCAGAGATTTTTAGTGGAATTTCTAAACTAGCAAAAGGGGAACTTACAAAATTTTAGCCCAGTTTCTATCAAGATATCGGAATTGGGGTTTAGACTCACAAGATTAAATCAAACACTTGCCCTAATTTAATTGATGGCCGGATGGATCTCTGCTTTGGTTGCATCATTATTTGGTGCTGGAGATGAAGTTGAAAAAATTCTTGAAGAAGAATAAATCCAACAGTTCCAAAACTCAACAGTCGTCCCAATAATTAAGTAAGCGAGGGAAGATTTTCAATCATGGCAGGAGAAGCATTGACTGAACTTGCAGCCGCTGCAGTTACTGATGAAGTACTCGAAGATATTGGCAATAAAGTTGAGGATGTGACGAAACAATTTCCGTTTCTCAAATACGCTACAGTGAGTTTATTTTTCATCGGATGGGGCATATATTTTATCTGGTTTTACTGAAAAAGGTTACAAACTGCGCCTCCATCTAATAGCCATGGAAGCAAATGAATGCTTTATTGCAAGTGTCGGGAAAGATTGGCATAAGATCTCTAATTGTAATGTTCATTTGAATGTAAAACGTCGACTGCAACGTACAGTTATTCGCGGTCAAGAAGGTGATGACCTTATGGACGAAGGTGCTGAATCGGCTGAATATACCATTAGTGGAGACATGGGAATGGTAGAATTCAAGAAAATTCTTGAAATTTTCCGTTCTGGTCAACCATGGTTCCATGATCCATTCGAAGATCGACAAATGAAGGCTTTATTCTTGAGTATTGATTATGACAGTGCATCTGGTGCTTTCGAATTTATTCTTGTTGAAGATGCCGAAATGTCCGAAATCAAGTCTTAATTTGATCGGCGATTGTTTCGTTGATTTCGAGAACGTCCTCGATTGTTTTCGGGGCGTCCTCCACTATTTCCAGAACGTGAACGACCAGATGTTGGTTGGCGCGAATTGTGATTATTTCTTCTCTTTTGTTTTGGTTTGTTTGACCTATTCTGATGACTTCTATTCGGCTTCTTCTTGGGATTGTTTGTCTTGATTTTACCTGGCTTTTGGCCTGGCTTAGGAACCGCTCCTTGGAAATGGAATTCATGTTCATCATCAACATTGATCTCAAATCCAATGAGGTTTTGAATCCCTACAAGATATCCTGATTCAGATTCATCGCAGAATCCGTAGGCGATGCCTGACTTTCCTGCTCGAGCTGTACGGCCAATTCTGTGGACATAACTTTCTGGCTCGTTTGGGAGATCGTAGTTGAAGACGTGGGTGATCCCGTCAACATCGATTCCACGGCTCGCGATATCTGTTGCAACGAGGATGCGTGTGTGACCTGCCTTGAAACTTGCCAGCGCCTTCGTCCTTGCGCTTTGACTTTTATTTCCATGGATTGCTGCTGCATTAACACCAGACTGATCAAGTTGTTTTACGAGCCGATTTGCACCGTGTTTTGTCCGAGTGAATACAATGCCTTTCTCGACCTTTTCACCTTTGATAATTTTGACCAATATTCTGCGTTTGTCGGCTTTTCGAACGAACATGATTTTCTGCTCAATGCGTTCTACTGTGATTTCTTCTGGACTCACATCGACCATGATTGCATCTCGAAGGAATGATTCAGCTAATTCTGCAATTGATTTTGGCATCGTTGCACTGAACAAGAGGTTTTGTCTTCTCTTCGGTAAGAGTTTCAATACCTTTCGTATATCTCGGATGAACCCCATGTCGAGCATCTGATCCGCTTCATCGAGAACGAAGAATTCAACACGACCAAGGTCGATGAATCCTTGACCAATGAGGTCGAGCAATCGCCCAGGTGTTGCAACGAGAATATCGAGCCCTTTTTCCAATGCTCGTACCTGAGGGTTCTGTTTGACTCCACCAAAGATAACTTTGTGCTTGAGATCTAAATGCTCGCTGTAGACCGAAAACCGTTCATCGATTTGAGCGGCTAATTCTCTGGTTGGAGATAGGACAAGGGCTCGAATGAATCTCTTTCCTTGAGGCCTTGAGCGACTCATGACTTGTAAAACAGGCAATGCAAAAGCGGCCGTTTTTCCTGTTCCAGTTTGAGCGACACCAAGGACATCTCTCCCTTCCAAGAGTGGTGGGATTGACAATGCTTGGACTGGTGTAGGAGTCGTATAGCCTTCTGCTTTTACTGCACGAAGAAGTTCATCAGATAGGCCAAGTGTTTCGAAATCTTCCATTGTTTTCCCTCAATTGGTTGAAGAAACAAACAATGTTTCATCCTCCTGAACATCACACTGTCCTGCTTCTTACCTAAAACAGGATGGGGTAGTTTCGCCAAGACCCCTGCAATTCGACAGTAGCAAACAATTTGCGGAGTCGCTTGTAGTCTCACTCTTCTTCTGAAGAAAGGCCAGATTGAAGTTCACCGAGATCGATTCGGTTGTCTTCGTTTGTATCAAGAGCCTTGATGATCATTGAAACTTGGTTCGGAGAAAGTTTGTCACCAACAACACTCTGAAGTCCCCTGTAGAGTTCAGGTCCGTTGATTTGCCCATCATCATCTCCATCGATAGACGCGAAGAGATCCTCAACAGATTGATCATTTTCTGCAAGAGCAGCACGGATTTTATTCATGGCATCGCTTACATTCCAGGTCTCTTCTTCATCGGACATGATTCCTTGTCTGTACGTATGTTGAATAAATGTTCCCAACATCAGTTGATTTATTTTTCAATGTTTCAAGAGGTGAGACTAAGACTTGTATGTGGGCAGTAGATACTAAGGAGGTTGAACGATATGGGAGATGAGGAAACAACGTTCTCCTACTTGAGTCAGTTCATTAGTGACTGTAAAGA
>JBMZTB010000153.1:0-3207 GCA_049623485.1 Candidatus Poseidoniaceae archaeon
GTTTTGTAATAGCTACCAGAAGAGGAACCTTTGTCATAAGTTTCCGAAAAGGAGCACGTATCTCTGCGATTGTCGCATTGGCGATCGCAAGTTTGTATTGGCTATTTGCCCTCAGTTTATTCAGTAGCGGTATCACCAATTGATTATTCTAACTACTAGTTGATGCAGAGAAGAAGATTTCCTAATTCTTCAGGGCCACCCCTTGTGTATGCATGCGTATAGAACGGTACCCATGAAGGCATATACGCATACGAGGGGCTCCCTTGTATACACGCACATTCATGTCTACTGATGTGGATGCGGGCGAGTTCAAGGATACCCGTTGTGTAGGTTCCTTTCAAGTTGTTTCTAGTCTGAAGAGCGGATGCGAGTGGAGATTTACTGCTCTAGGTTATGCTAACGAAAAGAAGATTAATTTCTATCCATAGGGAGTATCGTGTCGTCTACTGACAAATCATGGGTTGAGTTCAATCAGATTAGAGATGAAGTAGGAGATTATCTACAAGCAGACCCTCTTGGCGACAAGGATAAATTGCATGGAAGGCGTGAACAAGCAAGAAAAATCGTCTCTGAAGGTGTGTATCTTGATCATAAACAAAGAGCCGGGTTAAATTTTGAAATAGATGCATTCATTTGTACAAACCGAGGACGAGATTATGATGACTGGATGCGTTTCATGATGGATGGAAGAAATTGTAGATTAGATTTTATGGATCCGACAACTGGTGCTTTAATTGATGCAACCAGCAACATTAGATACAAGCCATCTAAGAAGACTAAACCTCACAAAAGGCTTCATTACATGTTTAGGTACTCTAACACCGTTGACGAATATTGCATGATTGAATATGTTAGCGACGCCTGTTTAAGAGAGTTTAGAAGTCTGGAGAGGAGGAAGCCAAAATTGCCGTTCCTGTGGCAGGTCTCAAATACCACTACAAGTGAAGATTTAGAAGACTTCATTCGGGAATCTGAGGATTTTCTAAACGAACTAAACGACATAAGGGTCTGCCTACCTGAAAATTTCAATAAAATTTTCGTTGAACCTTTAGCCGAAGGACTTTCCAAGAGTAAAGACAGGGCTTCAGATACTCTGAAATACCGAGAAAATCAAGAAATAAAGTCAAAAATAGGCCTACTCCATGAAACAGCAAACCGTATTGCTGAAAGAAATACTTGCGCAGATTATGTTGAGTTTTATGACTTAAAACTTGAACAAGCTATTGTCAAAAATCAATATGAGAATGCATCTTTTGATGATGAGGATGACTACGAAATAGAGGAATACATGCTCGAGATTAATGATGCCATTGATCAAATATTCTCAGATATGGCTAGAGGTGTGGTTTTTACTGCTGAACAACAGTGGAGAGGGCAATTAAATTCCCATGGTGATGGCAAATCAAGGGAATTGGCTTACGACGAAAATTTGAATACTAAAATTGAGGAGTTTATCAAAGATGGTCATTTCACTTATGATGGATTTAACGCAAAACACGTCGTATATTACTGCCATTCCCTTAGGGTGACACATAACATGTCCTCGAACATCGAAGAGGAATTCAAGATTTTGATGTCAAGGGTATTGGAATACCATGGGGAAGTTGTATATCAATCGGACTGGTTCGATTCAGGAGAAATTGTCTACAGAAATGGCGGTAATGAAGTTTGGAAGCAAACAGTTTACTCAGATTTTGATGAAGATGGAGCGGAAATTCATTATGCAGAATTCATCGAGATATTTGACCAGAAAAATACGGATATCGAAAAAATCTATTCAAAAGACTTCAAGGTATCTCCTGAAGAGTTTCAGACCCTTGGCTATGCAACTACGGAGGGAGAAGGCTATGGATACGACACCACACATGTTGATTACATTGACAGATATTGGCAAAATCTTGATGATGCGACGGCGGATATTGAAATGAGTTTCTTTGATGAGAGAATAGGAAGATTTGATTGACTAGCGGTCTCGGTACATATCTTCGTCGGGTTCCCAGTTGCTAGGGTCGTTGTACTCTTCAGTCAAGTCATTTCCGCACACTTTGCAAACAACTTCCACATAACTGAATCCGCCGTCTTCATCTCCATCGTAATGGACCGTTTCTTCGAGATGATCCCAACAATCATGCTCCTCGAGTTCGAGTTGCTCAAGCAACGTTGGAATCTTTTGTGGCTTTCCACCGTAGTTTGCGAGAAGCCACTTCTTGAACTCAACCGGACCTCGTAGCATTTGCTCTGCGAAAGTCACAAGCTCACCCGTGATGAAGTCGAACCGCTGCTTATCAGCAGTGATAATCCAACGAAGATAACCTGGGTCGTGTTGAATCACCCATTCAACGGGTCTTCCAGCATACTTTCCAAAGCCAAAATTCGCTACATTGTCTTCGTGTTCATCCCAAACAAACTTGCCATCCAGAGTGATTTCGTTTCCTCGGAGTGAATGTGCAATGTCTTCATCGGAAAGGTCCTCCAAGCCAAAATGTTGCTTCATCGCGTTGTACAACGCCAGAGTTCCTCGAATATCGGCTAACGCATCGTGTGCTCCCTCAAGTGGCGTCCCAACATACTGCTCGTGCATTGCGGAAAGTGTGCTCGGCCGCATCTCTTGGAGCACTCGCAAACTGTCAAGGTGGGCTTTTGAACCAAGATCGACATCTACTCCTGCTCGCTTGAACTCTTCATCGAGGATTGGTATGTCGTAACGATTGCCGTTGTACGTTGCAATGATGTCAGCCTCACGAATCCGCTCCGCTAAATCCTGACATGCTGTCCGGAAAGGAGGGGCATTCGCAACAGCCTCCTCAGTGATGCCGTGAGTTTCTGACGCACCTTTGCTGATTGGAACGGTTGGTTTCACGAGGATGCACCGTTCGTCAACGAGAACACCATTTTCTTCCCATGCATAGGCGACTTGGACTACCTGGTCATAGACCTTTGAAAGCCCCGTTGTTTCTACATCCACGTACAGAGTCTTGGACAAAATCTTCCCTCCAAACTGTTCCATCTACCGACGCTATTTCAACCCTACCCCCAATTTCGGCAGTCCCTTTGACGCACATTACCGCATGTTGTGTTGATGAGAATGGGTCGTATTCATGGGTTCATGGAGAGGCCCATGTGGACGCATGTTCCATCTTCGAGGGCTCTCCGTGGGCTCTTCACAACGCTACCGTTGTGTACACTCACTCTGTTGCGTTCGATGAT
>JBMZTB010000154.1:0-3206 GCA_049623485.1 Candidatus Poseidoniaceae archaeon
TCCGACTGCCGATGGATGGGTTTGTTCCATCCTACAATCTCCAAGTTGCAATCAGCGTGCTTGCCGTTGAAGCATTGAGGCAAAGAAGACCTGATTGATGAATAGTTTGACTTTATTGTTGGAAGCAAATTGAGATACTTCGAGCATGGAAATTTCGATAAATCTTGAACCGCATGACTCATTAATTAGACGACTTATGGTAACATGCTAGCATGACCCAAAGTAGAGATTGGAGAGCAGTGGTTTTGGACCTCAGAGAGAGTGCGAACGAACTGCGTGAAAGCCATCCCGATGCTGCTTTAATGCGTTGCAGAAAAGCAACAGAGGCCATTATACTATCCATTTATGAAGAGGTGTATGGAGAGTTACCAATTAAGTACTATCCATATGAGCAGATGATGGCGAAGCTACGTCACCACAATATCATTCCTACAATGATCCGTTTAGCATTTAATACTGCTCAGCAATGGGGCAATTACGGGTCGCACTACCAACATGAAGAATATCCAACATCAGGACATGTTGATTTTGCATTGGGCCCATTGGACAACCTAATTCAATGGCGATTCAACCCTGAAGTCGCGGATGCTGAAAAAAAGGACACAGAAGACATCTCATACGAAGCAGTGGACAATAACTCTTCTCCAGATTTGTCAGTGTCGGAAGGTCTAAATTGGATATTGGGTGCAAAAAATGGGAGGAAAGGATTCAGATGCATGGATTGTGGGTTCATAGCAAAAAATTGGAGCTCACTATCCGCACACAAACATGATACGGGCCATGAGTCAGCAAAATGTATCATCTGTGACGAATATATCGTAAATGGAAGCATTGAAGCAATATCTAAGCATAAAGCCAAAACTGGGCATTCTGCCGAGTTTGTTGGAAATCCTCCACCTTATGTATACGAACGTTCAATCAAGAATCTTCTGAAGTATCTGATTGAATTAGTTACGAATGCCTATGAGTTAGAAAAACAAGAACTCGAAAGTTGGGTAAATCTTGCGCAAATTGGAGCGAGAGTGAAACTGATCGAACCAGAATTCAAAATTAGGCAGTGGGGTACGAGGAAGTGGTCTGAGCTGATTGAAGTTGGTTTGGATCAGGTTTTTGAAATTAGAAAATTAAAAATTCGTCATAGTGGAAAACATCTATCAAAGCCTACTACCTTCGAAATCAGGCCAATCCATCCTTAACGAAATGAGCCGATAAAATATCGATATTGCACTCGAATATCGATTCAATCTTGCTATCAGTTAGATGGGTATTCTTGTCATTCGCAATTCCGTTGTGGTATGCTCATAGGCTTGAAGAGGAGCCAATGTGCATACTCAGACTGATTTGTAAGCTTTGTACAGGTTCGAAGATAAGAGTGTTTTTTTCTTTTCTTTAGGTAGCACAGAATGTTTGAATTTGATTTTGTACTTATTCAGAGGTTCTAACCTTTCAAGATTAAAGCAAATTGGGCTGGTATATCCTTCTAACTCGAGAATTAGATTCGATGCAACTTCGGCTCCGGAGAAGCTTTTGCCTTCGAGTGCGTAGTAATGATGTTCATCTCCTCCGATGATTAGCCATGGGATTCGGATAGATTCCCAATCATGTAACTTATGACAAACGATGTCCCCTTCACTCAAAATTTGATTATCTGGATCGAACGGTTTTGCACTATGGAGCATAATCGAAGGTTCGCATGAGAGATATGCAATTTGTTCGGGGAGTAATTTAGAGTCTTGGAGCTTGAACAAACTGCCTCTGGATTTAGTCAAAATTGGTTCGGAATTTAGTGTGAATTTGTACTCATGAGAAAATCCTGTGATTTCCTGAGTCGATACAAAAATACCTGTTTTGTTGGTCGTTTTCACACCCTTAACAGTTATCGGATTTCCATTTTGGCTCATACCTACAATGAGTCTCGGTACACCTGGTGACTTTTTTGCACAAACGACATCACCTATTTTTAGTTCGGAGGAATCAGAAACCGTGAGTTCCTGCTTTGATTTGACTCTCAAATGAGGCGACCTTTGTAATCGACTACGTTCGAACTTTGTAATCTTCCCAATCACGAAACACACTTTGTCTCTGTGTAGTATGGATGGTTTGGAATTCAGTACTAATTCATCGAGATCGTTAGAAGGAGTGACATCTCTCATTACAATTGTATTTTCTGGATCTTCTCCGTGGGTTACTTCTGCAAGTATTTTTAGCCGGCTATCCTTAATCTTGCCAACTACTACTGCAAATTTTAGATCATTGAGATTCAGATAGCTCCTCATTTCAGAATCCTCTTCGTCCATCCAGCAAATCAAATCCCACTTATGTATCTCCTCTTCGTCCCCAATTGAATTGTGGGAAAAGCAGGAACGCATTGCACATCGTCCCATCAAAATATCTAATGAATTAGAGTCGAGCCCACCACAGTGCCGTTCTATTTTGTTTTTCGCAACAGCTTTCAACTCGTCGAGTTGGAAATATGTAGTGCGGGAAATGAATCCTTCCGTACAGTCGTAATCGGTATAATCCTCATTTAATTCTTCATAATCGTCCTCACAATAAATATCATCGTCATCATCATCTTCATTGTAGTCAAATATTCCAAACCGACTGCCTGCGAAATAATCGTACGTGACATGTCTTGGTGATAATACAAATGAAGTGAATTTTTCATTCCTGATGACTAAGTGATCAGGAGTACCTAGTGAACTACCACTTATCACCAGAACTTTCTCTCCTTGATCTTGGAGAACAATACCCGGGTGAAGAGTATTCTCTTCGTCGCTAGGAAATTCAAAATCTGCCCAAACGAGAGAACCTAGTTGATACAAGTCGTCTAGCACGCCATCAGGTCCTCCTCAATATACAAATACCCTAGAACCACTCAATAAGTCAATTCAATAGTTGACATCCTGTGTGCTAGGATGGTAAACCTCCTATCTACAATATATAAACAAATCTTGTAAATTGAAGGACAGATTTCGACAAAATATAGCGATAGGGGATGAAGAGACTTAATTGAAAACCTTACTAGAAACTGGAGACAAAGGAATTTCTTCCCCATTATTTGATCGAGTATATCATGCGAATCATGAATCTCTCCAACGTCGCTTCTGAACAGAACGTAGGAAGACGTCTTCGTACGATTCTGCTTGACCTTCTAATGTAAAGTTCTCGAGGACTCTTTTGCGTCCTGCCTTTGCTTTCTTCAT
>JBMZTB010000155.1:0-3182 GCA_049623485.1 Candidatus Poseidoniaceae archaeon
TCATCATCAACTGGATTTGTGTTCCAGTTTGTGGGAGCTTCTGCTCCATTGGCAAGTGTATCGTTATCAATGTCATAGGTATCATCTTTCAAGGAGTTCAGTGAAGGATCTAAGGCCCATCGGCCTTTACAACCATCACAAAGCGTGTTTCCAGGAAGGTCAAAGCCCGAGAGATTCATTTCTGAAACTTCGTATTTCTTTTGCAGTTCAAATCCACCAAGCCAATTAATCCAAACATAGCCGCCTGGATCCATTTGACATCCATTCGTACTTGTTTCAATGCATCCTGGTCGATCCCAGTTCGATACTGCAACCCAAAGAGAATGAGAGTTCGTATTATCTTCGGTTGATTTTACCTGCATTTCCCAACCATCGAGCATACCATCCGCATCAGTATCGTTAATCAGTGGATTGGTTTCATATTGGAAAGGACGAGGTATGAAAAGAATCTCATTACCATCGATGAGTCCATCGCCATCAGTATCAGAATTATTTGCATGCGTTACGAAATTGTCCTCACCAGCAATGACTTCTTCACCATCTTCTAATCCATCATTGTCAGTATCAAACATACATGCTGATGTGAAATACTGTTCACCATTGAAAATATATCCAAGTTTTGTTTCTTGTTGATCACTTTCGCCATCACTGTCAGTGTCATCATTCGATGCGTTCGAACCCTGACCATCACAGGTTGAAGAAAATTCTTCAAAATCAGAAAGGCCATCACCATCTGTATCCGGCAGTCCTGGATCAGAGACGACCCATGTCAGTTGAACACCACGATTGACGACAAGAATTTCCCATCCACCAACTTCAATTCCATCAAGGAGACCATCGAGGTCTGTATCGCCATGGGTCGGATCTGTTGAGCGGCCAACGACATTTCCTTGGTCATCAAGTCGTGCTTCGTACTCCATGAGGTTGGTAAATCGCTCCGATTCTTCGACAAGATTCATCCAAACGAAGAGTCTAGATTCGACTTGGTCACCTGGCGCTACATTGATTGAGTAAACATAACCATCAACTGGTGCAACAAGGTAAACAGGTTGCTTGTTGCCTCCACCCATTGTGAATTGGCCACGAGCGATCGTGGTATTGCTTGTCACGTAATCACCCTTCTCGACGTAGAGTTCAACAACGGTTGTTGTCAGTTCTAGATCTTCGAACATAACATCGCCGTCACCATCAGAATCCCATCCATCAAAGTCGATATCGTCGTTTGCATTGCTGGCATTCCTCGGATTTAGCGGGTATTCAAGAGTAGTTCGATTGTATTGGTTGGCTTCCCAACCATCTGGCATCTTATCACCATCTGTGTCCTGACTCCAAGGCGATGTGAATGAGGGCAATCCGTTTGTTAGACCAAACTTGTTCGCCACTTGGTATTCCTCAAGATTGTTCAATCCATCTTCGTCCCAGTCATTGTATCCGTCTGAGGAGTTGTGAGGGTTGAGTTGTTTATTTGCATCTTGTGTAGGGTGGTCTTGTTTGAAGGAGAAACAGTATTCAAATCCATCAGGCATACCATCTCCATCAGTGTCCCAATCACTGGGCCCGTTTAGAAGACCATCGCCATCGAGATCTGATAAGAACCATGCTGCGCTTACTTCGGAAGCAAATGGAGCAGAACGAGGAGTTCTTTGAGAGAGTGGTGTGCTTTCGGGCTCGCCACAATCAGATCCGAGTTCAAAATCTAGAACAACCGCTCCTGAATTAACTTCAAGAATATCTGGGAGCATATCGCCATCAGAATCTGGTGAAGCAGGGTTTGTGCCGTATGCTTCTTCTTGGAAATTCAAAAGTCCATCTTCATCAAAGTCAAGAACTTGGTCACAAGAGTGCTTGCCGAGTGGATTTTCAAGTTCATCCCATGTTGGAGCACCTTCAAATTCTTCAAGCATAGATGAGAGAGTTTCTTCAAGCGCGAGATTTAACAGAGTGCAATCCCAGTTGCCAGAGAGAGGATTGAATAAGTAAACTGTTCCATCAGGCGAAGAGACATTCATTCCATAGATTGATTCCCAACGGTCGTTAAGGCCATCGTTATCGGTGTCTGCTCGTTGAGGATCAGTCCCAAGTTCAGCTTCTTGCTCATTTGTTAATCCATCTCGGTCAGGGTCTCCATATTTTCCCTGCTCTGGATCTGGCCATGAATCGCTTTCATTGGAAATTTCAGCGTCATCGGCTGTTGAGGAAGTACCTGTTTCATCATCGAGTTCTTCAGATTCACCATTATCGAGTGGATTCAAGCCGTGTTCAACTTCCCATCCATCGCTCATGCCGTCTTTATCGGTATCGGGGTCATCTTTATCGGTACCATATTGTGATTCTTCAAGAACATCCGGAAGACCGTCGCCGTCACTGTCTGTAGCCTCTCCAGAGGTTATCTCATCTCCAAAGAGATCCTCTTCGGCAGCACTGTCGAAATCTCCAACGCCATCAGAGGTCTGATAAAAGCCGCTCACCCCTACGAATAGAGCGCCAAATATGAGTGTTGAAATGATTGCAGCATATGCCATTTGATTGTGATTTAGTGTCATTGGATATAGCCTCCGCGCCTTGACTAATTATACGAGCCTATGATTCGGTTATGAACCTTGACCTTAGTTGCTCGATAACAACCGAATAGAACCAACCTTAGACTTTGTATTCCAACAATGAAGAAATTGAGACGTTTAGTCGCTCCTCTTCCTGCCCGATAACCAGGTTAAATTTTCTGCCATGTGCCCGTTCCCAAATACTAGCAATCAAGCCAATAGAAAATGGTGCGAGGGGGCTTTTAGGCAGTTCCAGAATGGTGTCATAGGATTCCACATCGTAAGATAACAATGTCGCATCACCCCAACCCTGATCAAATAAATAAACGCGGAAATAGGCACTCCAACTTTCAGACCCCGTGATGTAGACCGACCGTTCTGATAGGAAAAATAACTCACGAATCGACGTAATGATTATTGATAGAATTGATCGTTCTGATAAGGACCAAACACTCGGACATTCCATCCAATCGATCTGACTCATATCTGGCGCATGTGGTAAACAAGACGAAAAAAATCGTTCAAAAAGAGACGCAGGTAGCAACATGTATCGTTCACCATCGATCTCTAAATGGCCACTTTCCTTCGTCACAAGTTGATTTGAAAAATCAATCACTTCAGTGCCTTGAACATGGGACATTT
>JBMZTB010000156.1:0-3178 GCA_049623485.1 Candidatus Poseidoniaceae archaeon
CTTTGATGGATTCAAGTCCAGTTCGACCAAAGTGCGACAACAACCATGCTGCAACTGAACCCGCTCGTCCAAGACCCCCTTTGCAATGTATGAACACGGATTTCTTTTGTTTGACAGCATCGAGAGTCCTTGCTAAGGCTGAATGATTGCTTGGAGTTGGAGTTTCTCCATCTCGGATGGGAGCCCAAATCCATTCCATATCGTTATTTTGAACTGCAGATTCAAGGAAACCCTCAACTTGCAACTCTTCGAATTCTCTGTACTCAATCAATGAGAGGACGACATTGTATCCAGATGAAGCAATCACGTCCAAGTCAGCATCGAGGTCACGATCCCATGACCCGCTCATAGCAAACTCCTGGACTTTTCCTGGACAGAAACTAATCCCAATCTTGCAGCCTTCTAAGTGGATTTCATCAATACGAAGCGGATCTGATTCCGATGTCTTCCATTTCCTCATCGTTTTACCCCCCATAATCAAATTCAGGTTCTCTTTCGGAATAGTGAAATTGGAGTGCTTCAACTGAGACAGGGTTCTTGTCCAATGCCCGATTTCTCGCATCAACCACCCAATTAATTGGGTTGCCAAAGACGCCACATCCTAATTTTGTCAATACAACACAGCGATTGCCGTAACGAAACGAATTCAGCGTGCTTGCGAGTATTGTTGCCTCTTGCATTGCATCTTGAACAAGTCGTCCAAGTGCGTCAGCATCATCTATGGTCACACCTCCACGTGCGTAATATCCCAATGGTAATCCTGAGCAAAAAATGGTCGATACATACTGATCGATTGGACCGTTGTGATCGTTGGCTTGACAACCCCAATGTATTCCAACCTTTACCTCACCCATGAGGTCCATTCGTTCCGATTCAGACATAGATTGTATTCGATCAGATGCCCTCTTCAATTGCGATTTGGAAAGACGGATGTACCCATTCTCGTAGATGTAATCATCACCCTGAGCGATTCCAATACACCTCAGGGCATCATCAAGACCGTTGAGTTGAACGCTTGCACTTTGACCAACTCTTCCCTCGAATTCGACGAAATAATTCCTGAAGAGCGTTGCTCCAATGGTCGCTCGTGCGCAAGCCGGCCCCTGAGTGTAATCGTTCCAGTACACATCGATTCCATGCTCAGGCGTCATGTTTGGAGAGGCCATTTCGAGAAGATTGAACTGAGATGCGACCTGAAACATTGCGTATTGATAGTCAGGATTACGGATGTAATCTGCAACGTCTTCTTTCGCAGGAGCAGTATGATTGACAACCGATTGTTTCAATTCAGATTCGCTGATGTGTTCGACGGATTCATCCTCGACCCGTTTCCGCAACTCGCGCAGCGATACAAACTCGAATTCTCCAATGTCGAACCTTGCATCATTGACCAAACTGCGGATATGACGCCCATCAAACTCCAGATTACCCCTCACCTCATCAGGGGTCATGTTTCTGTCGGAAAACCCTATCAGCCGTTCTAGGCCCATATGTTTACATTGTACTGATACTATTCAAGAGTTCTGCGGTGGGAGTGAGGTGTGTTAAACCTAACACATGAATAGACATCTGTTCATGCTGTGCCCAAACTTTACCACGTTATTCAAACACTTTTCTGTTGAGGGCAGTCAAGCGTTTAGAGGTTTAAATTGAACGAGTTGCGAGCACCAAGCAATCAGTAAGGAGCCACCAATCAAAATGTTGAATGATACTAACTCGGAAACAAACCATACACCAACGTATGATAGTGAGATTGCCAAAGCAAGCATCGTGATGAACGATGGGGCTTTTTGCAATCGAGGATCGATGAATGAATAGCAGTAGTAGCCCCCTCCGAATGCTGCGAATGGGAAGGCGAAGAGAGCATACGCCAAGCCGATAAGGATTCCAAACAAAAGATACACAAACTCGAGTTGAGGCGTCGTGAGCAAGATTTCAACCACAAGGAAAATTGTACAGAAGTTATGCATCATTTGGTTGTGAAACCAGAATTGGCGTCTGTGATGTTCATCATCGTTTTCATTCCTTGGCAAGATGACGTATCGAACGACCGTTGAGGTGAGGAATGATGCGCCTAACGCAGTTACAAAAACACCACCTAGCGACTGTGTTAACCAGGCAGGAGGGTTTGCACCAGTGAGCATGATAAAAGACACAAGTGTAGCTAATGTAAAGTACAAAACATTCAGGATCAGCGTCCAACTACTGAATGTAACGAATTTGTTAATCCCCAAGGGGTGGATGAGAATATCCTTTTTTTGTTCATGAGAACGTACGACCATGTGTCCAGTCCTCATCCTGAACATGAACACAATAGCGCTCAACCCAAGCAACATACAAACAATGTGCCAAATAGACAGCAGAACCAAAGAATTGCCTGTCGTTAATGTCTTCCCTGTTGTTGTGAGAAGCGTTTGAACATCCCAAATGAAGAGTAGGATTAGCGAAGAGAGGGTTATGATGGACAATACCGTTAGGCTTCGACCCACGTCGTCATTTGGATGGTAATGATTGAACGCGTCCATCAAGATCCAACCACGAAAACCCTACTCTGATCCCTTCTTGTCGGGCTCGTCACCAGTGCCGAACAATGAATTCATCCATTTTGGAGACCACCAATTCCACTTGCCCATGAGGCGCATAGTCGATGGGACGACAAGAGCACGGACAATCGTTGCATCAAGGAAGATGGCGAGTGCGAGACCAAGTCCGATTTGTTTGAGGATAACGACAGACGAAAGTCCGAAGGCCATGAAAACAACGACCATGATCGCTGCGGCTCCAGTAATTAGGCGCCCTGTCTTTTGCAAACCATTGGCGACTGCTTGCGTGTTGTCTCCGGTGACTTCCCACTCTTCGTGGATTCGTGAGAGCATCAAAACTTCGTAATCCATGGACAATCCAAAGACGATACAGAAGATGATGACTGGGTTGGTGGTTTCGATCGGCTGGGCAGTGAAATTGAGCAAACTTTCTCCGTAACCCCATTGGAAGACGAAGACAAGCATACCAAATGTTGCTGAAATCGAGAGAATGTTCATGATAATGGCTTTGATTGGAATGATGACACTTCGAACCTGTATGAAGATGAGGACGACTGTTGAAATGAAGATAAACGCCAGTGCAATTGGGAGATTTTCAACAATTGCATCTTGGACGTCAAGTGAATAGGCGGCGA
>JBMZTB010000157.1:0-3131 GCA_049623485.1 Candidatus Poseidoniaceae archaeon
AACACAAAAAATCAATGATATTACGTTCAATTCTTTTTTCATAATTCTACCACGTGTTCTTTGTTTATCAAATCAATAGACGAATTTGGATCATTATGTAGCATTAGCAGAGGGGCCCCCTTTGTCAAGGGGGTTAGCAGTGGGTACCCATCGCAGTGGGTTACTCCTCTTCAGTTCCAAAATCATCCAATCTTGCCTGTGGTCTCATATCTTCAAGTATGTCATCCAATCCTGCCAAACTAGCAGAGCCATCAACATTGACTTGATTAAAGTATTCTTCAAGAGCGGAATATCTTAATAAATAATGCGAAGTGGTAGTAAGCCAAGATTCGAGTACTTGTGAATTGGCAATCTGTCTAGCTTCTTCTAACCTATCGTCTGGAATCACAATAACGCGCCGTACCTGACGTCCACTAACTTCAAACTCCCTAACATTTGACATCCTCATAATTCCACCCTCGATTCGGGTTGAGTTTTCAACTTCAAAGCAATGAGTAATTCTTGAATCTCTATTCATCCAAAGAACATCAATACGCATCATTGCATTACGTTCACGATCCCCATAATTTGCTGGATGGTCCATAAGATTCAACTGAGAATCGAGTCTAGCACCTTGGTACATTTTACCCATTTCATCTATGGCGATTGCAGGCCCTCTGCCTTGAATCATCTCTGCGATTCTGCCCAAATAATACACCATTTGTTCATGTCTTCTTTCGAGTTCGGCAATTGCAGGACGAATACTGTAATTGCCATCATCATCTGTTTCACAGAGTTCATCCAATAAATCCGTAATGTCATGTCTTGTTGGAGTTAAATCGTCACGAATGGCTTGCATGATATACCTATGAATAAATGTAAAGCTGGCACTACCTTCTTCACGCGTTATTGCCATAATTATCAAATCAGCAATTCTACGATTCAGAGGTATCTCAAATCTGAATGCTCGGGGGTTAGCCAACCAATAACCTGCATCGGTTTCACAAATCCTCTCATCGTCTGCAATAATTTCCTCCAAATCCCTCGATTCCAAAGGAGGTAACACCCCCCTTCCCATTAATATCTCTGTCACACGACCTTCAACACGGCTGAGTAGAGAATTCAGTGGCGTTGGCATTCCATTTTCAACTATCGTTTCAATGACTACGTTTGTGATATGTCGCTCATATGTTTGAGTATCAATTTCAGCGATATTTCCATCGTCAATCGTTGCGTCAAATCTATTTACGAATCTGATATAATAGTCCCCTTCTAGAGCAATCCCCTCTTGCCATGTCGCTCTTTGTGTTGCACGGGCACCTTCCTGCCAAACGACTCTTTCAACTTGAAGGCCTGATAATGCGGCTGCTCTGTATATTTGGTTTCTAATTCCTAATTGTGTATGAGTGAAAGTTAGAACCATATGTCGATTTGGCTTCAATACTCTCGCACATTGTTGAAACATTTGGCTTAATGAAGTATAGAAATCATCATCAGTTTTTCTTTGACGATTATTTACGATTATTTCATTCTCCTCTATTGCTGTAATCATTGCTTCTCTGTCATCTTCAAGCCAACTACCTCTAGTGAACTCCAATTCCCCATATTGAATTACCCCCCCATATGGCGGGTCCGTGAGTATGAAATCGATGCTGTCATCAGGAAGTTCTTGCATCAATTGCAATGAATCGCCATTTCGAATCATCGCAGGTCTTTCATTGCTAATATCGCCCCATTGATCTACAATGTAATCAGTACACCAATCTGCGTGTTTGTCGTTATGTGCTTTAGTAATTGGTTCACGGCCGGTAGAAACCTTGCTGACAAACTGTGTCCACACATTCATTTCCATATGAGCGCCCGGAGGGACGTGTAAGGACATTAGAGGCATAGTGGCCGAATAACCTCGGCCATGTTCCAATCTGTCTGGTGGTGTTCGTGATGTTTGCCAAAGAATAGCGATGAATGCATGCATGAATGCATTTCTTACATGTTCATCATCAATTTGCAATATATGGTGCCTCAGAGCAGCCAATGCCGCAAGATTGCGGTCCGTATACCAATCTGACAACCTTCTATTTTGTTCCCTCTTCATGAATCCCGTACCATTAGAATATTCCAATTCATCGTCGGGATACGGATACCTGAACGTTTGATCTTCGTTGAAAAATACCTGATTATCTCTAATTGTATTCAATAATGCTCTGTCATTTTCTTCAACTTCTACACTTAATTTAGTTGTACCATTGTAGTATCGCACATGAGTTACTTCCTCCTCATTCTTCTGCCCTCCACAAGCAATAAAACAGATTGCAGTTACTTCTTCTGAGTATGCGAAAGGTTCTGGGTGAACATATTCATTTTCAATAAGCCTCTCGATTCTTGAATCTCTATCTCCACCTACTTCTAGTCCTAATCTTCGCAAAAGTCTCGCCAATCCTGCTGTTGGAATTAATTCATATCGAGCAACATCACTTTCAGCAGCATCAAATTCCGTCAGTCTTGCTCTAATTACCTGACCATTACCACTCTTTGTCAATCCACGTTCTTCTAATAGCTCCTTCACCTGAGTGTTTGATAGAACAGCGTAATCCACATCAACTCCGAAAGAACGATTTCTTGTTACATAGAGATTATCTATGTCATTTCCGATTGATTCCTGTAATTCTTGCAATGCAGCCAGTAAAACTTGCTCATCGACCTTGTTGAAAATTTGTGAAGTAAAAAAAGTGGCGCTTGGTTGAAGGTCAAAGCCTACAGCCCTTCTTCCCAATCTTACCGCCTCTCCAACCGCAATTCCTTGGCCACAAAAAGGGTCAAGGATTACTTCACCAGGCTGAGAATAGGCATCTATGTATTGAGACCAAACATGTGATGGTTTACCACCAAAATACTTGACTGCTCCATACATTGGAGGATTGTTACGGGTTTCCACAGTCGTCAATATGTGATTAGGAGACCATTCCTCTGGAATAGGTTCTAATGCCTCATCTGCTGGTTGCATATGCTCGGATGGTGGCATACATTATAAGCACTTTATATTGGAAACCCATTGAAATAGATGGACAACTCACTGATTCAGGTAGTACGAATCAGGGGGTACCCTTTGATGCGACTGAACAACCCTATTTACAATACACAGCGATTCGAAC
>JBMZTB010000158.1:0-3129 GCA_049623485.1 Candidatus Poseidoniaceae archaeon
GTCATCCAATCCGATTATTACGGATTCAACTCTTGATGGGTTCAGACTCACAAGGTATAACGGATCAATCTCAATCACTTCACACCTCTTTGACGAATATCATCTTGCTTCCTATGCCCAAGCACCCTGTAGGGCTGCTTGGAAACCACATGCATCGATATGACCTAGACGAGCCTCTCTACCGTCCTGTAGTTCATCCCATTGAAGTGAATCAACAACTCTCTCAAGCCATCCTTGGCGCTCCTCATCGGATAAATCTGGCCAGTATGTCCATGCCTCAACACCCTCTGTGCGTGCACGAAGCTTGTTAGCAAGACCTTTGATGACATTCATTTTAGCGTTGACTAATGATGTACAACCGGTTCCTCCAAAGCCTGACTCTTTGGTAAGGGTAATCCCATTGAACAAAATAGTCCCTCTAGCGGCATAACCACCCATTCAGACCGCCTCCGAAAGAGATGCAAGTACGGGGTTCTTCATAGCTGACAGGGCTGGTAACGGGCTTTGTTCCATGTTAGACTAAAGATTGCCAAATTTAGGCTCTCAGCACCCCTTCTACAACAATTAAAAGTGGTTAAATATCTCAAGTGATAGGGCGAGGTTACCGTGAGCAAGATGAAGGAAAAGATTGACTTGGATAGGCCTTCAATTAACACGGTACGTCATCATAATGTTGGGCGATTTTACAATCTTTGTGAGAATAAAGGAATACGTAGCATCAAGAGTATAACACTACCAAGGTGGCTTAAATCAGGTAGGCCGAAGAAATTCAGTATTGATGAGGAGGTGTTGAATTTTTTGGTTAATGATAAAACAAAATCCAAACGGCATAATGTTCGCAAACCAAAGTGGGTCCCAGGACGGAATGGTAAGAAGGGGCACTTTCTGTGTCATGTAAGAACACCTGATGGGAAAACTAAATGGGTGAGTGGAAAGATTGCAAAAGAACGATACAATCGTAGATCCGGCAGAAAGGAAGGTGGCAATGCATACAAAATCCGAAGAGAGATTTGGCGTGTCTTGGCTCGAGATGATAATGGTAGGGGATTACTCCTCGATGATAGCGTTTGGAAGAAATCACGAAAGGAAAGAAAGTGCGTTGAAATTTCATGCAATATTGTAGAACTATCGTTAGCATTAGAGGAGTTTCTATTGGCAGGACTTTTTGAAAATGGGAAACTAATTGAGAGAACCTTCGCGTTGAAATGGTACAGGAAGAGGAAAAGTGAATTTGAGCAAGAATTGGACGATGAAGAAGCCATTGGATGGATACAACTGAATGCCAAATCATACGTAAGCACAATTTGTAAAAGCAATTGGGGCGCCATATTATCTCAACTGGTTGAAACGGCCGTCTTTCAAAAGAGACACAAACAGCTTCTTGCCAAAACCAAAGGCTCTAACCATGAGGATATCCTTGAACAAACGGTAATTTTAGAGCACATGGAGGGAGGCTGCGAGGATTGTGGTCAACATGAATGGGAATATGATTCAAGCCGAGGTGAAACCCTTTGCGGGCATTGTGGCTTGGTAACGAAGGACATTGAGTTGGACGGACATAGCCATCATTTTCTCCAACAACAAAATGATTAGATTAAATCTGTATGAAGTCTTCCTCACTAGGTTCAGACTCACAAGACTTGACTGTATATGCAGTAACATTATATTGGGCCTACTCAGTTAGATGATAAGTTCCCGAGTTGAACACATGTTGTTTGGAGATGTGGATTCCTATTCACCATTATTTGGATGAGTTAATAGTGCATCAGCAATTAGGTCGAGAATTTCTATTCCAGTATCATCTTGTCCTGCCAGTAAGTCCTCAATTGGTTGTGGCAATTTCACGTTGATGCTCCTCTGAAGACGTTCTGTCGACGCTTTCGCTGCCCACATTAAATCTAAAAATGCGGGATGCTTTGGTTCTTGTGAATTGATTAATCTATCAGCCGATAAGTAATAACACAAACGCTGAAACTCAACGGGCTTCAGCGGAAAGAATTCATGTCGGTTCGCAAAATTACTTCCGTCCTTCTGCCGTTCTGTGTTCAGTCGTTCGATTTTAGAATCCAAACCGTAAGGATCTGTTAGAACTCTTGGATTTTCTCCCAATTTAATATCAACAAGCGGAGTTAACACACGAGGGGCACCAGCGACAAAGGTCGCTTCTTTGTAGAACCTTTTCAGTGATTTCAAGCATTTTTTGCGACTGTCTTCAGAGAGAGTGGTCCATGGAGGTATGATTTCAGGTACAAAAAATCTCACTGCTGGGAGAATTTTGTCGTATTCAGATAAACCCTCTTCAGTTTCTGGTAGATGGTACCAGTTTCCATCCACATTCATTTCCACTCCTCCTCCTTCTGTAGTACGGAGTGTTCCGTCTTCAATCATTTTGAACATTTTTTCATCAATCTTTGTACGTATTATCCACTCTGTGGAGTTTTTGTTGGCTTGGTCTAAGCTTGATTGGAAGGCTTCTTCCTCTTCTACGAATTCTTTAGCTTCATCAATTAAGTCCCTTCTAACTGATTCTACTAGGTCTGATTTTAGCGAATCCTCGATATCTACTTTTTCGAAAATACCTTCGACCATATCTGAGTCCAATCCATTGTTTGTCAATGTCTCAATGAGATCTCTCCTCATGTTCGCTTGATCCGGATATCTATGGAATTTAATTCCGGTTTCTAATTTGTTTGAGAGAGCGGTCAAGATGGCGTCCACTGCGGGGTCTGGATGATTTCCCGCACCCTGGAAGGTTTGGAATGAGAGATATTTGGTGTCATATCTGTGTTCGCCCGGTGTTGAAATAGCCCACATGTTGTGTTCTTGTACTCGCTCAACGAGACTCTCAATTTGCCTTAGTTGTTCAGCCTCAAATGACTGCTCTTCCAATTCGGGGGTTATTTTTACTGTCATTCCTTTGCCTACCAACGGATTTGTTCTTGAACGATCTGGCCTTAACCCTAGACAAGGAATGACGAATGTGTTCTTGGCGTGTTCTGAAAATTCATCATTGGTAACTTCAGTGAAAGAACCAATCACTCTATCTCTGATATATTCGACAAAATCAACATCTGCATCCCGCCACCTGTGTATGTAATAGAAATGATGCTGACAAGGAAGCCAAGAGAT
>JBMZTB010000159.1:0-3083 GCA_049623485.1 Candidatus Poseidoniaceae archaeon
GCTTCATCTGGATACAATGTCGTCCTCTCACTGATTGAGTACAGCGAATTCGAAGAGTTGCAAGTTGAGGGTTTCCTTGAATCTGCAGTTCAAAACAACGGTATGGAATGGATTTGGGCTCCCATCCGCGATGGAGAAACTCCAACTCCAAGCAATCATTCTGCCTTAGCAAGGACCCTCGATGCTGTCAAGCAAAAGAAATCCGTGTTCATACATTGCAAAGGTGGACGTGGAAGAGCTGGATCGGTTGCAGCATGGTTGTTGTCGCACTTTGGTCGAACTGGACTTGAATCCATCAAAGAGGTTCGATCCGTTCGAAAAAGAGCTATCGAAAACGCTAGGCAGAGCCAATGGGTGCGGGATCATGCTGGAAAGGAACTTGGCTACAAACACACACTTCTTGCATTAAATGTAAACAATACAAGGCCGGGTTCAATTCGATTCCAAGGGCTATGTCACTTGTTCAATTCCATACGGCCAAGTTTCCTTGTGCTCACCGAATGTCGAGAAGACGCGTTCAACTTCTTTTGCAAAGAGTTGAATGCAAAAGACCGAATCCATGCACCAGCAGATTACTGGGGCAATGGCATCATCTCCCTTAATCATGAATTTGAGGAAAGTGATTGCATTGACTTACCATCCAACAGAGAACATCGCTCGGCAGCCATTGCTGTGATTGATGTGTCCTCAAATCAACGATTACGATTGATTGGGACACACCTAGAAGTGGGTAGTGAAGAAGAACGGATCCTCCAAATCGATCATTTACACGATGTGGCAGATCTTTGGTGCTCTGTTTTGGCTGGTGATTTGAATTCGCTGTTGAGGTCGGATTATGAGGGGCATCATCTCGAACGGGTGTTAGCAAAGCGAGACATCGCAGGCAAAGAGCCTCCTGAATGGGAGGTTATGGATGATTTAGTTTCCAATTTTTCAATGATTGATGCTGCTTCCTTCGGCAAATCTCGTTCCACTACGCCACATTTCACAAGGGTCGATTATCTGCTCTTTGGTGCAGAATCAGGGTTTACACCCGTTATGGATTCGTACGATGTGGTTGATTGTTTGACCAATAAACTAACAGATCACAATGCAGTTTTCACGGCGTTTCAACTGGGTGAATTTGATTTATAAATCGGCAAAGAGAAAGAATATGCAACGAGATCGTGTTGTAAAACGGAGGATGAAAACATGGAAGAAAGGACAGATGACGAACTATTGGTGGCCGCAGTTATTTCGAGCAAGATGGATGTTATCCTTGGTAGAATTAGAGAGTACAGCCACGATCCTACCTCTGAGCAGTATTTGCAACTCGCATCAAAAATCCAAAAGCTCATGGGAGAACGATTCAATGAGCAACATAAGTCAAGTCCCTTTGGACCGAATATCTTTGAGTTAATCTCTTTCTACGACACCCTTGTAACGATTTACGGAAATGCAGGAGAAGAGGGCTACGACTCGTGGTGTGAGGCAACCTTCCAGCTCGCCAACTATTACTCCGATCAGGCAGGATTGGAACGAAAATTCCAACTTTATCGTGATGTGATCGATTCAACACGACCTCGTGCAAAACAAAACCAAACTTCCGAGTATTACTTTACACGTAGCCTCAATCGCTTAGGTCAGTTAACCGAAGAGTGGTGCAACGAAGGAGACGCTTTCGACATTTGGAATGAGTTGTATGCATATGCAAATGAATCCATGGATGAAGAAGAAAAGGAACTTACCATCAAGGAAATCCATCGAAATGCACCGTGGTTCCAACCAGAGGACAACGCTATTCAGAACTAATAAACTGATTTTACCTAGTGATTCTATGGACGGACAAAATCGCGATATCGACTGGCTTCTGAAGGAGCTCGAATTCTTTTCCTCGGGTCATGAACAATTGATTAACGATATGGAAAAATCACCACAAGACTACTATGGTTTTGTGAATGAATTGTGTGAACTCACGAGACATGTTGATAATTACATCAAAGAGAAAGCAGCATTTGCACTAGGAACCATTGGAAATCCTAACGCGATTGAATGCTTGATTGACCTTTTGAATAATGAAAATATTACTGAAATGATAAAGGACGGGAGTTATGAAGCACGTGTTGAGGCGGGATTTGCCTTGGCAAAAATAGGCGGAGAACCTGCATCTGAGGCACTCAAGTCGTTGATTCGTTCCCATGAAAATAAAGCGTTTGTAGACCATTTAATCCGAGCATTGAGTAGCATGGATGATCCTCGGAGAGACCCGATAATCTCAGAGACATTGGATGACTCCAGTGCTGGTGACGAAACAAAAACGATTTACTTCACAAATGATACTACATGCCCTGCTCATCCTGAGGAGGAACTGAAGTGCATGCGACCACATGGTCCGATACTTGGGGGTTGGGCCAACATTCAATACTGGAATGGAGTCATGCAGTTTTTGGAACGCAAATTTGTCGAAATTACAGAACCTCCTGTTGATTCAGAATAATCAGAATGATACTGGAGTCTCTTTAGTGGTCTCCAATTGATAACCAAGATACTTATCGGGAACCATGCGCCAAACCTACCTCGACATGGCCATCAAAATGGCCGAACTCGGAAGCGAAGCCCTCCAAGCCACCTACCGCCATTCCCGCCAGTTCCTTCGGGGCGTAACCGATTTCGATGACGAGGGCAACTACGCCTGGAAGAAAGGCGCCTACGCAGCTTCCGCCTACCAATTCAGCAACCAAGCAGCACCTCACAAGCATCTCAAGGACTACAACAAGGTCTTGCATGGTGAACACGTCATCCCGTTGAGCATGGTGTTCAAGCGGTGGTTGGAACTCATCGATGAGGGAGTTTCACCCGAAGACCAGCGAGCCTTCCTCGAACATCATCTCGAGGTGGTGTGGATCACGGTTGCCGAGCAGCAGAAACTCGACCGGGAGTTGAAACTCAAGTCCAAGATGCCTGAGGGGTGGACATGGAATGACAGCAAATACGCTAGGCTTGATCACGCTGGAATTCAGTTGCAATGAAGAAAGTTTGACTCAGTGGGAAGGCTCTGCGTTACTGAGTCTGGAGGATGAATCGAAGAACATCAGTGATGTTGA
>JBMZTB010000160.1:0-3011 GCA_049623485.1 Candidatus Poseidoniaceae archaeon
GGTTGATCACGTCAATGATTCCAGAGTCATAGAAGCATTTGGTTATGCTTTGCCTTCATCAGATATGACGGAGTCGGAAGTCGTTGCCTTCTGGCAGACTCCTAATGAATTCCTTACCTCTGAAGAACAAGCCACCCGGGAATACTTCCGCAACGAATTCATTTCCAATAATGTCACCTTTGTAGTATTCTCACTCAATGGTCCAATTACTGGACAAGACAGTCGTACTTTCGTTCAAGATGTCCGTGACGAACGAAATGACTTCCTCGATGAACTCAACATGGGTGATGAAGGTGTGCTCATGGTAGCCGGGTTTGCAGCATACAGTCTCGATATTCTTGATTCTATCAAAGAAAATCTACCTTATGCCTTAGCCTTCATCTTCCTCTCAACGATTGTCTTAATCTTCATTCAAGTACGAAGTGTCATCATTCCAATCAAGGCCATTATCATGAATATTCTCTCGATTTCAGCAACCTTCGGTATGCTCGTCTTTGTGTTCCAATGGGGCAACGGGGCCGACTTACTCAACTTTACAGCACAACCTATTGAAACAACAAATCCAGTCATTATCTTCTGTATCGTCTTCGGACTTTCCATGGACTATGAAGTGCTCATGCTTTCACGTATTCACGAAGAATGGGAAGTGACTGGGGACAATACACAAGCTGTTGCAAATGGGCTCCAAAAGACGGGTCGATTGATCACTGGTGCTGCAGCAATTATGGTCGTCGTCTTCATGGCATTTGGTCTATCCTCAGTTGTAATCTTGAAACAAATTGGGCTTGGGTTGGCTCTTGCAATTCTCCTCGATGCAACAATTGTTCGAGCTCTTGTTGTTCCTTCAACCATGCGTTTGATGGGCAAATGGAACTGGTGGTCTCCTCAATGGATGAACAAATTATTTCCATCAAAGAGTCCTAAAGATGAAAATGAATAGTTCGTGCTTTCAGTCGTTCGATTAATTTGGAAAAAGAATCTCTAGTTCCTGTAGCGAAAGTTAGGAATCGTAATGTCTATAATCTGTTAAGTGCAAAGGTCTTTTATGAGTCAAGATCATTTGTACTATGCCTCTTTAATCGAACAAGGTTACTCTGAATCGCAAGCAGTTCAGTATACACGTAACCATTTTCCAGATTTCACCCCCGCCATTTCCTCTCCATCCATTCCTCACACAGAGGGTGAGAACGTTGCAGAAAACGATTCAAATGAAATAATCGATTCAAGATCACAATACATTCCAATCAGTAAATCAAAAATCAAAAAAGCATTGCTTGAGAGGGTGCCCTTGGAACCAAGGGCGAGAGGAGAACTGGAAAATTTATTCAAAATGTTTGAAGTAATTTGGCACCATGACTTGCATCATAATCTAGAAGACCTCAAAGAAGGGTATGAATCCATGAATCCAGATGTGCATTCTGATATTACTTACACACAATCCGAATTAGATTCGTTCTTACAAACATTAGATTCTGCCATGATTGATGGAAATTGGACTCCCGTAACTACACAAGAGTTAGATGAAGCTTTGGAAGGAGAAGATGTTCTAGCAATCAGTCTCGATGTACGGTTTGATGAGTTTAAGGAAATGAAATTGTATAAACTCGGTTTTCATCATGATGAGATAGAGGTCTCATCTATGTATGGATTAAAGAAAGAAACTAAAACAGTAAAAATCTTTGATAAGATCTTAACTGTACTTGAATTCAAAGATGAAGATTGGTTCATGGAAGAACGTAAGCGTAAGAAACACTATCTTGGAGATGATGGAAAAGGAGTTCATATTCGTTTATTTAGAGATGTACCTCATTTAGACATGGAAGTAATTTTTCCTAATACATCTCCATCTATGCGTACTCTAGAGAAAATAAAGATTAGTGCTCCTCTAATTGGTGGTGTTGTTTCTCTTGGGATGAAGTACATACCAATTCTATTTGGAGGCAACTCAGGAAGTACGTCGCTTTCACTTATAGGTGGTATCTTGACCGCATTAGGTACTTATGTTCTAAAGACCTATACCTCATATCAAAAAACAAGGGAGAAATTCCGAAGCATGGTTGCAAAAGATATGTACTTTAAGGGGCTGGCAAATAATGAAAGTGTGCTAACATACATTATCGATATGGCCGAAGAGCAAGAGGTGAAAGAAGCTATTTGTGCCTACATGTTTATTCTTCAATCAACTGCTCCAGTAAACGAGGAGCAAGTCGACGATCAAATCGAGCAATGGCTGAAACAGACTTTCAGTATAGATATTGATTTCGAGGTTGACGACGCGCTTGAAAAATTGAAGATTATGAATCTACTACACGTAGATGCTAACGGTTTCTTAAGTGTCGAGGATGTAAACTCCTCGCTCGTGATTATGGATGACTATTGGGATAATCTGTATGATTTTGTAGAATAGTCAAAGAGAATTTCATATAGAAAAAGGTATATATCATCCAACTCATATTCGTTCTATGCAGAATCGTTCATGTTTTTTGATTGCTATTTTCTTTCTGGCTTTGATTGGGCCGTGGATTGAATTATCTAGTGCAAATAATACACAATCTAATGCGACAGAGTTGTACGATGGCGATGACGAAGACGGCTATCTCTGCTACCCCGATTGCACCTCGGGATATGGTCCACAGGATCGTTATGATTGGTACAAAGTATATCTGAACACAGGGGAAATGTTACATTCCATGCTTTACAATAACGGTACTCCTGCTTGGGTTTACATAGATATGACAATCTTTGATTCCACATCCACAAGTCTAACCAGTACGGAAAGAGTAGGCCATCTCTCTGCAGGTATCTTGACTTATACTGCAACATATTCTGGTTATTATTTCATAGAATTAGAAGCGATTTCTGGTGGGGGGGGAGATGATTCATACTACCGATTATCCATAGATATCGAAACGAACAATGTCGCTTCTTTAGCAGATTCTGTGACGATAGGTGATCAGTTTGAGGAATATGTTTGTGCACGGAATTGTGACAATATAAATCTAAATCCCTCT
>JBMZTB010000161.1:0-3003 GCA_049623485.1 Candidatus Poseidoniaceae archaeon
ATTTTCAGGCACATATCCTACACGAGCATACGGTGCAGGATTTTTCCATGGATTTGTACCAAACAATCGCACTTCACCTTGAGATGTCTGAAGTTTGCCCATTAGAAGCTTAAACAGTGTTGATTTTCCTGCTCCGTTTAATCCAAGAATTCCAGTGACGCCTCCTGTCAAGGCAAGAGAAACACCCGCAAGGGCTTGATATCTACCATATGTTTTGCCAACATTGTTGAGCATGACTACTGGGGCTTTGGGTTCAGGTACCCATTGTTGTTCAACTGCTTGACCAGTCTGACTCACATCTGGTATCATTCACGAGTCACCTCCATTGAAGATACACGAACAGAAAGAACGTAGAGGGATATGGCGTTGAAAGCCAGAACTGAAACAAGCGACCAGACCCAAGGATGATCGTACATCATGTTTGCACCAATTAACGCCTGACCAACATGAGCGAGTGAATCATAAGGAGAAATCAAGTAAAGAATTGATTTGTCAAAAAGGCCTTCAACAATAGCAGCGAGCGTCTTTGTCCCGAGGATAATCGCCAACAAGGCAATGCCTGGGAAGAACTTACCACGAGATACGCTTGATAGTGCTAAACCGATGCTCGTGTATGTTATAATGAGTAAAGCACCACAAAACATAGTGGTCAAAAACATAGGGAATGTATCGATAATCCAAGCCCAACCACGACCCATTGACAAGATATCTGCGAAGTAATACAACATAAGCGTACCAAGAATGATCAGTGCTTGGATACTCGCAACTGCAAGATATTTCATCCCTACATAATCAAACCGATTCACGGGTCTAGAGAAATATAATGCGGACGTACCATTCGACCGATCTTCGGATATGACGCCACCGACAAGCAACGCAGCGACCAGTGGATAGAACAACATATTACGGGGAAAGAAACCTAAAATGTGAGCATACAGATTATTGCGGCCAACGCCCCAGAGTTCATACAATGCAGGCTCTCCAATAATGGCAAAAAGGAGAGTCAGGGCAACGTCGGTCATTGATGCAATGAAAACTAAAATTAGGAAAAGTTTGGTTGGTACGCCCCAAGGGCGATGACCTTTGCGAAAGATTCCTAAGAGGTGATGACGAAAAATGGCCCAATTCCGCATCCACCGGGGATTGAGCGTCCCATTCCATGGCTTGTAGACCTGCTCAAAAACCTGACCTGTTTGAGTTGATGGGCGAGCAACTGAGGCAACAGATTCGTTTTCAGAACCCCAAGCAGATTCCATTCTACCTTGACCTGTCACAGGGGTTGAGGCTTCAATTGGAACATCTTCTTCGCTCATGAACCCGAGCCCCCCATGTGTTCAGGAGCATCGACTCGTCGGGCTTCAGCAGGCGAAGCCAGGAGATCTTCACTGGATTTCACACCATAACCAAATCGTTCCATGATGACGATGAACAGATCCTCCAGAGAGGCTTCGTATTCATGCATACGTCGAATTTGGGCACCGGTTTCTGTTGCGCATTTCAAAATTCGATGCGTCGTATTATCACCTTCATGCTTAATTCGCATGATTCTTCCTTCCCTGCGAACATTAAGCCCATCCTTACCCATAGCTTGTTCGAGTTCGTTTGCAGAACCCCATACGTGAATTTCAATTTCTCGATCGATTGCCTTCAAATCTTCAATACGCCCTTGAGCGGCAAGTTTTCCTTTGTGAAGAAGCACCATGCTCTCACATACGCGTTCAACATCCTCCATGAGATGGCTGGACATGAGTACTGATCGACCGCCTGCATGCACCATGTTGTATAACGTGTTCAACATAGAATTCCGTGAATCTGCGTCAAGACCATTTGACGGCTCATCGGCGATAATGAGTTGAGGGTCGTGGATGATCGCACATGCAAGTTTTGTAGCTTGTCGCATCCCAGTAGAAAAGGTATGAATCGGACGATAACGTAATTCTCCAAGACCAACATACTCCATAGCAGTATGCGCTCGAGCCATTGCAACCACAGGATTCATTCCAAGTAATTCACCACTGTAACGTACCTGATGAATGGCGTCCATGTTGTTGTCCAAAGCCTCATATTCGGGCATATATCCGATTTTAGAGCGTATATCGAGTCCATCTGTACGGATATCATGACCTAGCACTTTCCCTTCTCCAGAGGTGGCTTGAATCAATCCTAAAATCGTCTTGAAAAAGGTCGATTTCCCAGCACCATTAGGCCCTAAGAGCCCCGTTGCTCCGTGTGGAACGTTAATGCTAAGAGAATCTAGGGCAACATGAGGACCATACGATTTGGTCAACTCTTTTGTCTCGATTACCCACTCAGACGTCATTGCTTTCATCTCAAGGAACGCCCGGAAGTCTTTCAATGCTTTCTCAATTTGCTATATCGACTGTTTTTGAGAAATCACTACGAGTACGAATAGCAATACCCTTTCGTAATCGAAGAGCTTCATTTGCATTGCATTGAGAAATTCCATGTCCGACGAGGTCGCCATTCTGTCGAACAATCAAACATGTCTGCCCAGCAGTAAGCCATGGATCACAAGCATGAATGAAGCCATGGAATACATTTCTTCCCCTCAGAATGTACTCAACCGCATCATCGTGTATAATCACTAATGGCAAGCCTTCTCCAGGATTCGCCATAGGCGAAAAACGATGATGCTCAGTCGGTAATGGCAACGAACGTGATTTGTAGAGAATTTCAGAACCAAAGTCAGTGATGGAGAGTCCACCATCAGTTAATCTCGGACTCAAGATATGTTTGCCAGATGCATTCAATACATTTTTGACTCGGCCAGTACCACCTATGACGAAGGAACATCCCTCAAGAATTTCATGAGCATATTCCGATTTACAGTTTGCTAATACAACGAGTTTTTGATGAATCTGTTTTCTTCGAAGCAACATCTTTTGCTCAGGAAGTATTGAATCATCAACAACAAGTGGTTCGGCAATAATCTCGAAGGACTGTAGGAGTTCAGATGCGTTCTGAACCACTTTTTCCAAAGAG
>JBMZTB010000162.1:0-2992 GCA_049623485.1 Candidatus Poseidoniaceae archaeon
ATACTCGGGCGTTTGGGACGCTTGGACCCAAGTTCAAATCTTGGTACGCCCACCATCATAACGGTGCATAGCGAGTCGATCGACACGATGAGCAACCCACCAAAACACGAGAAGAGCAAGAAGACTTAGAGGATTCAATGTCCCCAATACTATGCTTGCATATCCGAGGAGATATGCTGCAAATGCGAGCCACATAAGGGGCGAAATTTTCAGATGTCGAAAGCATCGCTTGTGATGTTCTTTTGCCATCATCAATCCCACTTTGAAAAAGAAACGTCTTGGCTTGATACCTGATATTTCACTTCCATAAACTGCTCGAACGGGTACATCTCTGATGTTCCAACCTTGCGATGAGAGGTGTATGAGCCAATAATTGGGATAGCCATAATCATTCCATGAATTCTTCCAATTCCATTGTTTGAGCAAAGTGGAAGAAGACGCTGTATACCCACACTGCGGGTCTGTAATCTTCTTTCCGCTTGCTAATGTGGTCAACCATCCTAAAATTCGAGATGCACGTCTTCTTGTTGTCGGCATTTGTTCAATATCTGTATCATTCATCATTCGATTTCCTTTCACAAAATCTGCATCTTCAAATAAAATAGGTTGAAGCAACAGATGCATATTTGCTGGATCCATTTGCCCATCTCCTGCCATAACGATGCTGATAAATGGATGTTGCAATGTCTTGAGTAAATGCTGGTGACCTCGATCTATTGCTCCTCCTACTCCAATTCCATTTGTACGTAGAATGATTTTTTCAAAAGGAGTTTCAACTGATGTTGCCCGTTGAGCAGTTTCATCTGTGGAACCGTCATCGACGACAACAGCCATATCAACAAACGTAGGAAGTGTTTCCAAAACTGCTTGTATATGCTGCTCTTCATTACGCGCAGGGATGACAACACCGATGTATTGTCCTTCCAGCATGTACGTTCCAATCGTTCGTCCACAAAAGGGGTTTTGTTTCATCCTACGTAAGGGAGTATTGAAAGGTAGGACGTCGACCAGAGGTTGTGGGTAAAGGCACTTTGCGAGTAATTGGCATCGGTCAAGATATCGAACTACGTGTCGTATCTTTTCTAACCCGAGCAAGGCAAGTCACGGATGATGTTGTGTTCATTGACCTCGGATCAGAAGACGAAACGAAAATCCTCGTTGAAGAAATTGGCTGTACATTGCTTGAAACGGATGAGAATAACCTCCTCCATATTTCGAAATTCATCCGTGATTCAGGGCTCGAGCCAGTTGACAACTATCTGATCATCAATGTGAACAAAGATTGGTCCTTGCGAGAATTCCCTCTTCATCTCAATCGTTCAAGAGAAGGATGGGATGTGTATGTTGGCTTGGTGTCAGATTCAGGAGATGTCGAGAGCCCATCCGAGAGTGTTCTTTATGAATCAAGGTATCAACATGCATCATTGAGTAATGATGGCCTTGTTGAATTATCAAAGTCCTCTATTTCGAATACTGCCCATGATCTTTCAGTCGACCTACGTGTCCGTATAGTTCAATCAACAGCTCTCCCTACGCTTCCTCAACGTGAATCATTAGCGACAGCTTCACGTTTTGCTCAATTATTCATGTGGATGATACAATCCAGGCACCCGCTCTTCTTATTCGGGATTCCTGGATTAGTGTTGTTCATTCTCGGTTATCGTCTTTCAGGCGGTGTTGTTGATACCTTTACTGAATTAACAACAGAATCTCTTGGTGTGACTTTTGCAACAATTGCTATGACGTTGTTTGGCCTCTTTGCGATGATGATCGCATTGATGCTTTACATCATGGGGAAGCAAGTAGAGCAAATACAAGCCCAATATGAGTGGCCGAATAAGGAGTGATTCCATGACTGGGTTGATTTGTTTAGATATGGACCGTGTTTTAGTCGATCATCTATCGACTTGGCAATTTGTCTATGATAATTTAGGAATCAACAATGATGAATCCTTCGAATTATACAATCAAGGACTTTTGGATGAGTGGGATTGGATTAAACTCGATGTAGCGTTGATCAAAGACAGTTGGCTGGAGAAGCATGGTTTTCCCATAAGCGATGCAGACTTACGTGCTTGCATGGAAGGCATGCCTATGATGAAAAATTACCAATTGCTCATTCAAGAATTACTCAATGATGGTCATCATGTAGCCATTGTAAGTGGTGGCTTACAACAAACGGCTCGAGATATTTCGGCCCTTTTCCCTAGCGATGGTAAGTGGAAGAGGCGTTGGGGTGGAATCGATCGTCATACTGCGAAACGTCTTGCGAATGGCTATGATACGCGATTGCACGTTTTTACGAATGGCTGGACTGTAGGTTCTGAAAATGCAGATGGTTCATTGCCAGTTGCTGATTTTGGGCGTTATCAAGTTCAGATGGACGGTAAAGGAGCCCTTGTTCGTATGCTTCAAAGAAGACTTGGAGTCGATTCAAACCGCATCATTGCAGTTGGCGATTCAGCAGGTGATATTGGAATGTTTGAGGAAGCAGCCCATGCAATTTGCTTCAATCCATGGGATGAACGACCTATCCCTTATGCAAATGAGGTAATTCGTGAGAAAGATCTCTTCCTTGTTTTAGAATCCTGTCGTTCATTTCTTGAATAAATACTCGAATTGGTGATTATTTTTGACAAGTCAATCTTGGTTTGTTCGTGCAAGAAAACATCCTCTCTTCCAATCATTTTTGCTTTATTCCGCATTTCGAGCAGTTTACGGAATTGGTATTCTTCTCGTGGCGTATTTTTTTGCAACCTCTACAGATGCACCTTGGTGGGCAACTGCTCTAATCTTCATCGCTTCAATGATCTTCTCAAGAATCCTTTTCAAATTCATTAAATCAAAATCGAATGCAGTGCAATCACCTTTAGAATAAAATAGGAGTCTGTGGATTGACATTCATGAGCAACATTGATGACTTTCTGACAAGTATTTGTACAAACTGTGGATTTCTCCTGGGTGAATTTATCCCAGGTATGCCTTGCCCACA
>JBMZTB010000163.1:0-2988 GCA_049623485.1 Candidatus Poseidoniaceae archaeon
TTTGCATCAATAAGTTCGTCCTCTTGATAGAACAGTGAAATTGTATTCAATATAATCAGAACGTCCCGAAATTTCGAGGGATCAAGTTGTTCATCTTCATCTTGGCAATGCTCACGTAGATACGGTAAGAGTCGAACTACGTAATCGGGGTTTACGTCAGATAAATTGAATGCGTTTGTATTTGCATACATTTCATTAACAACACCCTCGGCCTCGAGATACTCTACAAAAGTCAAGTTCGCACCGAGATTATATCGGTCGATGAGCCATGATTCGGCGACGATATGGAAGTCCTCTTCCTCGTAACGGTCAACTCTGGCTGGGGCAGGGCTCATGCATTCAAATCAAATTCCATGACTATTTGAATGTAACTTTTACCGACTTTCTTGCGCTTTTCGAATTAAATATCCATTCAAATCTAAGAAATCTTTTGCCACACTATATGCCCAACACGTCCATCGCATGATTTGAGCGCAGAAAGCGCCGACACGAATATGGAGAAGTTGAAGATGTCAATCATAAACATTACCGAAGAAGAATGGCAAGTGATCTGGTCAGCACTCAGCTGTGCCAGCAAGGAAACAAAAGACTCACTCGGCTCAACGCTTGTGGATTGTGCAAAACAGATTGTTGGATTGCACATGAGCGGGCGCATTGAAGCTGAGGTGAATTATACGGACGGAATCCTGAACATCATGGATTCCACAAACTGGAAGGAGGAATGAATAATGAAACAACCGAAAACACAAGAAGAAAAGAAAGAAGAAATGAAGAAAGCATATGATACAGCCGTATCGAAGCACGAGGAGTACAAAGAGATCTGGAAATCGTTTCCAGTCACTCCTGAGGGAGAGCAAGAGAAGAAGGCCTTCTCGATTCGAACCGGATTTAACCCCTCGCAACGACCAAAAACCCCAGCCATGAAGGCATTTGAGGAACTACGCGGCATATGGACAGTCTATGGCGAGTGGCCTGACTCGATGGAAGAAAAGCGATGCAGAGAAACCATCCTGCTATCACCTGACGGGCCTGAATGGGCCTTCCATGCTTCAGTACTTGATGGCCAGGCATGGCCAGAGGCTGAATCCATCATTGCAACCGACGCTTGGTGGGCGTTTGAATACGCACAAGACGTTGTTGGATGTGGGAATGAAACCATTGAGCGTGGAATAATGAACGATGCGTACTACACATACCTGTACGCTCGTTTTGTTGTAAAGGGCCGATTTGAACGCGGAGAGGAAGTCATCTCGCAAGATCCACGTGCAAGTCTGTTCTATGCGCAGAAGGTCCTTGCTCGTCGATTTGTCAAGGGAGAAGCGGCTATTTTCGCTACGGAATTCGCCGCTGGAGTACCCCCCTCTTCTGCGAGTACAGCGGTTGAGTACCGGCACTGGTGTCAAACGATTGGAGCCCCACTTGGAAACAGTTCAAGTACTGTAGGAGCAGGTGATGAATAATGAAAGAAGTGAAGTGCCCAAAGTGTGACTCATTGTTTGAGATTGATGCGTCTGGTTATGCAGACATTGTCAAGCAAATTCGAGGAGATGAATTCGAGACAGAGTTGAACATCAGGCTGCAAGAAGTCGAATCCAAACATGACATGAAGCTTGAACTCGCTCAGCAAAGCATCGCATCCGAGAAGGACAAAGAGATTCTGACCTTGCGAAACGAAATCGCGAACCATGCTCGGGAGATTGAGATTGCAAAAGGCGAAGCCTTGGCTTCAATCAAAGACGACCTCTTTGCTAAGGAGAAGCAGGTAGAACGCCTGAAAAATGAGAAACAAGCGGCTGAGACAGAAACCAAACTGGCAATCTCCAAGGCCACCGGTAAACTCGAAAAAGAGATTCTGGACCTTCAAAACAAATTGGAATTAGCTGAGGCCCAAAAAGAACTCGAGATAAAGCAATTGGAGCAAACCACACTCGTGGAATTGAAGGCCAAGGATGATCTTATCCGATTCAAAGAAGAGGAGATTGACCGCGTGAAGGACATGAAATTGAAGATGTCCGTCAAAGACATCGGTGAGAAGCTGGAGCATTGGTGTGAGAACCAATTCAATCTTTCCAGGGCCACTGCGTTCCCATACGCGTACTTCGAAAAGGACAATGAAAGCATCAAGGACGACGATGAAAGCAAAGGAACGAAGGGTGATTACATCTTCAGGGATTTTGACGCCAATGGGACCGAGTACATCTCGATCATGTTCGAGATGAAAGACAAAATGGAAGGAACAAAGGGTCAAACCAATGAATCACAACTTGCGAAGTTGGATAAGGATCGGAAGAAGAAGAACTGCGAATACGCCGTACTTGTATCGATGCTAGAGCCTGACAACGAGCTGTTCAACTCTGGCCCCGTTGACATGTCCCACAAGTTCGATAAGATGTACGTTGTACGTCCTCAAGAGTTCATGCTTATCCTCTCTCTCATTCGAAACGAGGCTCGAAAATCCCTCGACATGAGGAGCGAATTGGCTATCCAAAGAAGCAAGAACATTGACGTTGAGAATTTCGAGAACGACCTCCTTGCCTTCCAAGCTGCATTTGGTAAGAACTACGAAACGGCGAAGAAATACTACGAGATTGCCATCAATGACATCGATGCTGCGATCAAAAAGCTGGAGAAAATCAAGAAGAGTTTGACCACTTCGGGTGAACAACTTCGCCATGCAAACAACAAGACTCAGAACCTAACCATCAAGAAATTGACGAAAAACAACCCGACGATGCAGAAGAGGTTTGATGAACTCAATTCTGACAAAAATTGAGTGTTATGGTAACAAGGAACTGATACTTTTAGTGCCTGGCGATTTTAGAACCATGGAAAGTGGATGTAAATCGTGTTACAAACAATGAGGATGCAATTCAGGTGACTCATACTTGAGTTGTTACAACGATTTGAAGCATTTCGATCCGTAATCATCTGTTGATGATCAACTAGATATATCAGACGTCGATCGCCGATCTTATGATCGACAAGGAA
>JBMZTB010000164.1:0-2982 GCA_049623485.1 Candidatus Poseidoniaceae archaeon
TGCCGAGCAATTTTGCCTTCGTGGCGTCGATGCAGTTGTTGCAACTCGATGGGATATTCTTGATGATGTTGCATTATGCTTCGCGACCGAGTTTTATTCTTCATTTTGTATGCAATGTGAAGACGTTGAGTTGGATTTACCCTTTTCTGTCGATATTGAAACATGCCTCCTCGATGCAAGAAAGAGTCTGAACAAAAGCTATGTAGGAATGGATGCAGCGTGGCTGGCTTATTGCTTGTACAGATCGAGGGCTGACGGGTGTATCTTTCTGCCCGAATTGATCCGATATCCTACATTTGTTCCGAACGGGAAACATCCTGTGCTTTACTCGCCTGAACATCACACTCGCCTATGTGAGCACCTAGCGCCAGGGGGTGCTGGCCTCTATTTTCTGACGGGTCCGGCAGGCTGTGGAAAAACGACATCTGCACGTTTGGCCCTTCAATCGTTAGGATTTGAAATGGATATTTTTTCCTTAAGACATGATGATGCTTTAGTGCAAATTGATTACTTATTTGAGGAATTGAAGAAGAATACAGCTCCACTCATCCCTGTGGTATTTGATGATGCTGAAGCACTTATCCCCATGATTATGCAGTACAGAGAAAAACTACATCAAATCTCAAAACACCTACCAGTATTGCTTGTTTTCCGAGTAGACGATCAGACATCTGATTTGATGGAGCAGCTATCTTCAATCATTCCAAATGATTCTCCTGATGAGTTAATGTTCTTGTTTCCAAACATCATAAACGAAAAAACACTTGCAATATATCTTCATACTAATTATGGCATCAAATTAACCGAAACAGAGTTGCATTTATTGATTGTCAGAATTCAAAATTCATTTTTTGGTTTTTCTGATTTGTTTCAATCTTTCCAATTAGAAAAATTAGATTTAGATTTGCTTGAACCTCGCAAAGGTGCAAGGATCTACAGTCGTATGGAAAATATCTCGAGCGATGAAGTGTTGGCACTTCAAACCATATCTCGGAATTATCATCCTTCTTGCGTTCACTTTCGCTCCCAAATTGCGTGGCAAAAACTACTCGAAGACGGGATAGTCTCCTCCACACCGATGATATTTTCCAAACTGGAACAGCTAGGGCTCATTTACTCCACACAAACAGAATACATTGAATTCACAGTTCAAGATATCGAACAATTACCCGATGAATTGAGAATACCAGCGTTGAATGTACCCCCTAAGATTATCCAAGGATTAGGAACCAACCCAGAACTTCTGACATTGATGGTGTGCTACACGGTGCATCATGAGGTATTGGACATTATCCGCAATATTAGCGACGATGAGCGTCTTGAAGTGAGTGAGTTCACGTTTTCCTCTGCATTCTTTGCAACCAACATGACGAACATTAAGCGACACAAAGATGGATTTGATACGAGGGATGGTCTTGCAAGATTAAACTCAATGTTAGGAAATCAAATCGAAGGTGCAACTGCAAATTCGTTACTGATGGTGTTGGAATCAGGTGGAGGAACAGAACGAGACCATCTGAGCGATTACCTCCTGAATCGGCTAAAAGAACCATCACATTTCATTGCAGAAATATTAAGTCATGAAGTAGAAGTATTGACTTGCATTAAAGAACGATTACCATCAATAAGATTTAGTGTGGTTTTAGATTTAGCAAGATTTTTCCAAAAATATTCTCATCGTTTCTCTGATGATGGATACAAATTCTCCATGCTCATAGTTTCTCTTGGGACTCGATTCTCTGAAGAACCAAATATTCTGAAATCAATGAGTCATAAC
This sequence comes from Candidatus Poseidoniaceae archaeon, assembly GCA_049623485.1. Lineage (GTDB taxonomy): Archaea > Thermoplasmatota > Poseidoniia > Poseidoniales > Poseidoniaceae > MGIIa-L2. The sequence goes on from JBMZTB010000164.1 coordinate 1,778, forward strand.
TGGGAGAAACTGATTCAAAAATCAGAACAAAAAATTGCCAAACATGGTTCTGAGTTAGATAAGAGTTCAATAGCGTTTGAGAAGAAAAAAGCCAACTTGCTGACACTCTTCCGAACGAAATCGAATCGAGAGCGACAAAAGGAACTCGTGGAATGCCTCCAAACCATCCTAATTGATGATATCAAAGACCCTTGGCAGCATTCAAGACTTTTGTTGGAAGGATGTCAGGTCTCATACCGCCATTTGTTATTCCGAGCGAACTCTTCAACCATGAGTATCTTTGGCAAATTATGTGAAAAGTTCACGGAAGTTTTTCTGGAAAACAAGGATAACAATATCGTACTTCACAACAGAGCAAGGGAGATTTCAGCCAAACTCATTTGGTTTAATACGGGTTACGTGCTACTCCGACAAAGAAAGAAGGTCATCAAAGAAGGAAATCCTCAATCTGAACTTAGGTGGATTCGAGACTTACTAGAAGCTGGTCCAATTATCGGGCAGGTTAGTCCCTACTTTGCTAAGTGTATGTTCTCTGAAGCAATAAGTCGTTTGTTTTCAATTAGGTACAGAAAAAGATCCTGGTACGAGAATTTGAACAAGTATCCCAAGAAAGAACGGGTACAAATCCAGAAGGCACTTGCCGCTCTTACCCGGAGATGCTTGGACATAGTCGTAGAAGATGCAGGCACGCAAAAAGAAGAAATCAGAGTCATTGAAGATTTGTTACCTCACATGTTCAATACGTATGATAAACTCAATAGACAATCACCACTCGCTAGAATGGGAAGCTACCAATTCCCGATTCCTGATCAAGTTACATTAAGCATCCACAGTGTATTGTCAAAGAAAATGATTCCAGAAATCTGGCCAAGATTGGCAGATAAAACACGTGATTTGTCTGTGTTTTTGGATGTTAGAAGCGCCACAAATCTTGAGTTAGACAAATACCTTGGAGCAAGAGATGCTATACCGATTGGACGGATAAGCAAATTCTTATTTCTTGAGTTAAAGCAACTTGGCAGCCTTGCACGAGACATTGCGAAATTTGCAATCGCTTACCCGGAAACTCTTACGAATGAAGAAAAGGAGCTTGCGGAAGAGATAATTGCCATCTCATAACTGAAAACCAATGATTGGCGGTAAATCAGTCTCAAAGCCAACCGTTCTTCCATCCAAAATAGATGATGACTCCAACAATCGGAATG
>JBMZTB010000165.1:0-2806 GCA_049623485.1 Candidatus Poseidoniaceae archaeon
CCAACACAAGCGCATACGTCGATGCTAACAACACCGGAACCGATGCATGGGATGCGGACACAGATGGCGATGGTGTCTGCGATGGCCCAACTGCACCAGCCCTCCCAGTCGACTACTGTGAAGCAGGTCCAGATGCCTTCCCGAACGATGCTGCTGCCTATCTCGACACCGATGGCGATGGCATGCCTGACGAGTTATGGGGCGAATCGACAACGGGATTGATTGAAGACTTGGACGATGATAACGACAATTGGACAGATCTGCAAGAAAATGACTGTGGTCAAACCGACCCTAAGGATGCCATGGATACGCCTGTCGACAGCGATGGAGACGGAATATGTGACTTCAACGAAGTTCTCTCAGTCATCTACGGTACTGGTGAATTTGAGTTCCTTCAGGGACAACGCAATATCTCAGTTATGCCAACAATTACAGGAATGACAGTTGATGCATGGTCGATTTCACCTCCACTTCCATACGGTCTTATCTTTAGTGGAGAAAGCCTCGCAAGAACCTCTTCTGGAAATGGAACCATCTACGGCATACCAGTTGTTGCTTCAAACTTGACAATGTACACCGTTACAGCCCAGAACTTCTTGACTGGGGCGACGATGATGACTACGTTTAATCTCTCAATTGCTGAAGATTACGACCTTGATGGATTAGCAAACAATGCAACACGGCTCGGAATCTTTGAAGCCGACTTGGATGACGATGGTGATGGATTCAATGATTCATTCGAAATTGAATGTGGTGGCGATCCATACAACCGTTCATCTGTTCCAAAGATTGAATCCAATGGTGAATGTTACTCCTTCCGCCAATACGAAGAGGCTCCAGAGGAAACTAAGAATCCGTTCAAACCAATTTGTTTCCCAATCATCTTCCTTATTCTCGCTTTCATTATTGTTGTTCCAATCATTTTGACGCGACGAAAAGAACGAGTTGGAATTCGTTCCGAACATGTGACGGCTTCCCCGCCGTTCAAAACAGGAACTGGTACACGGGAAGACCCATTCGTTGTGAAGAGCGCTGTTTGTGCATACAATCGAAAAACAAAGAGTACTGAAACGATCCGCGTCATGGAAATGTCACCGAACTTTGAGTCTAAGTTTGAGGAGACGTATATTGAAGCGAATATGAAGCGCTTCGGAGCCGTTCCGTATGGTGGGATCCAAGATGGAATGGGATTACTCAAATCGAATGATGATGGAACACTTCAATTCCAATTCACCTTCGATGGAACCATCAAGCCGAGTCGACACGGAATGGTCTACAAGTCAGAAATGGTTCTTGATGACAAGACGTACTTCGTTTGGCATGTTGAGACCAAGGGGCAGAAGCAAAAATAAATCTGTTCATAAAAGAATCACCTTTAGTAATTAGAATTTCGAGGAACATCCGTGCAACAATCCCATACCAGACTTGCTAAGGCCGTTCATTGGAGTTTTATTCTTCTGTATGTGTATGGTATATTCAAACAAGTAGGAGAATTGGACGAACTTGAGGACAACCATCTCTTTCTCATCGAGGTGAGTTTTGCCATCATATTCCTGGTTATTGTTCTCTTACGATACTCCTACATGAGGCGTTTCAAGACCTTCTTAGGCGCTCGAGAACCGGTTCATATCATTCACTATTACTTTGCTCGAACAGTGCACAAAGCCATGTACGCAGTCTTTATTCTCCTTCCACTAAGTGGATTGATGATCGCCGCATTGTATGCAAAAGGATACCAAGACGAGGATGGATTGTTGATGGGAGCAACGCTTGGAATTCATGAGTTTGCCGCAACTGCGAGTTATGTTCTCATAGCGACTCACATTGCTGCAGCTATCTATTCTCGAATCAAGGGGGAAGGCGTGTGGTCTTCTATGGTGCCAATTTTGAAAGAAGACAAACCATCTGAAAATGAGTTGGTCAAGAAAATTGCTGCAATTGAAGAACAAGTGTACGATAAGATTGAATCACTTTTTTCACAAAATTAAATTATCGAAAAATTACTACCATTCGTCGTGAAAAAGATCCATTTTTTCGATTGTTTGTCTGGGTTTCCACTTCACACCCAAGTTTTCAGCCAGTTCCCTTGAATCAAATTTCCCTCTCACGAACAACATGGTAGGTCTTAGAGCTCCCTCTCCTTTGAGATACTCATCCGTGCAGATTATTACTTTATTTGCTCCAGGGGCTGCTCGCCCCGCTTCGAAGGTTCTTACGCACTTAATTTTAGATAACTCAATCGACTCAGAATTGGCATAGAACCATGGCCATATTCCGTAGAGGTCCTCAGATAGAATCACCAAGTCATTTTTGTAATCTATCGTCAAAGTTTTCCGAGTCAGCGCCCCTCCAGCCATTCCAAAGAGGAATACGAACCAGGTGACACCCATTACGGGAAGCATGCACAGGGCTACACCGTAGTATTCTGGGTAGGCACGAACAGGGCGGACTGCGACCCCATGTATTCGCCATATTCGTTTGCATGGGTGTTTGGACAAACCCTTGTGGATATGCCTAAAACACACCTGCACTTCTTAATGAGAAGAAGGCAATAATCCCACAAACAACGTAAATGAGAATTCCAATTGGGCCCCTTTTGAATTTTGAAGACGGTTTGAACCCGAGAACCGGTTCGGCTTTCTCTGCGAGACTCTCTTCAACTTCTCCTAAAGACTTCATATCTCGAGGCCAGTTATTTGATTATTTTAATGAATCTTGGGAGAGCCTATGTTCTCAAGGATTTGCCTCTACACATGGGGTCCCCATGAATACGCTGGTTTACGAATTTACAAACACCGTATACCAA
>JBMZTB010000166.1:0-2800 GCA_049623485.1 Candidatus Poseidoniaceae archaeon
TTGTACACAAACCGCTTATTCATGAGGGCTCTCGGTGGGTTACATACAACGCTAGCGTTGTATATGGCCCATAGTAAGCCCATGCATGTGCTGTATCTATTTGCAAGGGTGTTATGGAGACCCCTTGTATATAGCCAAAATATTCTTACAGCAGGGTATTGTTCAAATCAAACTTAGATTACCTATCCCACGAAGACCATTCTTTAGAGGAATCATTTCTGTAGTACCATGTATCACTGTCTTTTGGATACTCGAGATATTCATATCCATCACTTTCGTTAATTTGACCTTCAATTTCTTTTGAGGGATAATCGTTCTGTGCAACATCAGGTTCGATTGTTTGAGGTTGATCTAATTCGTCATCATCATCGAAACGCATCAAAGCATCTTGCTCAAGATATTCATTGCGCTCTTTGGTTGAGAGAGACCCCCCCAGTCCAAAATAAGCATCATTGTGTGCTATTCGATTCAACTCCTCAAGATTCATTACTAAGAGGTCGGAAATCAGAGTATTCAGTTTCTCTCGGGTTATCTTTTTGATTTCACTGTTCGTATATCGAGTCGTCAACTCCGATTTCAGTTGATACAATTCATCTTGCAACATTTCGATGTCTTGGTAATATGTCTGTACAAGTGACCGTAGATACTCCAACTCGCGAATTTCTTCCTTGTTAAGTTTGGAATTTCCTTTCAATACTCGAATCCAACGGAAGGAATCAGGTAATATCGCAGCCACGAGATTGGTTTGAAGGAACCCAAAGAGAGCAACTAAAACAGCACCAATCCCCACAGTTTGCAGGACGACAGCTCTGTCTCCTGACCTGAATGAATCGAGCAGACTTTGTTCTTCATCTGCGACGACTGCACAACCATTCACATTGACCGAAATACCAAATTGAGTATTAGGACAAGCATCTTTGAGATCATCGACTCCGTCTCCATCCTGGTCGAAAAGACAACCATCAATATCAACATAACCACCTTCTATCGTATTTGGGCATTCATCGTACAAATCCACGACTCCATCGCCATCTGAATCGAGTTGTTCTGAATCGTTTGTTCCAGTTGATTGGTTTTCAGAATTCGATGGATTTTCATTTACATCATCGTATATGTCAGGTATGCCATCTCCATCTTGATCAGGGCAACCAAATAAGCCATCTAAAGTCGAATTACCGTACTCTGTTGGGCAGTGATCTGCAAGTTCAGCACCAGGGATAAATTGCCCAGGCCAGATGAACAACCGCGTTAGGTTCCATGAGGAATTACCCCAATTGTCCCCATAGCCGTCGCCATCGCTGTCGGACCACTGTGATGCGTTGTTGATGAATGCGTCAGAATTGTTACCTTCGAGTAAATCACCATACCCATCGCCGTCGAAATCACTCCACTGGGTTGGATCATTAATGAAATCATCAAACAAATCTGGCACTTCATCGCCGTCTGAATCCAAGAAGTTGTTAATGAAAGGATATTCATCTTCGTTATCTCCTATGCCATCTTCATCCGAATCCATGGTTTCACTAGCGTTATTTGGGAACGCATCGGTATTATCACCAACGCCATCATCATCGGAATCAAGATATTCACTCGCATCATTCGGGAAAACATCTGCATTATCGCCAACTCCATCCCCATCTGAATCTAGAGTTTCATTACTATCGAACGGGAATGCATCGCTATTATCTCCCACACCATCGTTGTCAGTATCAATCGATTCATTTGCATCAAAAGGAAACACATCCGAATTATCTCCAACTCCATCTCCATCTGAATCAAGAGTTTCGTTAGCATCGCTTGGGAAAGCATCGCCATTGTCCCCACTTCCGTCTCCATCAGTGTCTTCCCATTCATTCGAATCCAATGGGAAGGCGTCTCCAGAGTCACTGTATCCGTCTCCGTCCAAATCTGGGCAGCCAATTCGATCAAGACTTGAGTTTCCTGAGTCATTAACGCAATCATCGAGATCATCCGAGACTCCGTCTCCATCAGTATCTAAGAGAGAATCAGGCAGGAATGTAAATGAGAAGTTGAACACATTCTCAGAAGTACCCTGGGCCACAAGCGTGACTTTTACCACGCCCCCCAGAGTTGGCCCTACTGGAGCATTAAACTTCATTGAAGCATTATTGACGAATGTGACAGGAGAATTACCATACCCTTCAAACTGTGCAGTAAGATTCAGTGAGTTTTCGATAAACCATGAAACATTTCCTGTAACAGTTATTTCGGTTCCCCCTGTGTGAGGTCCTTCAATTGGTGAGAACAACCAAGAAGAGGTATTAACGTCGATGATGATTGGGTAAGGCCTACTGTCGAAGATGTTCAAAACGCTGTCTCCGTCCAAATCTCGCTCAGATACTGCAATTTCGCGACCTTGCCCGAAGGGAAATCCAGGAACAGGACTGCTAATCGGCCCAGCTTGCGGATACCTGCTCAATTGGCCATAAGAACTGCTTCCCCAACATGAAACAGAAACATTATCCAGAATAGCACAGGTATGATCTCCTCCAGAGGATATGCCCACAGCAGTCCGACCCAATCCAAGACTGGCTGTTGGTGTTGGTGTGGTTTTATTTTGCGGCATTCCGTGGCCTAATTGGCCATATTCTCCATACCCCCAACACGACACTTGACCACTGTCAAGAATAGCACAAGTGTGATTGTGTCCAGAAGAAAGAGCAATGGCAGTCCTTCCAATTCCTAGTGAAGCGGTTTGTTTCGGAATAGTTTGGGTTGCTGTGGCCCCATCTCCAAGTTGCCCATATCCATTTTTCCCCCAACATGAAACCGAACCATT
>JBMZTB010000167.1:0-2749 GCA_049623485.1 Candidatus Poseidoniaceae archaeon
CATCTGAAAAATGGAGCATTCCCCAGTACCATGGAACACTCGGAGCTTGTACACATACCTTCTGAAAATACGCAGTTCCGTTTACAGATTCACCATCGATGATCCCTGATACTTTCGTTCCATGCAAGCGTAGAATGTCATAACCCATTTTTGCAACATAAGTGGCATTGGCTTGACGGGCAGTGGACATCGCAGGATTCCATGGAGTTAAGTCGAGTCGAACAGATTGGATTGGACTCTTGTCATCGAGAGTAAGATTGAGCCAGAATTTGGAACGATCTTCGAGCATACCCATTGAGCAATCAGAGTCAAGAAGAGGCACAACTGCACCACCACCAAGAGGAGACTTTGATGGAGATGGCCAAGAAGGATGAGAAGCTGGAAGAACGATCATATCACAGACCTTACTTATGATTTCATCATGCATAACTGAGCCATCGAACCACCATGCGCAAACCATACCATCCAATCGAATAGCACCATCTTTGTCAAATCCTGGCTTCCCTGTTGGATTCCAATTTACATCATTAATTTGAACCATTTCATTGTCTTTTGTTGACCATAAGACCATCAATTGTTTTCCAGGCTCAGGATGGTCTGGATCTTCGATCATGACAAGCCACCACCACCAATCCCATGTCAAATGATGCAATGGGGGGCGCTGTTGTAGTGTCCACATTGAAGAGAGATCGCCCTGAAATGAATCCATGAAACCACCTCATTCGATTTCTTTAGATTTGAATACAAGTTGTCCAATGAACCAAAAGAAAGTTGCTTGCGCAAGAAGAACGATTATTGAAACTATGATTGTTGGGTATGGGCCCATGCCAAGACCAAGGTCGCTCTGAGCCCATTCAAGTGCACCATAACCCGGCAACGCATCCGATTCAGAAATTTCAAAGAACGTTTCTCCGCTATTGGAACCACCAGCCCAATATCCGGCCTGAGTAAACATATCCATATCTGGCCAAACCAGTAATGCTCCTGAGTCGATGATGCTCATCGACCAACCGACGACCGACATTCGCAAAAAGGTAGATTCAGGGACACTCATTGAAAGAAGAGCCATTCCAAGTTCCCATGCCGCAATCGGTAAAGCGAGAATAATACCGTATTTCCAAAGAACTCCAAGGAATGAAAACAGCATTCCGTAAACGAGTGTTGCCAATAATGCGGCGATAAGAACACTAAACCATACGCCCAAATCTGAAAATCTGAAAAATTGATCACCAGGCCCTAGTAATCCCGATATGATGGCCATTAAGAGACACATCACAAGCATATATGGCCAAACAATTCCAAGATATCCGAGCATACGATAGAGGAAAATTTCACCTCTTGCGATTGGTTTTGCTGTCATGTAGTGCATCGTACCTGAAGTCATTTCATCCCGAATGAGTCCAGTTGCTAAAAATAAGGGAATAAAAATACTTAGCAAGAAGACAAAACCAAGTTTACCAATAGCCAGGACAAAGGCTCTATGTTGAGCTTCTTTTCCATATCGGTCTTCATCTGGATCTTCGTCTACGCCAGCATCTGCATAGATGACATATTCTCCGTTTAGCGAATTGTAGACGATGCGAATATTGCAAGGGATTCCGTCGTTGTTGGTGTCTTTTTGGCTTTCAAGCAATTGACCTTCGCGACAATCTCCATCATCATCATACCCCGTGGATACAATCTGAGCATCTGAGTAATCCCAATCATAGTCGTCTTCATTGATGTACATTGAAGCAGGTTCGGGTTCAATTGGAGGGTCTAATAATCCAGGATGAGAAAATTCATTGAATATATCCGTACCTAATTTGAATTCTTGACCATCGACATAGCCATCCCCATCAGAATCGAAAGAATCACCATCATTATCGATTGCTTCAATTTCAGTGTTCATAGCATCGATGTAGAACAATAAAATAACGGAGATGGACAGGAAGCCAACCCCAAGGACTACCCATGTTGAGATACGGGTTCGATATTGACGCATTGTGAATTCTGCAATGGCTGTCGCCTTTCGGTCGAGAGCAGTCCAAATGGTTTCACCGCGCTCCTTAGCCATCAGCGAGAACCTCCGGTAAGATATCCAAGAATCGTTTGTAAATCATCATCTGGATTGTTGATAGTCATTACTTCATGGCCATTTTCGACAACAACTTTCGGTAAGTTCTTATGAAATTCTCCAAGATGATGAGTAAAAATTCGTAACTTCGTTGGAGTCGGGAATTGCAATCCATGAACTGAATCGAGATTGAGGACATCTCTAGCAAGTGCTTTTGCATCCTTACAGTCGATCTCAATGGTATGTGGAATATTGTCCAATTGTTCACGAATTGCGTGAACGTTTCCAATTGCAAGTAATCGCCCTTGGTGGAGAATCACCATTTGTTCGGTGATACGCTCGATCTCAGAAAGAATGTGACTGCTAAGCAGGACAGTGCGCCCCATTCGTCCCAGTTCACGAATAACGTTCATGATGGTTGTTCGAGCCAGTGGGTCGCATCCTTGTAGAGGTTCATCAAGAATAATCAAATCAGGATCATTTACCAATGCATGGGCTATCTTTGCCCTCTGCCGCATTCCTTTGGAATAACGTCCAATCTTCTTGTGCATAACATCCGATAATCCAACGAATTCCAAGACTCGTTCTGCTTCTAATTTAGCTTCATCACGAGTCAGACCATGAAGACGAGCAAATGTAGTTACGAAATCGAAAGCAGTCATCCAATCATGAAGATTTTCATTTTCAGGCACA
>JBMZTB010000168.1:0-2742 GCA_049623485.1 Candidatus Poseidoniaceae archaeon
GAAGTTAGAATCATTAGGAAGATTTCTTGGTTTCATAGCATTGATTGTAGCGGTTCTCTTGGTTTCAATTAAGATGCTTCTTGCCTATGGTGGTAATGAAAGTCTTTGGGAGGTTGCTGTTGACCAGTTTATTGTCGCTATTGCGATATTTGTCGCTATTGTCCCTGAGGGACTTCCGATTATTCTGGTTATCACCCTCGCATTAGGAATGCGTAATATGGCACGTCACAAGGCCATAATTCGGCGCATGAAAGCCGTAGAAACATTGGGTTCTACAACGGTAATCTGTTCTGATAAAACAGGTACTTTGACGAAAAATGAAATGACTGTTCGCCAACTAAACACCGTCGAGCATTTATTTGATGTCAGTGGAGATGGTTTTAGTCCTAAAGGAACCCTTATCGGAAAGGACGGCGAGTTGTCTGATCAAGAAATGTCATCTCTTCAAAGCGACCAATCATTTAGACTTCTAGCTGCTTGTTTATCGCTCTGTCACAATTCTCAAATTTCGAAAGTGGAAGGAAGATGGTCAGCCATCGGTGATCCGACTGATTCTGCATGTGCAGTACTCGGGTGGAAGTTGAATGGTCACATTGGAAAATTTGCTCAACGTCATCCGAGAATTCATGAATTCTTCTTTAACACAGAACGAAAAAGAATGTCTGTAATCCACGAGTATGAAGGCGATAGGTGGGTATTTGTTAAAGGTGCAGCAGGTGGTTTTGTACCCATAACGAGTCACCGATTCAAAAATGGAAATATTGTACCAATTGAGAAAACTGATTTCGAAGAAGCCCAGATTGTTAACGAATCGATGGGTTCAAAATCGATGCGAGTCATAGCATTAGCAGCCCGTAAATTAGAACCAGATGAAGATATTGAAGATATTGAATCAGTGGAAAATGGTCTCATATTTTTGGGACTTGTTGGTATTATGGATCCACCTCGTCCAGAGGTGAGAGACGCAATCAAGATTTGTCAAGATGCTGGTATCAAGGTCAAAATGATTACAGGAGATCATCACCTAACTGCAGCAGCAATTGGAAAAGAACTCGCTATCAATTCAGATTCTGAATCCCCAGTCAGTGGAGAGGAACTTCGGCAAATGTCTGATGAAGAACTCTCCTCTTCTGTAGAAGGTTCAATCTTTTCCAGAGTCACACCCGATCAGAAAATGCGGATTGTATCCTCTCTACAAGAAAAGGGTGAAATCGTTGCCATGACTGGAGACGGTGTGAATGATGCCCCTGCTTTATCTGGAGCAAACATAGGTATTGCAATGGGTATCGCTGGGACTGATGTCGCAAAAGATGCAGCAGATATGGTTCTCCAGGATGATAACTTTGCAAATATTGTTCACGCTATTGAAGAAGGAAGGAAAATCTATCAGAATATTCGTAACTTCGTTCGTTATCAAGTCTCAACAAACGTGGCAGCAGTTGCCCTTATCGTCATATCTACGTTTATCTTTGGCTGGAATTTACCGTTGACAGCAACACAAATTCTAGTCATTAATATTCTCATGGATGGTCCACCAGCAGTAGCTCTAGGTGTTGAAAAGCGCCATGGTAATGTTATGTCAAGACCTCCAAGGCCTGTGGATGAAGGGTTGCCAAATTCTCGAGATATCAGTCTCATTTTCTATTTAGGTGCTGTAATGGTTATTGGAACCCTCATCATTTTCTACCTTTCTGGAGGCGGAGTCATCACAGATGACAAGTGTTCCTTGGCTCCATTTACGTCTGCTTCAGAAGTCAATTTTGATGTAGATGCTTGTATCTCTGGCATGGCTCAGACCTCTCCTGATGATCTCACACTTGCTGAGAAGACGGCAATTGAGGGTTGGGAAAATTATGCAGATGATATGTTCGCACAGGCTCAAACAATGACGTTTGCAGTGTTCATTGTGTATCAATTGTTTAACGTTCTCAATTGCAGATCCGGAGAAACCAGTTTGTTCACATTAGGTATGTTTTCAAACAAAGCGATCAACTATGCAATCCTTATTTCAGCAAGCCTTCTCTTTGTCTTTGTACACTTTGCGACGAGTACGATTCCATTGATCGATATTGAATTCGGTAACTTACTCAGCACCACCTCTCTTGAGTCCTTTGATTGGCTTGTATTGACACTCGTTGCATCAACGGTATTCTTGATTGAAGAATTTAGAAAATTCATGGTCAATGTAGGATTTTTCAACGTTCGACGTTAGTTATGGACACATCCACATCTTGATGAAGAATGAGCGTGAGGATGGGATATGTCCAGTTGGAAATCCGCTGTCGTTGATGCGGATAGGAAAAAGGATTGGCTTCCACGGCTAAAGGCATCTATTGAATCAGAAAAATGGTCTGAATCAATGCAAATTATTGTCGATAAAATTCTCTCAGACCAGGAACTCACAGTGACTGATGGATGCAATCTCTTTGACACCTCTAATCTAAACGAATTAGGTCATTTAGCAAACTTGCACAAGGAAGCGATGTTTGGAAATAATGCCTATTTTAACTCAAACGTCCATATCAATCAAACGAACATTTGTGTCCTAGCATGCAGATTTTGTGCATTTAGGCGTGGGCCAAAGGCAGAAGATGCATACGCTCTTTCAATTGAATCATATCTAGAGGAACTTGAGAAGTATTCCTCCTTTGTCAATGAAGTCCATTCGGTTGGAGGTCTTCATCCTGAATGGGATGTTGATCATTATTGTTCATTGTTCAAGCGCATCAAGGAAGAACATCC
>JBMZTB010000169.1:0-2716 GCA_049623485.1 Candidatus Poseidoniaceae archaeon
ATTTTCTTGAGGATAGGTGCGAACTTGCAGAAAAACATCTCATGTGGTTGTATGAAGATAAGTACCGGAATTCACCAATTTACAACGAGAAATGGAACCCTGAGAGGTGGGATGAAGCCCCTGCTGACTTAATTTTGCCATCATATGACTAGCGAGTATAAGGCCACCTTTGCTACAATGCCATGTCAAACATGTAGGATAACCACTCATCATGTTCGTCAGTGAGTTCTTGGATCTCATCCTCTGTTAATTCCGATCGAGATTTGGAATTGAGTAGCGAAATGAGGTTTGCTAACTTCTCAAAGGCTTGAATTTCCTCTTCCTTTCGAGGAACACCATTTAGCTGTTTAAACATCATTGTACTTAGTAAAGTTCGAGCGGATATTGTATTTGAGTCCGTACTGATGTCCTTGAGTATCGCTTCGCATGTTTGGCTGAATGGAGACATCCAATTCCTCCATTTCTTCTTTGCCACTGAGATATTGTGGCCTGTCGCTTCAAAACAAGCACTATGCCCAGTCTCGCGGCAAATTACCACAAGAAACCCCTTGACATTCTTGGATGCGATTTGGTACAAGGCAAGTTGATTCAAAGAGCTACTTTGCCTTCTTCGATCATTTGCAAAATTGCGAATATCAGGGACGGTTTTGATTTCAACAGGGTAATCCTTCCACATCGCATCTGGCGTCCCATACACTTCCTTGGGGAAGATGGATAACTTGGCTTTCATGGATTCCTTTATAGTAGTAAATTCGTTTATGCCGTATTCTTCGGAGTGTAGATTGTTGACTCCTTCTCGTTTCTGAATGATATGATTGATTGCTTTGTCAATGTATGATGCAAACTCAGTAACGCTTCCACGTTCGAGATAGAATTTCCTTCCACCGTCAACCAACTTTTCTCTCAAATGTTTCGCAGTCCTCAAATCTGCCGCTGCTATGTTATTGCTAACCACATGTGGATCGTATTCTAGCATTTCCATGGTTTTGTTGAGTCTAAGCATATTGGCAAGTGTGTCTCCGACACGTAGGCTTTCTTCTGTAACTTCCATCCTACCGTTGAAATCTGTATATTCGAAATGCTTGGAGATATCAATGAACTCAAGTTCGAAAAACGATTTCATTGCAGCAACGGTGTAGGGTATCTTCTCGTCGTTCATCATCAACTTCTAATTACGACCCCATATAGTGCTTATGCATTGGATTCGGGATCGTCAGGCTCAAGACCAAACCTACTACAGACCAACCAACGAATCAACCTGGCTTGAGCACTTGGCGCAAAACCACCCTCGAGAATCATTCCCAACAACACCTCAAGATCTGAGCGACGAGCATCGATTGAGTGGTGAGCTGTTTGCTGGTAATCCCTGAAGTTCTTTTCGTGGTGGGAATGAACGTTCAATGACTCCTCATCCATGAGGAGGTAAACGTCTCCGTCATCGGTGAGGATGTATCTGTAGTCCTGAGAAATATGCCCAAACTTCTGGTAGTTATCTCTGGAATCGTATCGAATACCCAATCTGAACGTTGGCTCTGGCGGCCTAAACTCCGCATCATCGTTACCCTCCCGAGGGACAAGAACGGGAGCACCCTGCTTTGCATCACTTACTCTGCGACGTTCGTAGGGAATTTTTCGTTCGATCAAGTCTTGCAGTGATTCCTTCGTTGGTTCGGGTTCCTCATCTATCATCGGAAAAACACCTCCATCGCTTCTTTCAATGCCTTCTGTATGTCGACATTGTTACTCTCCTCAATATTGTGTTCTGCACACTTGAGCGTTAAGTTCCACATTGCTTGAGTTCCACCTAGGGAGAACGGCCAGAATCTGTGATCGTACTGCAGGTTGCTCTTTACTGGGCATCGATGACCATGCATGTCATGGTAGGTACATTGGCCTCCATCACGAATTGCGACAGCGATTTTGGTGTCTTGAGGGATGTATCGAGATATTTTCGTCTTGAGGACGTTTCTGCTTACACACCGTTTTGCGATCTCCAAGGCTTCACTCGTGGCGATTCGAAGGATGTAGAACTCGTCTCCCTCTCTAGAGCGTGAGTTCTGTTCTGCAAGACTCAAGAGCATTTTCACCATTGTATCGTTTGAGATGTTTGAGGAAGCTTGTCGATTAAAGGTTTGAACAGGTATTGCAGAACCAGTTGTTTGACTTCGAGCTTGGATATAGCCAAGCGATGGATTTGAATGAATTTGTTGAACTGGTTGTTGCCTTGGTCTTTGCAACTCAACAATTGCTTGATCTATCTGGCTTGCAGTTTCGTTCGGCGATAGACGAAAACCCAATCCGCGGTATAGGAAGATTCGTTTGGGTAATCTCGTTTCTTCTGGATTGAGAAGAAGAGGATGGTGAATGGAATTCTGAATGGCTTCAGCCCAAACGCTTGGCAAGAAGGAATTGCTGTATTTTCCGCATGAAACTCGAACATTTTTACCAGAAGTTGTAATTTTCAATGAGGCGACTTTGACCATTAAACAACCTCCGTCGAGCCATTGTGCGAACGTTGACCGAAACGCGACCGACATGCGGTCGAAGTTCGGTCGAAGTGTGGTCGAGTTTGCGGAATATTGGCGATTGTTGAGGCCTTAATCATAATCCATTGGATATTTTTTGTCCCTTTGAATCTAGCGGAGGATTAACAATTTGAATCAAACATAGGGAATTGAAGAATCTGGAGGCTATGCAGAGTGTGTCCTAGACATAG
>JBMZTB010000170.1:0-2633 GCA_049623485.1 Candidatus Poseidoniaceae archaeon
CCAAAACCCCTAGGGCTTGAAAAGCCATGTAAAATTTATAATTTAGTTTAAGATAACCTTGATTATTTGAAACTTAATCAGGAATATTGGATTTTGTAAGAATAAACCGAAATAAAACCGAAATAATAAGTATACTAAAAGAAAAGAATACAAAACAATCACATTAATCAGTTCACACAACCTGACAACATCATCAACAGAGAAAGACCATATTGGAAACCTTAATACACAAATGTCAAGCAACATAAAGTAGCGCACGCACGGATTCACTCAGCTGCAGCAGTCGCGCATCCTGCTGCAATGGCTGGCGACGATCGACGGCCTGTCCACGTTTGACTACCTGGACCAGAAGAACATCCCCAAGTACAATGATGCTGATATTGTCGCCGCCCTTGCGGATGGCATCAGTATTTTTGAGTCCCTCGCTATGATGGATGCGAAGGTCTTTGACAAAAACCAAATCAAATATGATGACAGCGACTCATATCAATCCTATTCTAACTTCAAGAAAGTGCTCGCGGGCCTGAAAGAGTTCTACAAGCGGATGCACGGCTACGACGAGAACACTTCGCAGGAGCAGGTCGAGTTCTTTGAAGTTTTCGGATGCCTTGAGATGCTCGTCGAGCGCCTCAAGACCATGAAAAAAGACATAGAATAGTGCAGTATCAAATAGGTGAACCAGAAGTCATTCGTGAACATCGAGAACCTGCTTCTGATGCTCCAAATGATGCTTGGTATCGCCGTCAACTGCGAGATCTCCGACCAAATTGTCGGCAGTTTCACTGAGAAGCTGAACGATGTCGTACTGGATGACCTCATGCAGATAACTAAGGACATCTTGCCGCGATTCTGCAAAAAAGACTTTGCCGACCTTGACGTCAGTCAAATTACGGGCGACTCCCAACGTAATGACAGTTTGACGCTGGCTGACTTGCAATCGCCGCCGTAAATGAGGGCGAGTGCCAACGTGGCTGACTTCAAAATCCAGAGCCAAAACATGAACAAGATCTAACAGTAAAATTTCAATTCGAGCCAAATTCCGGACCACCACAGTCAGATCGACGGGCAGCAGTTGGCGAGCATGTACGCCTCGCAAAACGCCATAACGTCAAGCAAGGGCGGCAACTAGGATGAACTTGAAAAATCCGAGAAGATGAAGATAAGCCAGATGAGTCTAAAAATGGCGAAGCACGCCAAGTCCCAGATCGATCAAATGGACAAGGAGTACCTCGGCAGCGTCGACATTATGGAGGCGTAGAACACCGAGTACCAGAAGGAGATCCTCAACCTCAAGGAGGCCAACGATGACGAGAAGCAGCGCATTGGCATACTCAAGATGGAGATGGACCAATTGATTACCAGAATCGGCGAGTTGGAGGTTGCCAACAAGAAGAGTGAGAACATTGCGAGTGAGCGGCAGCAGTAGTTGCAATTTGAGATCGAGTTGAAGGAACAGAAGATTTAAGTGCTGCAGGACCAGATCAAGGAGAAGCAGATTGAATTTAGGGACAAAAATCTGCAGCTTGAAGAAGAATTGGAAATTGAAAGGGAGAATGGGGTGAAGCTGACGAAAGTTCGGGCCCAACGTGACTCATACCAAGAGACTATTCAGAGGATGCAATGGGAGATTGATCAATTCAATGAGCACAAGATCGAGCTGCAGAACAAAAACGACATAATCAAGCAGTTGCAAAAGGAAATCACAGAAATTGACGAGTTGTAGACGCTCGTTAAAATGCTCAAAACCGACCTGGCCGCCGAACGACAGAAAAGCTCAGAACTGGAACTGGAAGTCCACGAGAGTTAGAACAATGCTGAGGATCTGCAGAGGCAACTCACCATGGTCAAGAAAAAGGAGGGTATGCTCAAATAGAATCTTTAGGAACAAACAAACGAGTTGGACAAGCTGAAGGATAACTATAAATAGAATGGCACGAATAACAGTATCATATAGATGCACGAGTCAACCATTTAAGATCTTGAGTAAAAGGTCAGGTCACTTCAATTCTAGAATGACACTTTACGGAAAGACAATTAGGATTCGATGAACTCGAAGTATCTTGAGATTGAGAACAAACTTTTGTAGGTTGAGAGATCAAACAAGTCACTGCTGTCCCAGTTAGAGATTGAAAAATCGAAGAACAAGAAACTCCTGTCCGACTTCGAACAGATGGTCAATATGGTTAAGGAAGCACAGGCAGAAAAGAAATCATTATCTGAAAAGATCAATACAAAGAAATGCGACTGCGAAATGCAGAGTTAGCAAAGATTGAATTTGAGAGAAAGCGAAAAGAAGGCAGCTGATGAGTAGATTCAAATGCTTATTGTCAAGACATAAAAACTAGAAACTAAATTACGGGATTCTCAACATGTATAGCGCACCTTGGAGGTTCAACTGTAAGAATTACACAAAGTCGAGTCACAAAACATCGAACTGAAGAAGGCACATGAAAAAATCTTGAATGAATCAAGATAGGCTCAAAGTGCAAACACCGACAAACAAAAAATGTAAATGGAAATACAAGCTCTCCAAACTGATGTCCAAAGCGTGTTGGCCGAGAACAAGAACAAAGACATGACGATCGAGCGATTAGAGCAAGAGAAGCAGGCGTCCCAAGCCCAAATAATTTGCC
>JBMZTB010000171.1:0-2629 GCA_049623485.1 Candidatus Poseidoniaceae archaeon
TCGGCCAAATCACGGATGCGCTGTTCAACGTCGGTGGGCAGTACCGGCGGAATATGTAATTGGCTCTAGGCGAGAGAATTATAACAGATAGTCATTATGAACATTCATGGCTAATAAACTCGTTGACCCGGGAGAGGTTTACCTCGTTGGGCAATACGAACTTGGAACATCAACACCAACCACGCTCTACAAGATTGGTATGGCTCAAAATGACAGCACGACCATTGGGCGCGTGAAGGACCACCAAACTGGTAACCCCAACCGCATTTTCATCGAAGAGATTTTCCCTTGTGAAGCCACATACCTTGTGGAAAAACTGATGCACGACAAATGGAATTCAGAAAGAGTTTCCCAAGAATGGTTTGACTTTGATGCTGCACAACTTGCTCAGGTCAAACTTGACATCGTGGATTTCGAAAATCAGCACGGCGCTGACATCACGGGGCTTCGAACGGTGTATTATGCTGCACCTAACCCAGGTGATCACCCCGGCCTTACTGCAGCAGAAATCACACAAGCCGAGACATGGCGAGACGAGGCCTACTCGCTTTGTGAGGACATGATGAAGCTCAAGTATGAGTATTCAACTTTGGAATATCAGATCCTAACTGCTAATGGCCTTAATGCAGAGGTCGATGGTATTGCTACCGTAAAAATCACCCCTCCATTCCTCGAATTCTCAAAAAGTCTCATCCCCGCAGCAGTCAGGACAGCCTACACGAACAAGCCACGGAAAAGACAGGATGATTTTAGGTTCAGATTCACTCAAACAACGTCCAGGATTTGCAACCTTTCACCCACTGCATCTGCGTATTGGCGCGACCTGCATGCCACTGAATTTGCTGCGTACGATGCTGCTAAAGCTGCATGGAATGCTATGAAGGCGACTATCACCCCGACGACTGTAAACACCACTGTGCAACCAAGAACCGCCGCTATTGAAACCATGTATCAGGATTTCATTGCAAAAAAGATGGAATATGACGAGAAAGCCATTGAATTGGAAATTCTAAAACTTAACTTGAGGGTATTGTGTTTTGATTACGATGGAATTGCAGGGGTCTGTCAGTGGAGTAGATCTACACAAAGCGATGAGTTTCACAAAACAGCCTTCAAGATTAACGAATCAACGCTTTACAACGACCCGCTCAACAAAGTACCAAAAGGCGACACGGCTGTCCCAAGCCTCATCAAATTCAAGACTTGGTAGTGACGCCTGTAATGGCTGAATGACCAGTGCCGCAGGTGAGTATCTGCAAAAAATCGCAAACATGATTCTAATGTGTTTGCGAACTTGATAATGTTGGCATAGAATGCCAAATCATAGGCCCTTCACTTTCTGATAATGTTCATATTCATCATGATCGCCAAGAAAGACAACGGTCCACGAAGAACGGCCCTTAACTTGGGTGTAAATCGCCCTCCAGGCTGAGGGTAAATTTTTTTGGACAAAATGAGATTTTGAATTCATCACGAACAGATGTTTTACGTGGTCGAACGAGTTTCCTCTCAAGGATTCAATGGTTTTTTTCAGCTTCTTCAGCACCGAAGGAGGAACCCGGTTCTTTCGTATTCGTTTGCGGACATCCGGGCCAAAATCAATGGATGAGAACTGCAGCAATCGAACGCTGGGGTGACCCTTTGGTGCTTTATTAACAAAATAAACCGGAACGGGAAATTTTGGTGTTGGTTTAAAGACAGAGTCCAAAGTTTTGTTCAATTCATCCAATGTCGTGTGGTCCACACTTTTTCGAACTGCATGCTGATATGCCACCACGGCAGGACCTGTTGGCGGTAGAAACTCCTCAAATCTGTTGTAAGGCTCTGGCATCCATTCAAAGAACTGGCGAGCCAACGAACGAATTTCCTCATCCTTCGGTAATTTTGAGAACGCATAACCGTTGGCTGCAGCCTCTTCAAGAACCTTCTTTGGATTGTTAATCCAATGGTTATCGTATCCTGCATATCTTAATTCGCGAGGAGAGGTTGTTGAAATCCGATCGCAGTGATACTGTGAAAGGAAATGGAAAAATTCGTGGTGCAGGATAATCGATGTTGCCAACCACCATGCATCTTGTCGGTCTTCCAAATCTTGAAACATCGTCCTTGCGATAAATTCTGGAGCATCAACCCTGACATAAATGCCCCACTCTTTGTTGGCTTCTTTGGGTGAGTACCATGCCCACGTTTCAATTCCCTCCAACCGCAGGACATCCATCGCCGTCAAGTTACGGGAGAACATACCGTCCTGAGAGACATACGGAACTGGATGTTCCTGTCTACGCCCTTCAGCGCCCCATCCATCAAGGTCATGGTAGGTCTCGACATTGGTTGGTGGGAACATTTCATCTTCAGAAAATTGCCACGAAAATGGTTCATATTCCCTTTCCTCGTGTTCAAGCATTTGTTCGTGATTGTAGAATTCAATCGAATTTCGCTCCGACTCCGGAACTTCGTAGAGTGGTTGGGTGTCAATCGATTTCTTGCTCTGCAATTTGAGAGCAGGAATGAGCACCCCTAGGTTATGCAACAACTCATGGTCCCACTTTATTTGAATTGAATCATGCGGAATTTCTGCCTCAGGGTCTTCTTCCCGAATGAGATGCAATATTTCCCTCATTCGCCTATC
>JBMZTB010000172.1:0-2562 GCA_049623485.1 Candidatus Poseidoniaceae archaeon
CAAATGATTCAACAAGGCGGTTGTTTCATTCGGTGTTGAAAAGAAATCAAGTATACCTAATGTTTCCCCTGGAATATGCCCGAGCCACCTATGATTTTACCGCCGACAGAATTGAGAACAATCAGCGATAAAATCGGTGAAACAATACAAACTGGAGGCCAGATTAGAACATTGCTTTCAGATCATTCAGTACAAGGCCCATTCGATATTGCTTGGGAGGTTGATGCTGCTGTTGAGGCGTTGGATGTATTTGGCTCACGATGGACAATTGAGATTCTATCAACGCTCTACATCGCTGGTGATCGACGATTCAATGAAATGAAGCACCTTCTGAAAGGCATCTCTTCACGAACCCTTTCTGACAAATTACGGTATCTGGTCGATGAAGATCTGGTTGTTCGCAGCGTTAGTGAAGGGCCGCCAATTCGTGTCACATATCGACTCTCTGAACATGGAAAAACATGTGGTAAGTTGCTTTCACCACTTGTTGCATTTATGAAAATCCACAAAGGTTCTATCATCGGCGCATAGAATCAAAGAGACGATGGTTTAAGATACCAAAAAGCAAACCGAATTCTATGGCACTCCTTGCACAATGGGTTCGGCAGAGGCCTTGGCTCGCTGCGGGAATCGCAGGTGCTGCAGGAGGAGTTGCTGGGTTAGCCCAAGGTGTTGTAGCCGCTGCAACTGCAGCCTCTGCATTCGCTTTCGGAGGCGTTGCATCAAAGCGACATCAATTGGAGCATCCGTTTAGAACACGGGTTTTACGTACCCTTGAGCGTCATCCTGGACTCTGTTATCGTGAACTTCAACATGAACTCAGTGCCGCCAATGGGACGCTTCGACATCACCTTGACGTTTTGCAAAATGAAAGTAGTATTACCGTCATGCCAGTTAATGGAAGAACCTGCTACTTTGCAGGAGGTCCTGCGCAAGTTGAAATCCTACAGACAATGTCGACAAGTCAAGAGATGGTTGCTTCGAGCTTGCCCATCGGCTTGTCCACTGTTCAACAGCAGATTGTTGATGATATTTTAGAGGAAGGAACTCCAAGAACACAAGCAGAACTTGCTCGACGAATTGGACGTTCTCGGGCAAGTGTTCATTCCGCAGTGAAGGTCTTACGACGCAGAGGCATTCTTCGCCAAGATCGTTTAGAGATTGGCCCTCACATCGAACCAGAAATATTCCAACGCCCAGAACGATTACGATATCAATGGGATGACGGAAGACAACGTTGACTTCAATAACCGCTTTCTGGAAAACAATTGATGCACAGTCTTCAAAGACCATCGGTGGATGTGATGGTCCATGCTCAATGTTCGGTTAGACGAGATACCGATGCCGACGAGCGATCGCTCAATTGATCGGTTGGTAGGTTGGCTGGTAGAATCCTTCTGCTTTGTTCGCAGAAAAGGAGAAGCTACTGCAGATTATGGTTCAGCATCACCAATACATCGACTTCTTCGTGACCACATTCTGCCAAATCCAAGTAAGTCCTGGGATGCTCAAATGCTTGCAGATGAATTGGCAATGACACCTGCTGCTTTGAATCATCATCTCACCCGCCTCATTGACTCAGGTCTGCTTACGTTTGCAAATGAAGGAAAAGGCTGGAGACGTTACATGCTTCGAGGTGGAGGATTAATTCAAGCCTTGGAATTGTGTTCAGCACAGTATCGAATAATGATCGAACAGAAAATGAACCGATTGAGTCCATTTTGGAAACGAACCGGAGACCGTTTACCTAACGAATTACCAGAAGAGTCTGCTCTCTTACTTACACTTGCAATCGTTGATTATCGCCCACCAAATGAAGAGGCAGGTGCAAGTATTCTCACTCAATGGATGGCCGATTTAGGAATGTTAGGCGAACGTCCTGGTGATGAATTGAAGGAAGGTTCGATTTCTGAACAGTTGTTCAAAATGTTGCTCGAATCCAATACTCCCATCTCCTTGGATGATGCTGATGAGGCAATACCTGGTCAAAAAGCACGTCTAGGAAGGATGTTCGAACGATTTAGAACATGTGGATTAGTTGAACGAATACCTAGAACTGACCGGCTTCCGATGGCTCTCTGGTCTGCTATGATCACCCAGCATCAACGCCGTGGAGAAGACTGGATGTTAAAGAAAGGAGGCTTCATGAGATTGATTCCTGAAGGCCAACATGCATCGCTGCTCAAACCCTTAGCCAAGGGAAAACTGACGATTGAAGTGGTTGAGACGACGATGAGAGAAATTTCCTCAACAGATCAAATGCTCCTTCTGAATTTACTCGGTGGACGATTGCCACTCGGTTACAGGATGATTGGGGAATCCCCTGAAGGAGCAAAGCAAAACGTCATTGCTCGACTCGATCGGGTTCTTCGAAGAATTCGACGAGTTGGTGACATGATCGAAGAAGTGTTGGCAACAGGCGATGAATGATGAGTTCTATTGGATTTGACACTTTTGAACCTTGGGCGGGTGAAGAAAGACCTCTCTATCTTGCTCCTATGGCTGGAGTCTCAGACCTTCCATACCGCCTATTGGCAAAAGAATGCGGTGCAGATATCACGA
>JBMZTB010000173.1:0-2518 GCA_049623485.1 Candidatus Poseidoniaceae archaeon
TCGACGGAAACGTGCTCTCAGTTGCCCAGCATCTTTGTAAGAAGCAGTGCAGAATTTGAGATGATAGGACTTGTCTTTCGAAGCCTCTTTCAAGCGAAGACCAAGTTCAAGAGAACCTTCAGCAGCCGCTGATAGCCCGCTTGAGAGATTAAAACCACGAACATCCATATTCTCTTGATTTCCAGTCGTAATCTCGAGTTCATTAAGATTGATGAATTGAATAGGCAGTTCTTCAAGTTGATCGAGAAGCGAAAACAAAGAGGCTTCCTTATCAGGTTCACACGGCAACTCAATTCCTACATTGATGCCTGCATCATGTGCTGAGCGAATCACATCCTCGTATTGCCTCGTTGTTCCATCAAGCAAATGGAATCGAAGTTCATCTAAACCAGCCTCAGCTAGTTTTCCAACCCATTCATCTTTGAAAGGTATTGATGTGTAGAGGTGAATATGATGTTCAGGGCCAAACGCCTTCTTGAGTTGAGTAACGGCTTCCACTGAACGCTCAGGATCAAGCATTGGATCGCCCCCAGTAATACCAGTCCCTGTTGCCTTCATTGCGTTTGCTTCTTCAATGACTTCGTCCCATGTACTGCAACGGCGTTCATTGGCAAACATGTCAGGAGACTCTCTACGGTTTTCAGAAAGTGGACAATAATCGCATCCCCAATGACATTTTCCAGTTACAAACAGAACAAGTTTTCGCCCTTGCTGGCATTGAATACATCCCTCGGCTTCACCTTCCTCAGCAGGCAAAACCTCTGAAATCATGGGAAGATGAACGACCATGTGTAAACCCTCATCCCTCTTGTTGTTCAATTCGTCGGTCTCCGATTCACGATTTGTTGCAATAGCCAAGTGTGGAAACGTCGATCACCTGTCAGTTCAGGATGGAAGGTTACAGCACATTTTGAGCCGTCGATAACCCCCACGATTTCATCACCAAACCGAGCAATCACCTCGCAGGTTACTGATTCTGTATCGAAACGAGGCGCCCTGATAAACACACCAGGAAACAACTCCGAGCCCTCATTCTCGGTTTGGCCATCCACTGCTAAAGGCGTGTGTCCAAATTCATCAGCAGTTCGAGCCACTTTCACATTCAACGACTCATGAAGAGGCAAATCAACGGCCAATAGAGTTTCGAAGGATTGGCGTTGACGCCCCCACGCATTACGTGAAATTCCTGCTTGAATGAATGGAGCACGATCACCATCAGGCATGGCCAAAAGGATAGCACCAGCACACGTGCCAAGAACTGGTCGATCAGTGAAATCATCCATCCAAGAGTAGATTCCATCAAGCAAACCTTCTGAGGTGGATGCCTTTCGAATGGCTGTGGATTCTCCGCCTGGGAGGACAAGCGCATCGATTGTTTCATCAACGTCGTTTGAAGTGCGAAGGTAGACGATTTCAATTTCAATCCCTAAATCCATTGCCGAAGCCAAGAGAGCTTCTTCATGCTCATGTCGCGCACCTTGCAACATAGCAAGTCCAATCCGCAACATGACTCTCGCTAGAACTCCTCTTCTTTAGCACATAGCATTCATGCAAATTCGTTCTTGTTGGAGAAATCATAGATGTTGTTCAAAAACCGTGCGCGTCTGGATTCAACTATGCCACACGAAGGCGACTGTTTTCTTGTCCCTGGCCCTGTTCGAATGAGTGATGCGTGTTTACAGGCAATGGCCACACCTGTTATGACGGCGCGAGGAACTGAATTTAGAGACGTAATGGCTGATCTTAATGCAGGATTACGAACAGCATTCAATCTCACACCCTCGCAACGAATTCGAGGAACACAATCGTGGTCGGGCGAAGATGGATACAAAGTCATCGCTGTATCTGGAAGTGGTACTGCCGCAATGGAGATGGTTATTGCCAATCGATTCCGCCCAAATGATCGAGTTCTGGTCCCAACCAATGGTAAATTCGGAGAGAGAGTTGCTCAAATTTGCAAACAATATTGTCAAGTCAAACACATCGCATATGATTGGGGACGGAGTTTTGATTTCGTGGAATTGGAAGAACAACTCGGTCGTGGCACATATGAAGCAGTCCTCATCTGTCATAACGAAACAAGTACAGGAATTACTCAAGATGCAGCATCGTTAGCACAAATGTGCAAAGAATACAATGTAGCATTCATCCTCGATGGAATTACTTCAGTTGGAGGCCTACCAGTTCATCCAGCAGAATGGGGGGCTGAAGCTGTTGTGATGGGGGCTCAGAAATGCACTGCTGGACCAAGTGGCATTGCTGCCATTGCGATTAACGAGCACTTTATTGAACGATTGGAAACCATTCGCAATCAAGGAGATTCAAATCCGGTGTATTATCTCGACCTCGTATCCGCAATCAAGAAAGGAGATGATGATCAAACACCATGGACACCTGCCATCAACTTAGCAATGGGTTGGGCAGCAGCACTTCGCGAGTTGGAAGAAGAAGGGCTTGAGAATCGTTGGAAGCGCTGTAGAAAACTTGCAAATGGTGTACGAAATTTATTCACCGACCT
>JBMZTB010000174.1:0-2499 GCA_049623485.1 Candidatus Poseidoniaceae archaeon
CCAAACGGCCTCATTCAACTTCATCAAGGAGTGATTCGACAGCAGCCATAGCCACTAGATGGAACACATGAATCCTCAGCGTACTTGGTCGTCCTTGTATGAGAAGACCATCTCTGACAAGTAGAATACTGTCTGCTGGAATTTCAATTTCGCCAGAAGCGATTTTATTGATAACATCGTTCTTGAGCGATCTTCCCTGATCGTTCAATCGAATTAGGCCACTATCAAAATTCATCAGCATCCTAGCAAAGACTGTACCAACTTGGATTTGCGATCCGAAAAATTTGTCCAACTTGTGGTGAGTCATTCTTCTCTGCTTCTTTCTGGAACCTGCCGTAACCATCTGTTTACCAACTCGATGTGAGGAGAATAGGTTTTTTCTCAAACATGGAAGCTCCAAGAACATCATTGGCTCATCTTGTGCCATCGATTTCCCACTATACCAATCATCAAATAACCTCTCAAATTTAGTTTCCACGAAGTCTTGTGTATTCCTCTCAGACTCCCTTAAATTCAATTGCATACTCATCAGTTTATCCGAATCTGAACCAGGGACTACAGCGCCTCTCTGATTCCAAATTTCCCGCAAATTACTCAGCATTGACTCATATAGTTTCACGATTTCTGATTCGGTGCATTTCGCGATATATGCATCAACATCAGTATCGTCATGAGTTTCATGCCAAGATTGCAGGTTACCGAAAACTGTCGACGTTTGAAAGACTTGCTTGTTGAAGTCATCGACGATTTGTTTCGAACCCTTATCAAAAAATAAAATTCTGATATACTTTTCACAGGCTAATTTGAGACATTCAGCTTTGTTTCTAAGGTGAGGGTTTTCCGATTTACTCGTGATGAAAATTAGATTTTTATCATCCCATCGTATATCCCAACCATTTGTTCCAATAAGCAACCTAGAGTTGAATAATTTCGATTCTTCGTCGATATTTTCTTCTATGAATTTCGGCTTCATGTTAGAACCTTCACGTTCGTTAACAAAGTTGGTGAATATCTCAAATGATTCTTTCCATGCGCTTGGAATTTCAATAAATTGCTCATTCGCATACTCGCTTTTCAACTGCTCGATTTCGACATCTCCTGAGTTCTTTACCAATAGCTGGTCTCTTTGGAGAATATTCGTATCATTACCTATCAATTTGTCAGAGAATCTTGTGGAGAGAACCCTGAAATCTTCACCGGGGTGCCATCCCAAGTACTGTACCTCGCTATCGGAAATGATTGTCGGTTTCAGGTATGTGTTTCTGTATATCTCAGAAATGAATCTCAACTTTTTAGAAGAGCTCAAATTTTTCTGCTTTTTACCCTTTTCAAATGCTTCAAATGCAGGATGAAAATTTACCTTTGGATTCTTGGCACTTAATTCCTTCAATGCTCCTGATGGATCGGTACGAAGAAGAGTATCGAAACGTTGGAGCAATTCATCAGCATCAATCACCTCTGAGATTGTTTCGATGAATGATTTCCAGATATCGTCTGCCCATTCCACATTTGTTAACTCAATTACACGTTGTTCAGAGAGATTCACTTTACGATCAAAATTCTCCCAAAATTTTGAATCAAAATATTCCTTCAATGACTTATACCAATCACCTATCACCTCAATCTCTTGACTTTTGAGAAATTCCTCAAGTCCCTGACTAAAATCAATGTAGCCGTAGATTTCAGTACTGAGATAATTTACCCCAATCTTTCCGAACGATGAATTGTGCTTGTCCTGTGCGACAATCAACGGCTTTAGAGAAGCATTGCGTTTGAACTCAGATTCGAGGTTAACATAAAAATCGTCCTTAACCGGTATGTATCCTATTTGAGGCGTGGCAGTTCTGTTCGGTGGGAACCATGACATCTTCATTGAAATCGGACGGCCATCCTTACATTTTCCAAATCGGCCTGCATAAGTTCGACGGACTCGTTGAAAACTAGCCCCCGGTTTTGCTTCAGAGACTTTCTTGAATTTACAAAGAACCTCGTAACATGCTAACAAAGACTCATTTTCATTCTGATCAGCGGAGTTATAATGTTCGTAGACATGAAGGAACTGTAACGTAAAGCCAGAAGTACCAAGGTAGCGTTTTGCCGGACTATGCCGAACGATTGGCCAAATGATATGATTCATGAATTTGTTATTTTCGAGGACCCGCTTCTCATCTTTGTGTTTAGCAACTTCAACCGGATTGAATTCCATGTAGAAGGTTTCGGAGGAGATTGTCCCCCCGTTCTTCCAATCTTGTTTTGGAATCGCTACTTCTATTTTGTCCGATGGAGAAAACGACATTTCCGATTCAGCCCCACGATCGTGTTTATCTGAAAGCGCATTCACATTGTATTCACCGATGCCGTAAGACGCTAGGGAAGAGACTTTCATCAAACGAGGGAGGGGACTCGTCCATCGTTTCAGGACGGTTTCATTGTAGGATGTGTGCACATCAACTTTTACGAAACTTGTTGATTTTTTTAGAAGGCATTCACCAAATGCTT
>JBMZTB010000175.1:0-2479 GCA_049623485.1 Candidatus Poseidoniaceae archaeon
TCGTTTGGCAATTCTCGTCGAAGAATTCCCCAGAGCTGTCCATCACGATTTATCTCAAGGACAATTGTGATTTTGTGCCGTCGTACAAAGGATTCAACTTCACTGTGTAGAGGAAGAGATCGAACACGGCATTGGCTGACCTTCATCCCAGTTGATTCAAGGATGTCATCGATTTCTTGAATCGTGTTTTCCATACTGCCAAAGTAAATGACGCCAACGTCCCCTTCTACTTCTTCACGGAGAATTGGCGCTGGAAGTTCATCGCGTGCTCCGTTGATTTTATCCTTCAAACGTGTCATGAGATTGAAATAATCATCAGGCTTTTCGGAGTAAACACCGTCAGGGTTGTGTCCAGTTCCTCTGTAGAGGATAGGAGCCATTCCGCTTCCTGGAAGCGTCCTGTAAGGAATGCCATCTCCATCGAGATCACGATATCGACCGAAGTTTTCCATTGCTTCAAAGACATCTTGCTCCCTGATGGTCTTTCCACGATCCATCGGAGTATCAGGATATGTGAATCCTTCACAAGCCCAGCGGTTCATACCAAGATCGAGGTCAGAAAGTCCAAAAACTGGAGTTTGGAATCGTTCTGAAATATCGAATGCTCTCCAACCAAATTCGAAGCATTCTTCGACAGTTCCTGGCATGATGACGATGTGTTGTGTATCGCCATGACTGCCTTCGTAAAGCATAGCCAAATCGGATTGCTGAGTTCGGGTTGGCAATCCAGTAGAAGGACCTACACGGTTTACGTCCCAGAACACAGATGGTATCTCAGCGAAATAAGCCAAACCAATGAATTCCTGCATGAGGGAAATCCCAGGTCCAGACGTTGCGGTCATACCGCGTCCTCCAGCCCATCCCGCTCCTAGGACCATTCCAGCCGCAGCAAGTTCGTCTTCGGCTTGGATTACTGCACAGGTGGCTTCGCCTTCGTCGTTCGTACGCAGTCTTGGAATCCAACCAATGATGCCTTCTGCCAGACTTGATGATGGCGTGATTGGGTACCATGCAAGGAGTTGGACTCCGCCGAAAATGCAACCTAGAGCAACTGCTTCATTCCCTTCAAAGAAGAAGCGATCTTGCTCAATTGGGCGCTCTTCAACAACGAATGGATCCCCTTTGGTGAAATTCTCTCTAGCATGATTTCTTCCGAGTTCTAGCGCAGTGGTGTTGAGTTCAATCGCTGAAGCCTTTCCTTTGAATTGACCCGCAACGGCCTTGTGCAATGCAGCATCAGTAATGCCTAGAAGCTCTGCAAGTACGCCCACGTAGACGATGTTCGTAACGAGTTTTGCCAATTTTGGACTGAGAGTTCGAGCAAGTTTTGTCATAGGTACTGGATACGAAAAGACATCTGTTCTATCCATTGGCATCTTGGAATCTGTGTTCCAGATAACAACTGATCCTGGCTCAAGTGAAGCAAGATCTTCCTCCCATGTTGCTTTGTTAACGAGAACTTGAATATGGGTACGATCGCCCGGCGCTTGGTATCCTTGTTCTGATAAGCGCACAATATACCATGTCGGCAGACCAGAAATATTCGATGGGAATAGATTCTTTCCTGAGACTGGAACGCCCATATCAAAAAGTGATTGAAGCAGGATTAAGTTAGCAGATTGAGAACCGGTACCGTTTGCTGTTGCTATGTTGATGGTGAAGTCGTTTACGATGGTATCCATCTCTTGTATCTCCTCAAAGGCATACGTCTTGAGATGACGGCGCCCTCTTATTCTGTCCCCATCGCTTTCATCACTTCAACATGTTGCCGTGTTTACCTCAAGAATGTACGGCCGTGAAGGTCAAAACAAGGAATCGATTCGGCTGTGTTATGGCGGACGAAGCATTAGCAGAAGCATGGGAAAAAGCAGCCAAAGAAATCACCAAGGGAAAAAACGAGGGAGCGTTGCAAACTCTTCGCCTTGCAGACCCCCAAGCAAGCGATGCTATGACGGGAAGACTTGTTGGAGAAGCGTTCTGGAACATCGCTAAAAACAGCGATTCAAAGTCAGATTATCGAAAAGCAGCTATGTTCTTGCGGGAAGCTTACAAGAAAAACCCAAAAGACAAGAAAACGAGTGCACTTTACAACAAACTTCGTAATGAAATGCAAGATAAGCGAATAAGTGAAACAGTGATTCCTAAATTATTCAATAATGGAGGGCCGACAATGGCTGGTATCGTTGCCCTCTTAGGGGGATTCATTCTCGTTCTTGCAGTCATTATGGTTGCAAATACTGAATCAACGACAACAGATACCATTGAACTTAATCTCTCCTGGTCCGAAGGTGGCGTTGACAAACAGGGAACAATCGTCATAGAACTCTATCCTGATGATGCTCCAGCACACGCTGAAAATTTCAAACAACTCGTCAGTCAAGACAAGTATGACGGAACTAAATTCCACAGAGTCATCGATGACTTCATGATTCAAGGTGGAGATTTCACCAACGGTGACGGATCAGGTGGGCATGCAATC
>JBMZTB010000176.1:0-2464 GCA_049623485.1 Candidatus Poseidoniaceae archaeon
GTAAAGGCTCGACAAGGATTTTTGAAATTAAATGCATGAAGACACCTTGATGAGCAGTGCCCACCCGCTTGAGGTTCGGTCGTCTCAATATTTTTCAAAGCAGAATCAAGAATTCCGACGAGTTTTTTTCTATTATACCGTTTGATAATTCGGTTGAATTCTAGATTCTCATTGTTACCAATTTCGACCAACATAACGAATATTTCCTCCGCAGTAATATCATGTAGATCTATCAAGTCGGGTCTTTCAACTAAACAACGAGCGTATGTGAACAACTGCGAAGTGTAATACTCTTCTGCACCATCTCCTAGATTGCGTTTCCAATCGACAATGATAATACTACGAGTTCCATTGTTTTCGTAAACGAAAATAGCATCAACCTCACCATGATTCAACACAAATGATGGATTTAACTGAATACTTTTTCCCCCAATCTTTAATTCTGAATACGCTGACACCAATTTCCCAAAACTTTGTGCTAGTGCTGCACTTAGTTGACCCACTACATTGGCTAGTCTATTTGCCATTCTTTGAGATTCAATTTTTAGTTCTGAAGGATATTTTTCTGGGTTCTCTTCAAGAAATGATATCAATGCATTGATTTTATCATCCTCAAGCATTTCCAAAACTTCTTCTTTGTCAAGTAGTAAATTTTTCATAACAACTGATTTTAAATAAAATTCCATAACTGCATGCCGAAGATTTCCATCAAGGATTGCTTTAGTTGTGTTAGAAGAAGGGCTTCTCCACCCTCCGGCCTTTCCAGTAGGGTAAGCCCACTTACCACATAGACGGGCCTTGCATAGTTTGGATGCCGAAATTTCAAGAGTCATTCATCCTCAGCCTCTCCTTCCATCAATTGCAGAAGTAAATTGGTTGGTTGATTTGACAACTGATTCAGTATCCTTGTAGGTTCCTGATAAAGGTCGGTGCGAATAAAAGTGTTTGAGGAGCTTGTTTTCAGTAACGGCGAATGGATACGATACTGAGTTGCATTTGATTCGATATAGTCCACCTTTCTTAATTCGATTCCTGTAGAGTCTCCAACTCGAACCTCACCAAGTTCATCCACGAGGTAATTTGGTTCTGCATCACTGTGAATTTCAATTCTAGTCATCAATTGACACAGACTTAATTGGTCATCAGCCATGTAAGGAATTACGTGCCGTTCAAATTCCTCATCGAAAATTGCATGAGCGAGGAGATGAAAACCAAGTGTTCTATCTAACTCATGCTCCATATATTGTGTAGTATAATCTAAGAGGCATCCGCTACAAATGGTCTTGCATGGTCGACTATAGACTGTAACATATTCTCCATTCTGATTTGGCCTTCGTGTAGTACAGGAATCTCCACGAAGTGTTCGCCAAAGTTTACCCAAAAGTGGTGATTGTTCAATTTGATTCGGATCAAAGTCCTCAGCAATCCGTTTGAAGGATTCAAATAAGGCACTCAGTAATCCAATTCCTCCGTCGCTTCGCTCATAAATGAAAATATCCCAGCCTTCCTGTGTTCCATCTCGATACCTTCTCACGTCTCCATCCACATCGGAATCCTCTATGTTGAGTCCAAGAGACTCGTCGGTTGTGATTGTATTCAAAAGACCTCGAAGAAGTGTCTTTGCAGCCATATTGCTTGGATTGTATTTTGTGCTATGTTGTGGATCCATATCTACAAATTTTAGTGTATTCCATGGAATTCGAAAAACAATAAGATCAGTCGTAAACAAACGGCCCAAAACAATCTTGTTGTAGGACTCACCTTCATTATCCCTTATTGTTGTGTGCGATGAATCGGATTCATGGTCACATTTCTGTTTTCGAAGTTGATTGAATGTTGCAGTTGCCTGCCGTCCGGGTTCTGTGTTTGAATTTATGCCTGAAAAATTGAGATCACTAAAGGGAATGGCATAAGGGCGACGGTGTTCCTGTGCAAGTCTATCGTGCTCTAGTGCACCGCACTTCCTGCAGAATGCAAACCCATATTCAGTATCTTGTTCATCACCGATGTCGCTACGTCCAGGATTGATGTTAATCAACTCCTTATGACGGAGGAATCGAATTTTCATATTGCCTATGCCAATTTCATCCTCAGGTTCATCGCCCTGGATTGCCGTAGGCCACTTGGTATTACTACGGAAGATTTGACTATCACTTTTATCGGCGTCCACTATCCTACCATTGGTCTCGTTGACGAGAGGAGCGAAGCCTGGTGGCCGTACAACTGGTACTGTCAAGAACGTACTATCTTCCGCTTGACACATTTTGCACTTCTCGTCAGCCTCAGGAGTCTGACTCCTCGGTAATTTACTCTCTAAGGTGTGCTGACAACTCTTTTTTGAACAACGATGATGCCAAAAAATCCATTTATTTGGGGCTGTTTCTATGTTACGTTCAAACCATATTGAAAAACGATCCAGTATTGAGTTAACTTTTTTCTCATTTTGTTCTTCTTCATTTTTACC
>JBMZTB010000177.1:0-2460 GCA_049623485.1 Candidatus Poseidoniaceae archaeon
GACAACAACAACATCTGATTCAACTGAACCCCTTACACCACTTCAACTGACAGTATGGGCTTCTGTTGTAGGATTCTTCATCCTCACCCCTTGGTCTGCATACGAACTCATCGATAGTGGCATGCCTACATTCAACCAAGATATTGTCATCAGCCTGATCTTCTTAGCGGTCTTTTCTACTGTCATCTCGTACGTCTGGTTTGCAGAAGGCATCCAAACCATCGGAGCGAACAGAGCAGCGCTCTACGTCTATCTTGTTCCACCATTTGGAATCATTTCTGGTTGGTGGCTTCTCGATGAACAGCTTGGTCTCTCCCTTCTCGCAGCATTCGTACTCATTGTAGGAGGTGTTGCCATCGCCCAGAGCGAGAAGCATGATGAATCTGAACCATCTGGCATCATCCATGGCGATTGAACGCGTGGCTGTAATCGGTGCAGGAACAATGGGTGCAGGTATTGCACAAGTATGTGCTCAAGCAGGTTGGAAAACAGCACTCTTTGATGCATTCCCAGAAGGACTTGAACGAGGTATGCAACGTATCGATGCATTCTGGGACAAAGGAATCGCTCGAGGCAAAACTACTGCAGAACAAAAAGAAGCATGGGCTGCAAACCTTCGTGCTGAATCAGATATGCAAGCAGCAGTGCAATATGCAGATCTTGTTATCGAAGCCGTTCCTGAAATTCCAGAACTCAAAGCTTCAATCTTTGAACAACTCGATGCAATGGCTCCACCTCATGCAATCCTTGGAACAAACACATCCTCGCTCTCAATCGCAAGCATTGCAAAGGCAACAAACCGTGGCGACAAGGTCATTGGAATGCATTTCTTCAATCCAGTTCCAATCATGGAACTTCTTGAATTGGTTCGTCATGAAGGAACCAGTGAGGAAACCATTGCCATGGCTCAAGCAGCTGGGGAGGCGATGAAGAAAACAACCATCCTCGTCAAAGATGTCCCAGGATTCGCAACAAGCAGACTTGGCGTCGTATTAGGAAACGAAGCCATACGCATGCTCGCTGACGGTGTTGCAAGCGCAGAAGACATCGACAAGGCCATGGTTCTCGGATACAAACATCCAATGGGACCACTCAAACTTACAGATCTAGTAGGCCTCGATGTGAGGAGAGATATTCTCCTCAATCTACAACGATCGTTCAATGATGACCGTTACGCACCTCATCCACTTCTCGAAGAAATGGTTGAGAAAGGCCAGTTAGGAAAGAAGTCTGGCCAAGGATTCTTTGATTGGAGTTAAGACTCATCTGAAGGTTCGGTTTCCGTTGATTCAGAATCTGCTCCTTCGATTTCGACTTGAAGTCGTGCATCCAACTTCTTAGCCCAAGATCCTCTTTCTGCTTTGACACTCGCCCATTCCTTACTTTCTTGATCTCGGACGTATGTTGAGAACATTTCAGAGGCGGTGAGTTCTCCCTTTTTGAAAAATGTCTCCAATATGTCAATCGTATTTTCAATCGAAGTCCTTAGAGCACTTAACTCTGCATCGAAAAGAGCAACTTGATCTGAAACAACCTTAACGTTCGCATTATGAGATTTTACGATTTGTGTCATGATTGTTTTACCTGCATCCTTAAGGTAGTTCTGTCGAGCTAAAACCATAGCCAAATCACGAAGAAGGAATTCAATAATATCGAAATCCATTCCATCCAGTGATCGAGAAGAAAGTGTCATTTGACGTGCAATCTCATAACATATTTCTAAGGCCAAGAAGTCATTTGAAAGTGTATCCACCTTTACAATAAATCCTGAATATGCAGGATAGAATCGAACAGGCGGCCCTTCAATTGGGTTCAAATGTTCATCCACAACAAAAATTGCTAACATCGATTCTCGGTTGCTACGCGTCTCAAGAATCTGAGAAACAGCGGTATCACCCTTCGATCTGAAATTATCTTGCCCTTTCTTTCTCCCCCCATCTCCTGAACCTTTTTTGGGGTCGCCTAATCCATATGATTTAGCAAACTTAACTTCAATACCTAGATTTCCCGATGCCCTACCATCTTTTACTATCGCAAGGACGTCACCGGTTTTGTTCCTATCTCCTTCTTGTTCAGTTCCAGTGACATCAACGGTATCACTATACTTCTTTTCGGAAATATATGCTTTGAGTGCATCAGCAACAGTTACTTCTTGATCTGTTTTGTACTTGTTATCTTTCTCAAGCCTCTCTTGTAAAGAATCTGCATACATCTGGACTAACTCTAATTCAGATTGCATTTCATCCTTGAATTGGTTTAATGCATGAGCTACACGACCCTGCCAAAGTGAAAGTAAGCCAACATTCAGTGCCTTTGTTAGATATGCATCTCGATCTTTGACTTTCACTGATTTTTGATTTGAAAACCAACCGTATACAGACGGATGTAATTCAAATGTTGAACCGATTTGAATCGAATTCTCATCTTCGATTAAATTGATGCCTTTCTTTGGGGCTTCAT
>JBMZTB010000178.1:0-2458 GCA_049623485.1 Candidatus Poseidoniaceae archaeon
ACATGACTTCGCTGGAAACAACGGTCATGATATGGGATATAGAATTGCATTAACAGTCGAAGAATTAGGTGAACTTGCAGCAGCCGTTACCAAAAACAAACCCATTGAAGAAGTTGCAGAAGAGATGGCAGATGTTCTTATTCTCCTGATGGGGCATTCCCTTGCAATGAAAATTGATCTTCAAGCAGCATTTGACAAGAAAGTTGAGCGAATTATGCAACGTCCTGCTCGACAAGGTAGGCTTGGCATCCGAGTGACAGAATACGATGGATCATGATTTTCTTCGAAGAATCATGTACGTTGTTTGATGTTCGTTCTTGTCATCAGCAGGAACAGTTTCAACAATCTCTTTTTCCCACTCGTTCTCGCTAAAGAGTCCAACACGTATTTCCCCCGATTGATTTGTTTCAACCATCGTTACATGAATTTCTTCAACAAGTTCTCTGCATTGCTCATACACATTTGCCCCACCAATAATCCAGCAAATTTCTGAATCATTCTCTTCTGCAACGAGCAATCCCTTTTCTATAGAATAAGAAACACTTACTCCCTCAAGGTCATATTCCTGATTTCGGGTTACAACGATATTCAATCGATTGTCAAGAGGCCGATAGGCTTCTGGAAGACTCTCCCAAGTGGTTCTTCCCATCAAGACTGCATTATGTCCTTCTCCAACAGTCAATCGCTTGAATCGAAGCATATCCTCACGAAGCCTCCATGGCAAGCCATCATCCTTGCCAATGCATCCGTCAAGATCCATTGCAAGAATCATCTTTCGCTTCATGAAATTCACACCGAGATTGGAGCTGAGATGTGGGGGTGATGTTCGTATCCAATGACTTCGAGACTTTCAAAGGTGAAATCATCAATGTTTGTAATCGTTGAATCGAGTTTGATTGTTGGCAATGCAAGTGGTTCCCTACTTACTTGCTCTCTCGCCTGATCAAGATGGTTCATGTACAGATGAGCATCGCCTAGAGTATGGACAAACGTTCCTGCCTCTAGTCCGCACACTTGAGCCATCATATGGGTGAGTAATGCATAGGATGCAATATTGAATGGAACACCCAAGAAGACATCTGCACTTCGTTGATACAATTGACAGTTGAGTCTTCCATCAGCCACATGGAATTGGAAAAACGCATGACATGGCATCAATGCCATCTCATCCAGTTCACCAACATTCCAAGCAGAAACAATGATTCTACGACTGTTTGGATTGTTCTTGATTTGGTCAATAGCTTGTTCGAGTTGATCGATAATACGTCCATCCTTGGATTCCCATTTACGCCATTGTTTTCCATAAACAGGTCCAAGGTCACCGTTTTCATCAGCCCATTCATTCCATATACGAACTCCATTTTCCTGAATGTACTGCACGTTTGTATCGCCCTTAATGAACCAAAGCAGTTCATGGACGATTGAACGAAGATGAAGTTTCTTTGTTGTCACCATTGGGAATCCTTTTTGCAGGTCAAATCTCATCTGATATCCAAACACAGAAAGTGTACCTGTTCCAGTTCGGTCTTGCTTTTCAACACCTTCATCGAGGATATGTTGCATCAGTTTGAGATACTCGTCCATGATTCCACCAACCATGTTCCAGTGATGGAAGCCCTTGAGGGTTACCTCCAACTAAGGAGCGCCTAAACCCTGTATGCTTCCCATTAATTGGTCAGTAAACGTACGATAAAGTGATGCTAATTCACTTCGTATCTCATGTTCTTCTTTCATTGAAAGTTGATGCAATGATTCCGCAGTCTGGTTTCCACCATTCGAATCAACAAGCCATTGGTACCAGGTGATTCCTTTTCCTGCATTGAAATCCACAGGACGGTGCAATCTTGGAAGTTTGTGTGCTTGCGGCTTCATCATATCTCGACTTCCAATAATCGCAATTGGAATGACGACAGTATGTGGATAAGAAGCAGCAAGTCGAGCCACTCCAGTTTTACCAGGCAGTAAGAATGGTGCTTCCTCACGCTTTGAACGTGTTCCTTCTGGAAAGATTCCCAGAGCACGACCTTGATCGAGAACATCAGCTGCACTGGAAAGAGCATCCAAACCACCACTCTCGCGTTGTGTCTCAATTTGTCCAGTGCTCTTCATCACAAAGCGAGTCCATGCTTTCTTGAAGTGGCCATCTTTTGCAAGATAATGCGTTGTCCTTCGAGATGAAAGAATCACAAGAATAGGGTCAACGTGGGACAGGTGGTTCGCCGCCAAGATAACAGAACCTTTTCTTGGAATGTTTGAATCTCCACGAACTCTTAGACGGATCATAAATCGAAAAATAGGAACGACAGAAAGGCGAAGAAAGTTGTAAAACAGATTCATTGGGGCCTTTTTTCCAGTGGTTGGAATCAACCAATGCTCTCGCAGTGATTCCCACGCAGCCACGACCTCTAGGTCTGCCTCCATGAATTCTCGGTTTGTAGGTTAGGTTTTGATGCTTTGG
>JBMZTB010000179.1:0-2414 GCA_049623485.1 Candidatus Poseidoniaceae archaeon
CAGAATTGGCAGAACGGTATGCTTACCTTGGCGTCTACCATAACGAATGGGAAGATCGCGGTATTCGTGCCGAGTTAACGCGCATCCGAAACACAACACTTGTACGATGTTTTGTAGTCTTCATTGGTTTGCTCACCAGTCCATTCATCTGGAACGCCACATTCATGTTCCTGGCGTGATGCTTTTGTTGGCAAAGGGTCATTATCAAGCAACCTTAGGTTGGATTATGGGACCTTTGTTGAGGTTGTGGCAATGGTTTATCGCTTTCTCTTCAAAGCCTCCATCGACTGCAGACCAAATTGATGGAAAAGTGATTCCTATGGCGCAGCCATCAGCATCCACCAGCAGTGAAACTGCGCCTCCAATGATGGTAGAACCGAATCCGACAATTCATGAAGACGTTCAACAGCCGGCAATGTACATTTACAACCTCAGTCGTTCTCAATGGGCGAATCGTCTCAATCTGGAGTGGATCTATTTGGATGTCATGGAACGTGATGAGGAGAGCTTTCAACTCCTGGTAAATACCGTTCCTGAAGAACCAACGAGAGGTTACTCCGAAGAAATGGATGGCGCTTTTGAGGCCCTAAGCCATTGGATAACGCATCGAAATGAACATCCTCTTCATTCAATTGAAAGTATGAGTGGGCCGAAAGGAGAATTGCGTCCTCTGGACAACACCAGTTCTTTGAACGAGATTATCACTTCACACAACGGAAGTAAACGATTGCTCTTTGCGGGTGGAAACAAGATATTCTACAGACAACTTGCCGAGATAGGTGTCTCTCACTTTCAAGTGTGCGAAGAAGAAAGCATCAGACTGAAAACAGTCTCTGATGCACTTCAAGATCAACATGACACATACATCCAAGATTTTTTTGGCCAAGACACCCTTCATTTGATGGCTGAGTTGAATATCAACATCCCTCCAGTAACCGAACTTGAGCGAAAAATCCCGGCCAGACTGGGAATTGATTTCAAACTCACCCGCTTGCATCGAAGTGGTCGAGAAATGGAAGACAATAAAGCCATGAGACTGATATCTGCTCAGATTAACAAAGTTCTAAATCAGTTAGAACATCACTCCAATGACATTCGTTCAAATGTGTCATTTTCGTTCAATTGGGAAGGAGAAGAACTACGGTTGAAGCCAAGCAAACTTCTCCAAGTTGTAGGTGAAGATAGAAACGAGCTTCGTGCGACTACCAAGGCATTAGGGAAAATTACCATATTTGTTCAAGGAGAGGAAGAAGGGGTTGAACTTCCATACAGCAGTCAAAAAAATAATTCTGAAACGCTGGTTCTTTCACAGAACTCTGGAAATCAAATGTACTCTTTCTCTTTCGATGCAAGAAATATCCAACGATCAATCGCAAAAATACTCTCGCTCCTCGAAAGCGGCCCGGTTCTCGTTTCCCATCCAGAGACGTTCACCAACCGCTTTCAAACATGGTTCAAGCAAGAGTCATCATCTACCTCTGCGAATGAAATTGTACAAATCCTAGACAATCTTAACGGCCGACAAATTCGTGAATTGTTTGTCAATGATGGTTTGAAAGACGCTCGCTTGGTCTCAGAAATTGAAGTTTCCATGACCTTGCAGCGAATGCATTGGTGCAGAACCGTCGCATTCATGTTTCGTGAGGCTGTTAGAAATCGGAAGGGCGCTCCACTTCCTGAAACTCCTCTTCAAGAATGGCCTTCATTTGACACCCCAGAAACACTTCAAGAGATGTTAATTTCAAAAGATAGTGATAGTAAAATCAACCCCATCTCTTACGCACCTCCGTGGGAGCGTCTGCTCAACGATGCCTTACAGATCAGTACAGCAAAACCACCATTTTCGATTTCTGAGGGATCGGTTCTTTACCCCGAAGAACACGGAATGACGGAGAAGAGAAATGGGGAATGGGCAAAGAAAAACGGGGCGTTGACCTCTGACGCCACGATGTTCTTGAAATACGACACGAAGGAGTCGAGATTCATCGTCTTTGACGCTACAGTGAGCCAGGGGTGGGAGAGAGGGCATGAAAGAAAGAGTGAGCTTAAGTTTGAGAAGTACTACCCGGTAGATTTTGGGAAAAGCAACATCACGAACTCGATCATCGTTATGCTCGCAACTTCAACCCCAAACAGCGAACAAATCCCACAAAAATTAGGACTCGACAGAAGACAATTCGAAAAAGTTCTTGTTGTCAACCTAAGTAAACTCGAAGCCGATGGGCAATGCAACATAACCTCCAACCAACTTTCGGAATGGGTTAGTGATTTGATTTCGAATATTGATGAAGTAGTTGGTTTGGAATTCTCATACAACCCTGAAAAGCAAGATTGGATCCGACGTGTGTTGGGCTAAATCGAATATTCCAACAAGACACCTATGTTCCAAGTGAATATAGTAGTGCTATGATGGA
>JBMZTB010000180.1:0-2338 GCA_049623485.1 Candidatus Poseidoniaceae archaeon
CCCACGCGATTTCCAGTCGCGCGCACTACCAGGCTATGCGATCTCGGCTCGCAAGCCGACCCAAACACCATCACCGTTTAACGCTCTCCCTTGGAATAACAGGAAGCGCAACAAACTCAAAGGGGAACCTCTTGGCTTGTACATGGGCGGTGAGGTAAACGATGTATTGGACCCCAATCACAACGCTTTACCATTCAGGCTTTCCGATATTGAAATTCAACAAAAATTCTTTGACTTTCATCCAATGATATTCACTGTTCGAAAAGAAATTATGTTCCAATGGAAGTTGATCCGTGCTGAATGGAACAAACAGCATTTCATCACGATTATGGCAGGTGTACTTGCGATTATTCTTGGAACGTTTAATGGGGAAATTCTCAATGGAGGAGATGCTCAGTTATCCGGCTTAGAAGGTCTACAACAATCTGGAGCCACAGCGTATTTTCAGATGATTTTGTCAATTGTTTGTTGGGGCTGGTTCCTCTATCAATTGCTTCGTCTGTTCCCGATAATGAGAACTCATAGTATTACATTGATGTTGATTTGGGGCGGATTTGGTCTCTCTCAAATCTTATTCCATGTAGAGAATAAACTCTTCCCGTTTGAATTTGAATTGTCGGAGATGATGGGTGGATTACTTGTATCGTTGGTTTGTATCTTCTTTCTTTATTTCTTCATCAAAGCGGTCACTGAAACGAGAGACCTCCATGTTGAAACCAATCATTTGCATGAAGATGTCAGAATGATGGAAGCTGAAATGGCTGAACATTCGCTCAAAGCATGGACGACCATATGCCTCACATGGTGTGGATTAGCAATAGTAAGTTCTTGGAGTGGAGCGCACTTTGTAGCTGAGAGAATGTCTCAACAGACAATTCTGATCGCAGTTTACTTTCTTCTTTCCGTTGCTTGTATACCGCTTCTAATGTGGACCATTTGGTTCCCACAAAGAATGTTAGGCACAGAAACTCTTGTTCGAACTAAAGCCGCTGCCTCTGCAGAAGAGGACCTTCTAAGTAAAGTCATCATGGCTGAAGTTGCTCCAGATGAAGAAGCGTGGTGATGATGATGAAACAATTTCGTAAGGACTTTCCAGCACTGATGCGAGAAGATCCAGTCGCATATTTGGACAATGCTTGTGTAACACTAAAACCTCAATCTGTTATTGATGCAATACAAGATTACTACATCAATACACCTGGATGTGGCGGCAGGTCTGTCCACAGATATGGAACTCATGTATCGAAAACAATTTCACAATCAAGAAAGAAGTTATCTGCCTTTTTTTCATCGCCTTCAGTTAATGAAATTGTTTTCACACGAAATGCAACTCACAGCCTTAATCAGATTGCAAAGGGTCTCGATTGGAACAAAGGAGATGTGGTACTAACAACAGATAGGGAACACAATTCGAATCTCGTACCATGGCTTCAGCTTGAGCAAGAACAAGGCA
Organism: Candidatus Poseidoniaceae archaeon; assembly: GCA_049623485.1. Lineage (GTDB taxonomy): Archaea > Thermoplasmatota > Poseidoniia > Poseidoniales > Poseidoniaceae > MGIIa-L2. Next base: position 1,454 of record JBMZTB010000180.1, read on the forward strand.
TCGATCATCGGGTTGTTCGCTCAAACACTGACAACACGTTTAATTTGGAATCCTTTGAAGAAGCGTGTGCTAACGCTGGGAACAAACTGAAGATGGTATCAATGAGTCACGTAGGGAACCTTGATGGCGTCGAAATTCCTGTCAAAGACATCACCAAAATTGCAAAAGATTACGGCGCACTTGTATCAATAGATGGAGCGCAATCAGCACCGCATATGAGCGTCGATGTACAAGACTTAGGAATTGATTTCTACTCTTTTTCAATCCATAAAATGCTCGGACCATCTGGCATGGGTGGCCTGTGGGGTAAGACCGAACTGCTTGAAAGTATGAGAACCATTCAATCGGGTGGCCAGACTGTTAAGACCTCAACATATGAATCATTAGAATGGGCAAAACCTCCTTCCAAATTTGAAGGAGGTCTCGGTCATTTTGCGGGCATGATGGCAACAGGTGCTGCCATTGACTACCTGACAAACATGGATATGAATGAGATCCATGCACATGAACAATCTCTCAATAAAATCATGTCAGAAGGTGTCAAAGATTTACCTGGGGTTTCAATTATCGGGCCTGAAGATCCATCAAAGCGAGGCGGAATCTGTTCATTATTATTAGATGACAAATTGCCATCTCACGACATTGCACTCCTGTTGGATGAAGTTTCTGGAGTCATGGTTCGTTCTGGACAACATTGTGTACATTCATGGTTCAACGATAAAGGATACAATGGCTCATTAAGGGCCTCTGCATATTTCTACAACACAGAGGAAGATATCCGCAGGTTTGTGGACACATTCTCCGAAGCAATACATGCGTTTAGTTGAGGAAGAAATATGGATGATGTAATCCCAGAAATTTATCCAGAGGTCATCCTCAATCCGC
>JBMZTB010000181.1:0-2236 GCA_049623485.1 Candidatus Poseidoniaceae archaeon
TCTTCATTACTGTAACTCTGTCCAATTTCCTGACCATGTTCGTTAAGCCGGCCCCACAACTGCCAAAAGAAACGAGGCGGAATACCACCCGTTTCAGCCCATGCCCGATCACGGCCATTTTGGAATCGAACTGCATTGTCGGTTCCATCAAGCCCTAGATACTCCAAATTGTGATCTTTACCTTGAAACAATTCGCCTAAATTCAATGCTTGGTTGTAATCGCAGGGTCGGAAAGTCCAATCAAAAGCATCATCGTCGAAATTACTCCTACCAACAAGTTCTGCGAAGTTCGAAACCTGTGTTAGTGCGTAGAGATTTCCTGCTACAAAAGGAAGGGAAAACCGCATCCGCACGTCAGGTATAACACAAGAAAATGCGACATCCTCGCCTAAGCCACGACGCAAACCGAGTAAGTTGTTTAGTCTGCGAAGTGATGCTGTGCCAGCCCTCCTGCATGCATCCATCAGATAGCGACAATCAATCTCTGACTGGAAATAAATATGTACAGCGATCGGGTTGTTGCTCTGTCCATTGATTTCGATGATTTCTTGACTGAGTCTGTCCAAGAAACATTCAATCATCTCTCGCTCGGAATTTTCATCACCACCTGGATCTTGAAGAAGGAATTGGGATATAGTTCTTGAATAGTTGTCATCTATTTGCGTCCATTCTGTAGAACTACTCCTTTCCTCAGTCCGATTATTTCGATGGCGAATTCTATGTGTTGAACGCCTGTTTGTAACGTGAGCTGCTAATCCGTTTATTCGGTCATCAGCGAAATCGTAAGAGATGTGCATGAAAACTCGCGTCGAATTCGGCGTGTCAGAAGATTCTGGCCATGCTGCTAAGGAGGAATCACCCGGTGCAGACAACCTACTTGCGCTGAGATTACCACAACGTCCTTGGATAAGAGTCTGCGCTCTAATCCTAAGATCTTGTGCTACGATGTTAAAACCTGGTCGTCGTTGTATTTGAGAAAGTATTTCATTGTCAACTTGCGCCAAGGCCTCCAGGGTTTCCAAACCTTCATTTCGTAGTTGCTCATCTGGAAACGCTGGAAGAGCAAGCAATTTCGAAGAGGTTGTCCCGTTTAAATCCAATGGCGCACTTGCTGTCTCAAAACATTCGAATTGTCTAATGCACATACCACACTTGAGGCCCAGATTATATTCCACATTCTCGATATCGTTGAATTGGATTCTGTCGAACCGTCCATCAGGCTCCATCCATAAACGTAAAACGGAAACTTCACGGCCAAGTGACTTACCTTCAATTTCTAGAGGGTTTTGAGGCGCTCCGTCTTCATCTCTTGTGAGTAAATAAAAGGTAACTTCCTCACTATCCAGAAGTAATGCAAACATTGAGGTTGGATTAGTTGCGATGTGATTTTCGATAGCCAAACGATACGCAGCGAGCTGATACAATTGTCCCACCTTAGCGCTTTTTGAGCGTTTCATTTCGATGATTCTCATTCTGATTCCACCATTCTGGCCTTTTTCAACGAGTACAAGGTCGATGCGACCACTGATGCTATGATTTGCGTTTGGAAGATATGGTAAACTGGGCAACCTCACCTCTGTCATGTAGAACGACGTATCGTTTGGAACGCAGAGAATTGCTTGAATGAGGTCATCCCAAGTATAGAAACAAATAGTATTTCCATGCCTAACTTCCTCTCTTTGTTGAATGACGTTACCATGGACCATTATGCCTAGATCGTCAATGCATGAATAATCTCCGAGATATGTAGTAATGACCTCCTGCTCGAAATCTAATCCTGCTCTCGCTAGCGCTGGATCGAGGGAGACGAACTCCCCGCTTTGGCTGTCCTCAGTTGATTCATTATCAGATTCATTGCCAAGAGAGGATTGTCTCAAAAACTCTCTTTTGAGAAACATATCACAATTCTTCCTTTCGATGAATTGCATCACATCATTAGCTTTGATTCTCGGCATCGTGCCACCTACCATTAATGCTCATTACGAAGCCATGTAAACCTTTCAGTGGTCGTTACGCAATGAGGTCACCAGAAGACCACCTTCAATTCGATTAATTGGTCTAAAAAATCGTGTGTCCGGTTCAAAATTATGGTTGAGTATTAAATTAGGCCGGCCCACAACAATCTTCCACCATGAAGCAAACAATCAGGAATCTCTCCAACGTCGCTTCTGAACAGATCGAAGGAAGACATCTTCGTACGATTCTGCTTGTCCTTCAAGTGTGAAATTCTCAAGGA
>JBMZTB010000182.1:0-2206 GCA_049623485.1 Candidatus Poseidoniaceae archaeon
AGGAATTCTGATGGATCCAACATCAGCAATCGATTCAAAGCTTCATTGCCGAGTCGCAGTCTTATTCCTGATTTTGTAATTCGCAGAGAAGGCAATACGAATCGAGGGCGCTTACTTTCGATGCTCTTGCCCCCCAACGTTCGAATGAAGGGTGCCTCGAAGGCTGGAAAAGTCCAACGTGACCTTGTACTGCTGCTACGACATTGTCGCCTTGAATTTGGTTTACTCTCCAACGGCCATCAAATCAGATTAATACGAGTAACTCCAGAAGATGTGAGTTGGATTCAATGGGATCCATCGATTTGGTTTGAACACGCTGAGGGAAGAAAGCAACTCGATGGTTTGAATGCTCTTCTCGGTAAAGAGAGCATCGGGCAAGAGTCCATCGGTGAATCTCGAAAGGACGGACTAGATAGATTCCGTTTGCAAGATGCCTGCGCTCAATCACGACAACGCCAATCATCTCTGTCTGCGGTTGTTGGAGAGGGGGTGCGTCAATCGGTTGAGAAACTTGTCAATCAATTGAATGCCGCATCACTCAACAATCCTGAATTGTTAGACAATGTGTTGAAAGGAGCAATTCCACGTTCTGATGATGAGCGAAGTGCTCTGTCTTCGCTTCACCAAGCTGCAGTACGAATTGTAATGCGTATGATTGTCATTTTCTTCGCAGAAGCTAGAGATCTTCTCCCCCATCGTTCATCTCCAACGTATCGAGAGAATTATTCTTTGACGCGGCTGTTAGAACAGCTTGAAGATTCGAATTCACTTCACGGAGACGATGTATTAAATCATACAACACAAGCGTGGTCTCGTATTTTGAGCTTGTTTGATCTTGTTCATGATGGCAGTCATCACGAGGTGGTTTCCATTCATGCATATGGCGGAGAACTCTTCAGGCCAGGTGACAAAGAAAGCACTGACAATGTAATTTCTGCTCTCGCTGCTTTCGAAGATCCCAAAGCAGCACTTACAGACAGTATGGTTCTCGAGGTTTTACGGAAACTACGTCGTTCAAAAATGAAGGCCAACATCAATGGAAAATCAACTTGGGTCGCCACAACTGTCGATTATTCAACAATGGATACGGAGTTTATTGGTATGGTTTACGAGGGTTTACTGGACTACGAGCTCCGTCGCGTTCACGAAGATGATGGTGCAATGGTTACGCTTCGTATTGGCCAGCAACCAATGCTTCCTCTTTCATTGCTTGAAAATCAAGATGATGCCCAACTGTCAAATCTCATCAAAGAACTATCCAAAAACAAAGATACTGGTGCCCCTGATCTCGAGGAAAAAAATACCAAGGGCGAAAGTTCAGAAACAGCAGACCTCATTCATGATGATTCACCTGAAGACAAACACGATGCTGCCGCGTTAAGAGCCTTAAACTGGGCGCTGAGAGCAGTTGATTCTGCAAACTTAGTCAAGATGCCCAAAGGTAAGAAAGCAGCATTTGCAGATGTTGATGAATTAAAACGAGAAAGAGCAGAAGAATTACTAATTCAAGTTCATGCCCCAGGCGATATGTTCCTTGTCAATTACTCTGGTAACCGAAAGGGTTCTGGAACATTCTACACACCCCCTGGGCTGTCTATTCCAACAGTTCGACGAACTTTAGAACCGCTCTGTTATGATGTTGAGGAAGAAGAAACTGAGGACGGCCTCATCCGCACATTAACTCCGAAAACCCCCCAAGAGATTCTTTCCCTCACTGTTTGTGATCCCGCAATGGGCTCAGGTTCGTTCTTGGTCGCAGCACTACGCTACCTCACAGACGCTTTGTTCACTTCTCTCGAATCACATAGCCACTTCGCCAAAATCAAATCAGGTACCCGAATAACGTTACCAGCAGGCACTGTAAGTTCTGCAACTGAATCTGAAGACCTTTTGCTCCATCCAGACGATGCTCGATTTGAGATCGAATGCAAAGCTCGGCTCAAACGATACATCGCTCAGCGCTGCATCTACGGGGTTGACCTCAATCCTATGGCTGTTGAATTAGGGAAAATGGCATTATGGGTGGAAACTCTTTCCAGAGATCTACCCTTCGAATTCCTTGACCATCACATCAAATGCGACAACAGTCTTGTAGGTGCTTGGTTCGACGAATTCGAACACTTCCCACTCGCAGCATTTGCTAGAGACACTGGTGATTCTGGCAAGAAACACGTTTCACCCGTACACCATCAACAAAACACATGGA
>JBMZTB010000183.1:0-2199 GCA_049623485.1 Candidatus Poseidoniaceae archaeon
TATTTTGCTCCATCAAGTCCAAAACTCGATCGTGGAATCGGACATCACTCTTCATTGAATTCATAGGATGGACATATGCTGAGGTGGACCTGCCACCTCGTAAGCACCTCCATCCAGTCTGGTTTTGATAATCTTCGATAGAGCGGTACCAACTTTTCTCTAACCTTCCATCCTCTGAAATCAGGTTTGGGTATGGCGCTTGGTCCTTCATTCGCAAAATGTCAAAAAACCCACAACGAACCTCTGGAACGAAAGACCCATTGTATTGTAGCACTTCTCGCCCTAATGGCTGAGGAATGTTGAATCCTACCCCAAAAACTTGGTCGGCTTGTACAGCTTTCTTCATCTCATTAATGACATCATCATCTTCGTAGCGAGCAAACATCACATCTGCATCCATTTGAAGCATGTACTGAGTCCGTACTTGTTCAAACCCCCAGAGTTGGGGGAAAAGAGGAACACCCTCGACATTGTGAGTTTTGTAACTCAATTTTGAGAACCACTTACCCAATACTTGCGCTACAAGGTCTTTATCTTCATTTGGAGAAATCATAATTTCATCTATCCATCCCTCTTGCTTCAATTGTTCAGCCGTATGGAAAAGATTTTCCAAGTCCCCTGCGTTCCAACGACGAAGAAAATCCCCCTCTTTAGGGTCAATCAAAAGCAGTCTGCTAGCGAAAGAATCCCATCGTGTGATTTGATTAATGATGTGATGGACCTGTTGTTCCAGAATCGTGTGATCCATTCCACAAGCCTTCACAATGAGCGTAGTATCCTCATGATGCCTTGCAGTTGGCATGACATCACGAGGCTTCTTTCTAAAGTATGTGTTCGTTCGAGAATGTAATTGAACCTCTCTGGCATAGAAGTCCTCAAAGCCCTCAATCTCCTCCATCACTTTGGTATTATTTCTAAACTCATCTGTTCTATCTGCGACTTCCTTATCACCAAGATTTTGTACGTAGGTAAGGTAGAGCCTCACACACATATCCCTGAAAAACCGGACCTCAAAGGGCACAATTTGAGACCCAACATCAAGCATGATTAGGTCGCCTTTGTACAAGGCCATATTGTCCCGATTTACATTGAGAAAAACGATATTGTTTGAGAGGCAGGACTGGATAAAATTGCTTAATTGAGGTCTAGTTACTGTCTCTGGAATTTGGAATTTGATTGAATGCGTCCTCGCAACCCATCTACCATCAATAAATCTGAAATGATATTTGGGCATTGGAATTTCTTCAGGTAATTTCTCCAGCCAATGGACTTGCTCATCGGTGAGTATCGGAGAGTGGAACTCTTTTTCGATCAATTCACCTCGATGATAAACCACCCCTTCAGACCCCCACCCAAGAAGCTCATTTCTAGGATCAGTCTCAGCCATATAGCGATGCAGTAACTTACGAGATTCAAGGTGGTGGCCAGAGTTTTTGTTCGAGTTTGAGAGGTTACCTGTGAGATTGTAACAGGCATGGAATTCTTCAGGAAGTATTTGCCCGTTGTGTCCCGATTTGAGTAACAATTGACTCACAAGGTAATGGTCTTCGGCGGAGGGAGTGTCTGGGTAAACCGCCTTGAATGAATTCTTCTTCCACAAATTGCATGACGGTAATTCTGCGGATACATCTCCCTCAGACATGCGCTTTAATCTTTGAATAACCGTTTCAGGACACAGCAATGTCTCGTCAATTTTGTTGACTCGCTCAATTAGTTCGTAATTCTCCGAGAGTGTATTTCCTGCAAGAGCCCACTCATTTCTTTGATCAATTGAATCGTGAATCGATTGAATCGCTTTTGGATAAGCGAACGTGTCATCAGCATCCATACGAGCAACCCATGCATCAGCTCTGAAAAGGCGCCTAGCAATCGTGTTCCCGAGGTTTCTTGCAACCGCTACGCTTGCAGAAGGAATTCTGGCTCGTAAAATTCTCTTATCGTTTCCTAATTCAAGAACCGATGTGCCATCGTCAATAACCAACATAGCTGTGTTGATGGTCGTCTCTTGTCCAAGATACGAGTTTAATGCTCGAGGAGTTCCTTCATCATTGTGTGTAAGTGTGACAATGATTACATCTGCATCAAACACATCCTCCGAATGATAGTTCACATCGATGAGCAAGTTACCTTCATAAATATCAGCAATGGTGTTCCTATCCATTCTTCACCCTCCAATGTGAATATGCATCCTTCCAAGCC
>JBMZTB010000184.1:0-2187 GCA_049623485.1 Candidatus Poseidoniaceae archaeon
GGCTGGCCTGATTATCATTCGCATCATCAATACAATATTGTTCAAAGAGAGCCCTAACTTCACGAATACCGCGGTTCTTATTGTGTCCCTTGGTTGGGATAATTTCGAAATGAAAGTTGATATCTTTTGCAATGAACATGTCTACCAACTTCAATGCATGTTCTTGGAGGTAATCCTGTGATGTACCAAACCTATTCTCACATATGAAATATAACGGGTGTTCCAAATCTGTATCGGCAAGGAAGACTGATAAATCGTTCATCTTGGAAAGAGGCCCTGTTTCACTTAGGATGACTTCGAAGTGTTTCTTCATTCCATTGTTACTGTATTTTGACCCTAGTAACTGAACTTGTGGCACATTGGCATACACGGCTTTAGCACCTAACCGTGCTCCATGCAAAAGAGCACCATAACCACCCATGCTAGATCCATAAATGAACAGTTCAGCATCACTTTCAAGCCCTAATTTTTGCTTTGATTCTAGTACAACTTTCTCTAATAGATTCATTACAAATGGATCTGAATTTTCTCCAAGCCACCACGCTCCTTTGTTTTCAAAACCAAATTGGTCGAGTGGTTTAATGGTATTCCAATTCTTTTCAGCATACAGAGAGGGTCTCAATACATGCCCTACTCCGTGGAGTACAAGCATAGTTGGAGCTGATTGGCACTCTTCTCTTGCAAAATCAAGACGGTACCACATTTTTCTACCAAGTTCATCTTCTACAAAATGGACGTTCTCATCGCTCATCCACTCTTGACCGCCTTTGACCATAGCATTTCTAAGTGGGCCCCTTCATTTAAGATATCCTTTATCAAACCAATTCGCAATACAAATTAGCCATCTGAATCTTGACCTGAAGTCTTTCATGAAGGTTTCTTTCAAATGGGATGTAGGGGCAGAAGATTCCATGGCGGATGCATCGCGAAGTTTGGTTCTCCGTAGAGATGAGAATCTTCCATTCCTATCAGCGCCATTTTCAATCGGTCGTAACTTGTATCAATACCGACAATTGCTTCGGCATTTCATATCTCGAGATATGAAGGTCAAATATCACAACTCGATACTCGGATATGCCTGGTCGATTCTCGAACCATTGGCTCTCACAGTCACTTTCTACATCCTGTTCACGATTCTTTCTGACAGTCAGGATCCATACAGACCACTCACGATTCTCCTAGGAATTCTATCTTGGTCGTTGTTTGCGAAAACATTCTCTTCAGGTACTACAAGTATTCAGAGAAACTCATCGCTCATCCAAAAGGTGTATTTCCCACGTGAAATTTTCATCTTCTCGAAGACCGGATTTAATCTGCTTCAATTTATGCTAAGTCTTTTGGTGATCATTCCGTTACTGATTCGATACGAATTGATTCCAACAAAACAAATTCTCCTGCTGCCTCTCGCTCTTACGATGATTGCTGTGTTAGGAACCGGTCTTGCTTTCTTCACAAGTATCCTTCAAACTAAGGCACGCGATGTTGAACATATCGTCACGATTGGCCTACGAATAAGTTTCTACCTATCACCCGTTTTCTATCCCCTGGATATGATTACGAAAGGAAGGATTCCAGAAGAATACATCAACACATATCTCATTGTGAACCCAATGGCTACCTACATCACCATGATTCGCTCAGCATTTACTGGAGCACCACTTGACATTCCAATGGAGAATCTAATCATCACCTTTTCATCAACAATCGCAATCTTCTGGATTGGAGCGATTTATTTCATGCGTAGGGAGAGAAAGGCGGTGAAGTTCATATGAGCGATTCTCCTATTTCTCTATCCAATGTAGCTCTTGACTATCCAAGAGTCCGTAAGGGCGTAGGCTTCCTTCGAGAGATTATTACTGGACGGTTCAACAAACAACCGAGTAAGAAGAAGTGGTTCAGGGCCCTGGATGGCATCAATCTCGATGTCAACAAAGGAGAAGTTGTTGGGATTATCGGACCAAATGGCTCAGGAAAGAGTACGCTCTTACGCGTTATTGCTGGAATCTATGCGCCTGATGAGGGCAGTATCGAAGTCAAAGGTCGAATCACCCTTCTTGCAGGTGTTGGAACTGGATTCAATCAAAACCTTACGGGGAGAGAAAATATATCGCTCACTGCGAGTATTTTTGGATTCAACAAGAAAGATGTTCTAGAAATGGAAGAAGATATTATTGAATTCTCAGGAAT
>JBMZTB010000185.1:0-2170 GCA_049623485.1 Candidatus Poseidoniaceae archaeon
ATCCTATGCTGAATAACCTTGCAATCTCACACCGCTCGTCAATTGAGACACCCAAAGGGAGGAAATAGAAATGGAAGTACAACTCAAGAATATCGGGCAGGTCGAAGTATATGATGTCATTACAACCTTTGCCGTAACTGCTCCGGCTGTAGGTCTGCAGAAACTCTGCTTGTATGCCCAGACCAATGACAATCGAATCGATCAGCAAGTTATTCAAGATCAATTCCGATTCAACCCAGGGGCATCACGTAATCTTTTCATTAATGGTCAGCAATCTGGAGTATGGGATGAAGATGGGTTATTGACAAAAGATGGGCATGAAACGGCATTAACTGGTGATGTCCTCGTAAAAGAGGTAGGTCCACTTCGAATTTGGGTATTTGAGAATCCAACTACCGGACCGGTATTGTTGCATGCTGCTCGTCGCAAGAATTTGCCACATGGAGATGCACAACCACAAGCCAACCACGCACCAAAAATTCTACAAAATATTTCCGATGGTCGTTCACGTCGAGGTCTACTGGATAGCGAACAACGTCGCTGGCAAATCCATTGGACAAATGAAGGAAGTTCATGGGCAATTGTAGAAAAATTTTGCACTCCAGCACAACTGACATGGAATTGGAATCTTGACGATGAGGGAAATTGGACAGTGGATGATGAATTAGTGCTATCCTGTAATCTAATCGGGACCTCTTTGACCAAAGATCAGGATGGTCAGTCTGTCATGAACACCTATCCAAATACGGGTGTTTTAGATCCCGCCAGCTCCATTCGAGATTGGCTAAGAAAAGGGCGTTTCGCCAAGGGCCCTTGGGACGAAAAATTCCGTGGGCTTCAACGACCGTTCAATGAATTGACAAACGATGAACGCACAAGATACACTACCGATGAATTGCTCGAGGATGAGGCTGATGGTTGGAATCAAGTCATAATCAGGTCGATTCCGCTATTAGCTCGTACTTTGGAGGATGCAACTGATTGGGCTGAATATTTGCTTGATGAGCAAACTCCTGGTTACACAACGACCGATAGAACAGAACGTATTCTTAGAGATATTTTAGAGGACGACCCTTTTTCTGGTGTCTCACAAAATCTAGTCCATGAACGCGTGTTGGATAAATTGCTTTCAAATCGTAGCGACCCAAGACTCTCTAAATTATTGCATGCGGGTGACGATCTCTCTGCTGTTGCTCTGGTTTCAGAGACAGTAATTAGTCAGAAACGTGATGAGAATATTGCCATACATTCGGGAGGTAGTGATTTTACTGAATTCATCAACCAGTTGTCACAGAAAATGAAGGGTGACATTGAGCAAATTTGGTATGTCGATCGATACACTCAGAATGGCAATGCTCGAAAGCGCCTTGCAAAATTATCTGAGGTTTGTAAAGAGGTTATACCTGGTGTGAATTTTTCTTTATTGACGGCACATACTCCTTACACCAAAACTGCGGAAGACCCTACATTGGCTAAATCCGAATTCAAGAAAAAAATCAGTGCGTTTTGCGATCACGTTCGATTCATGGAAACAGATGATTTTGGTTTCCCCCATAATCGCTATGTTGTCATATTTTCTAAGAAGGAATCACGTTGGTGGTCACTACCTGAAGGATTGCTAATTGGTTCAGATTTGAAACCTGCTATGCGTCTAAACGAGAACCAGGTAGAACCCACTCTCATCAAACATCTGGGACGCACACAAAATAACAAGGAGAGATCATCATGAGCAACCTTACGACTATAGAAACCATCTACAATCAAGCTACAGTGGACCGAACAGGAGAATCTCTTGGCCCCACTTGGACTTCATCTCAATCTCCTGTTAAACCTGTTTTAAAACAAGGACCCTTCCATTTCACAGGAGCCGATTCTGAAATCGCCAGCAATATTTCCACATTAATCGATTCATCCAGGGAACGATTGCTTATTTCGACTCAGAGTTTCTCTGACACATCAATTATCCATGCAACTGAAAACGCACTAATTCGTGGCGTCCGTGTCTATATGGTCATCGATTCTGTTGGTTTTGAATCCATATTGAGCAATCCCACATGCAACGCATTGCACGGAAATGTGCTACTACGTGAGCGTCAAGAACGTGGCCTTGATCTTATTATTTCTGATTGGCATCTTGCGAATCGTGCTGGACTCTTACTTTCTACACCAC
>JBMZTB010000186.1:0-2152 GCA_049623485.1 Candidatus Poseidoniaceae archaeon
TCCCTTAGTGTAGCGGTCCATCATGGAGGATTCTGGTTCCTCCGACCCCGGTTCAAATCCGGGAGGGACTACCATCATTCTTCTTCATCAGGTTTTACGAGCAAAAACGATGTGATCATTGACATCGGGTCGCCCGTTGTTAATTCACCAGAGTATTCCTTTACTTGCCCGTAGGTAACAACACGGAGTCTGAATTGACACGTTTTCTTTGTTCTTCGCTTCCTATGATGTCGATAAAAATGAACGCCAATCTTGTACTCGCCATCTGGTGCAACCTCTGTCCAAACAACGTTTTCAATCGGTTTCTTGGATTTAGGACGGACGTTCATGTCAACGTCAAGTTCTCCACCGCAAGCACTCTTGCGATTGTTGAAATAGATTCGTTCCCCTGACGGGCAAAAAACGTGCATGTCGAGGTCATTGTAGTCGTCCCAAGCAAGGCTGATTTGAACAACACCTGACTTTCCACCTTCTCGGGCAAGACGTTCCATGAGTTCCAAATCTTCTTCTTGGCTGACTCGTACTGAGATGCCAGTACCAACTTCTTCTTCTGCAACGAGGTCTGCATGCGCATTGAGGTTATCTTCATTTTGAGATATCCACGTAGTTCGATCTTCCTCATCTTGGTCGTCTTCTTCGCTTTCAGTTTCAACAGCATCTCGTTCTGGAATGAATATTTCATCCATCACAAGTTGCAAGTCTGTAAATTGTTCAACTCGCCGACGTTGTCGATTCTCATACGCTTCACGAGCTTGGTCACTGAGTTGATCAAGTTGGAGAGAACGTGAAACAACGTGCCTTCGATCATGCCTTACTCCTTTTCGAGAAGCACGCATGCTTGAAAGTGGTGCCCGACTTGCATTGTGCAATTTCTGTCTTTTCTTGAGTTCACGCTTCTTTTTAGCGCGATTTAGCACAAATAAAAGAATGAAAAAAGAAGCAGCGCCTCCGAAAATAAGCAGCAGAAGTGTCGTCTGGTCCACAATCTCACTTCCATGTACTCCTTCATAGGAGATTCGCTTGAATGTTCATTGGCCAAGGAATTCTGCATTCATTTGCTTAAGCACATCTTCCGATGGCCGTAGATCTGATTCATCCACATCGAGCAGAGGTGTTGATACAAGACCTAAATCTTCAGCAAGTGATGGTTTACTCGCATCGAAATAAAGCAAGCCAGTGACGTGCTTTTTATCAACTTCAGCCTGATGTAGTGCAGTCAATGCAGCCATCGAATCACTAGGGTCGTGTGAGTCAGAAATCGTCTCAAGACGAATGGTTGATCCATCGTGAAGAGTGATGTCGGTAAAGTGTCCTTCTGGAACTTCAACTTCTGCAACAGGTTCGAAGTGAGGGATATAATCTGCCATGTGAAGTGTCACTTCATTTTCTTTGACATATCCATAAGACCGCATTGATTCATCGTTGTTGTTGAAGGTAACACACGGGGAGATGACGTCGATTAACGCAAATCCTTTGTGAGACATAGCAGCCTTAATCAGCGATGTCAATTGTTTCTTGGAACCTGAGAAGGAACGTGCTACGAAGGTACAGCCGAGATTGATTGCGAGAGCGCACAAATCGATCGGTTGTGTTTCGTTTACCTTTCCTTTCTTCTTTTTAGAACCGATATCTGCAGTGGCTGAGTACTGTCCTTTAGTAAGGCCGTACACACCGTTGTTTTCAACGATGTAAACCATGTCCATGTTTCGTCGGATTGCGTGAATCAATTGTCCAATACCGATGGAAGCGGAATCTCCGTCTCCAGATACTCCAAGATAGAGTAGATCTTTGTTGATTGCATATGCGCCGGTTGTCACTGATGGCATTCTGCCGTGGACCGTATTAAATCCGTGAGATTGTCCCAAATAGTAAGCAGGTGTCTTTGAAGAACATCCAATTCCAGACATTTTAGCGATACGATGAGGTTCAATTCCGTTTTCCCAAGCAGCGTTAATGATCACGTTTGAGATTTGGTCGTGGCCACAACCAGGACATAGAGAGGACGGACCACCCTTGTAGTTCTCTTTAGGTTCATTGATGACGTTCAACTTAATTGCTCGTGCAGGTTTGTCGCTCATTGGCTCACCTCCTTGATTTTCTCAAGAATTTTATCAGCATAGATTCGAGCACGAGGGGGCATACCATCGGAGTA
>JBMZTB010000187.1:0-2145 GCA_049623485.1 Candidatus Poseidoniaceae archaeon
TCATCGAATTGATAGGTAGGGTTTCCTCGCCTTAGGTATGGAAGAGCATACAGGACACGCCTATCGTGTCGATGCGAGCAAAGGAGCTTTGTTTGTTCTCTTCCTTGTAACCATGATCGATATGATTGGGTTTGGAATTGTTATTCCTTTTCTGACCTACCTAGTTGAAGATTTAGCAGGAGAACAAGATGCCACCTCAATCGGCATTTGGGTTGGGCTGCTTATGACCTCATATTCCGCTGCTCAGTTCCTCTTTTCTCCTATTTGGGGAGCCCTGTCCGATCGTATTGGCCGCAGACCAGTTCTCATGATTGGGCTTGTTGGCAATACTGTATTTTTCACAATGTTTGGTCTCGCTAATACCTTACTTATGGCTCTCATAGCTCGATTCCTTGCCGGTGTATTCAATGGAAATATTGCAGTTGCTCGGGCTTATATCGGTGATGTGAGCAATCCTCAGCAACTTGCAACACGTATGGGTCTTATCGGAGCAGCCTTCGGTCTTGGGTTTACGATTGGTCCATTCCTCGGTGGTGAATTATCTGCTCCAGCAGAACGTTGGGATATGTTCAAGGATACGATTTTTGAAACCTATCCCTACCTCCTCCCATGTGTTTTAGCTAGCGTCCTCTCAATTGTATCTCTCCTTTTTGCATTCAAATCCCTTCCTGAATCATTACCAGTGGATCGACGAGTCAAGGATAAATCCCGTTCTTGGACATCAACTATGAAGAATTCATTTCAGAGTGTAAAGACGATGATTGGAACCAAACAAATTGGTTCAGTAATGTGGGTGACGTTTCTCTTCATGTTTGGGTTTACAATTATGCATGCAGTCTTCATTCTCTACACCCAAATGGATCCTTCATCAGGAGGATTAGGATTTAGTGAAGCCGATAATGGCAGAATATTTGCCCTTATTGGGGTTCTAGGTATTTTTACTCAGGGTGGCTTGATTGGCCCCCTCTCGAGAAAATATGGGAGCGTATTTATTCTTCAATTTGGTACGGTTCTGACTGGAATCGGTCTTGTTATGATTCCTTATTCAACTGCAGATCAGGTCTGGCTGTGGCTCTTTCCCATCACGGGCTGTATTGCGATTGGCAATGGCCTCTTCCAACCATCTTCAAGCACATTGCTTACTGCAATCTCTCGCCAAGAAGGCTATGAATTGGGAACTGTGATGGGAGCCCAAGAGTCTTTGTCATCATTTGCTCGTATTCTCGGGCCACTCACTGGAGGATTTGTTTGGACCAAGACCGTTGATAGAGGTGATCTTCTAGATTATCACACTGCGTTCCATCTATGTGGGGTCATGATGTTATGTGCATTCCTCTTGTCTTTACGCATTTCATTTCAACCTTCATGGAAGCAATCAGAAGAATAGTATCCCTCACGTTAAATTGAAACGTGGGACGGTCGAGAGCCATGTATGGACGATACTCTTTCCGTCTTTGATAACAATACATTCCATCGCCGTCTTGGTGGTCTGACATTCGCAGTCATACTACTGACAGTGCTAACGATTTGGATGATTGAACTCGAAGGAGTTTTGCAACCATTTTTCATTGCGTTAGGCATTTACTTTGTTCTAAAACCAGGTTCTGATTATCTTTCAAAAAATGGGTTCCCACTTGGATTGTCTTATTTGACAATGGTTCTTTTGATGGTATTAGTCATCGTATCCGCAGGTTATCTGGCCTATGATCAGGCAAGTGATCTAGCCAATGACGAGGAAAAAATCGAAGAGTACAATGGCAAACTCAACAAGCGTTGGCAGAAAATAAAGTCGGCTCCAATTGTTGGATCTTCAATCACTGAATCGTTGAATTCCACAAACGGAACTTTATCAGAGGACTTAGCGGAAATGGGTCTGTTGTCAAAAGATTCGCAAGTATCTGATCTGATTGGGGATATGGTTGCAAGTGTTGGCGGATTATTTGCAACGAGCCTTACAGTTTCTTTCTTCCTCATCTTCATTATTTTTGAAGCGAATTTACTTCCAGGAAGAATCGAAAGAGCTTGGCCTGGTGGAGTCTCTGGGAAGGTGCAAGATGTTCAAATTCAAATTCAAGAAAGCATCAATACTTACGTTATTGTTAAGACTGGTGTAGGAATTGGTACTGCAGTGATTACTGCAATTAT
>JBMZTB010000188.1:0-2098 GCA_049623485.1 Candidatus Poseidoniaceae archaeon
GCCTTTTTTTTTTTTTTAATCTCTACGACCATCGAGATGTTGGTCCCATAAATGAAGGGATGAACCACGAGCACTCACCCACATCGCCTTCAACAAGTGAATATTGTTGTCAATGATTATGCCAAGTGTTGAAACACCGAGGATCCGTATTCCAACTCGAGTCAAAACCCAAGAAAGGATGCAAAGTACTTCAACAACAAAAAGGGACACGTGCATCGTTGTGAGCGTTGCATTCTCAAAATCTATCCCAGATAACCCAATCATCAACCATCGGGCAATCATTGCCATAACTCCTGCAAACAAAAGCAGTGGTGTGAGGATGTGCAATGCCGATTCCTGTCGCAGAATTCGTGAAAATCGACCATGTCTGGAACTGAACCAATGCGTTCGTTGACGAAGTAAATGCCGTTGCAGACCTTGGGCTCTTCGAACTTTCTGACGTGTGTGTTCTGAACGTTCTGCGGGAGCATGATCGCTGAAGAATGCTTCATCATCCTGGATTGAACGAAATCCATTGATACGTACGTTTGTTGCAATTTGAGCATCGTCTGCATTTGAAGTGCAATGCAAGGCTTGAGGATCAAGTACAGACCTCCTCCACACCATGCAAGAACCTTCGAGGAAGGGAGTACTATCCATTCGAGACTCAAGGACGCGTACTGTTGAGAACAATCCCCTGTGCCCCTTCTCTTCAGTTCTCTCTCCAATTCGTTTGGGGGTTGCGCCAACGCAGCCAATGCTCGGATCACTAAACCATCCAAGAATTCTCGAGACAGTAGTTGATTCAAACAATGCATCAGCATCACTCATCAAGACATAATCGGTTTGGTTTGTATTGTTGATATGTTCTAATGCTTGTTGTACTGCAGCTGTTTTTCCCTTTCTTTCTTCCATTTCAAGGAGGGTCAATGAAGAAAAGACTGCCTCATTCCCTTTCCTCCATTGACGAATTGTTTCTACAGTATCATCCGTGGAAGCGGAATCAATGATGACAACATGAACTTCACAATTCACACAGGTTTCTCGCACATTGTCCAATTTGTGCCTAATGACCACACTTTCATTCCAAACTGGAAGCAATACTGTGAGCGACCCTTCAACGTCTCCAGAGGGGTAATCAAGAGGCTTTTTTCGGTACATGAAAAGATCAAGACCATGCTTGAGATATGGTAGAACTGCCAATGTTCCAAACCCAATCTCGATGATGGCTGGAGAGAACAGCATGTATCTCTTGAATCATCATTCATTCTTCACTTCTCCGTTGTTTTTTTTGATATATGTGCGAATTATTGCAAAGAGGTCATGAGTGGACAACACTTCACTTGGTATATGCCGACAGTGGTTCATGTAGGGCCAATCTCCAGCCCAGGAGGTATCCAATCGGTCATTAAAACTCTAACAGGTCATCCTCCTGAAGGTTGGGATGTTCGGCAGATAGAGAGCCATTCTGAAGGATCTCTTTATTCGAAATTGAAGGCGTATAATTCTGCAAAAATAGAACTCAGAGAACTCCTTGAATCCAAAGATGATGTCGTCGTTCATCTTCACTCCGCATCCGATTATTCGTTTCATCGAAAACTCCGTCTTGCAGAATTCGCTTTCTCTCTTGGTGGGAAAATAGTCTTCCATATTCATAGTGGAAACATCATCCAATGGCTTGGTAAAGGGAACCGTGCTAAAAAATTGAGAGCAAGGCTCGAGAAGTGTAATGCCACAATCATCTGCCTCTCAGATCGTTGGAAAGAACTCCTGACGCCTCTTCTTGGGAAATGTAAAGTTTCACTCAATCCAATCGATCCTATTCACCGTATTTCCGATTCAGTTAAGCGCCTACCGAATCAATTGCTTCTTCTAGGCAGAAATGATTCTGTAAAAGGGCATGAATTTGCATTTGACATCATGAGGGAGTTACAACAAAACGGATCTGATGTTGTTCTCCATTGTACTGGAGTTGAAGAAAGCCCAGAAGATTTGCAAAATGTTGTTGCTCATGGATGGCTTGAACAAGAAAAGAAAGTCGAACTTCTCCAACAATGCTCATTGCTGATTCTTCCATCTAAATGGGAAGGCCAACCCATGGTTGCTTTGGAAGCACTCG
>JBMZTB010000189.1:0-2090 GCA_049623485.1 Candidatus Poseidoniaceae archaeon
TGCTAAACATGTTGATGCACGACAAGCTAGAGAGAGTTTGAGGCTGATATTATGAATACAATCTTCGAGAAATTGTCAAAAGACAGGTCTGGAACAATACTGTTCCTACTGAGCCTTTCAGTAATTCTAATCACGCTGGGGATCATCCAGACTCTTCTGTTTGAATCGATTACATTCTTTGAACAAATAGCAGAGAATCGTGGTTGGTTTTCCCTCGAATGGAATTTCGGTGGAATTGTCTCTAGTTCTGGCATGGCAGCATTAATTTTGATACTCTTGATTTTTGCAGACCAAGTTAGTAGAGATAAAAACGGCCTAATTTCGAAGTTACCCGATTCGTTATGGTCCATTCCACCGGTTGGTGTAAGAATATTATTCGCAATTTCCCTCTTGCAATTCGTATTCATAGATGGCTTGTTGCTGAACCTCTCAATTTTGTTCGCATTTGTAAGTTGGAGGAAACTAGCCTCATTACAACTAAAGAGAAAAGTCGGTGGCAATATCGAATTTACAAACTCTTGGAGAAATGTGTTTGCTTTGTTCACTTTCATAGCCTTATTCGATGCAGTCACAATGACCTACTCCGGTGCTTTAGGAGAATTCTTTTTGCAAAACCAATGGACTCCTACAGGCGCATGTGCTGATAGAAGGTCATTGTGTGACACAATGTCTTTTGGTGTCAACAGCTTACTGCTCACAACCCTGCAAGTTGCATTTGGGGGGCTATTAATTGCTGTGCCACTTGGCGTTGGAACTGCAATTTATCTTTCAGAATATGCCAACCCCAGACTCGTTGCAATCGTTAAACCAACCCTGGAAATCCTTGCAGGAATACCTTCAGTAGTATACGGTTTCTTCGCATTCATTTACATCGGTCCACTTGTTGTGGAATTTGGAGAATACGCTTTTGCAGAAGGCTGGATTGATGAACCACCCAATGTTCTGAATCCGATTAATGGTGCAATTGTGGTCGGTGTTATGATTTTACCATTGATTGCCTCGATGTCAGAAGACGCACTTAGGGCGGTACCAAACGAACTAAGAGAAGGTTCACTTGCACTTGGAGCGACAAAAATCGAAACAACATTCAAGGTAATGATTCAAGCGTCGTTGTCTGGAATTATTGCGAGCATAATCCTCGCTCTTTCAAGAGCGGTAGGGGAGACCATGGCCGTAACATTAGCCGTTGGTACAGTTGCTGTATACACTTCAAACATGTTCCTCCCTGCACAGACAATGACTGCTTACATAGCGCAAAGAGTTGGTGGAGATCTACCGTTTGGTGAGATTGGGTATCTGACTATCTTCGCGGTTGGATTGTATCTTTTCGTAATAACTCTATGCCTCAATTTACTAGGGAATAGAGTGCTAAGCGCATACAGGGAGGCTTATTGATGAAGGATATCGATAAACTCCAGAAAAGGAGCAGAAAATTTCGCGATATCTCTGAAAAAGCTGGTTCTACCGGACTTGCAATTGCTGGTTTAATCGGTTTGCTTTTCCTAGGTGTATTGGTATACCAAATCGCTGAGCCTACATTCATTCGTGGAGAAGAAGGAGAAGTTACTGCAGCAACAGAGTGGATTCCAGTAACCGATTATCAACTCAAATGGGATTTCCCCAATGTTGACCCTGAAACTGGTGAGCTAACATCAGACCCAATTGTTATTCGAATAGAGTGGGATGATGAAAACGGCTCTCATTCACACGATTTACAGATTGACGTAATCGATCAGAGACAAGTAAAAACCGATGTCTACATTACCTCTGAAGGTGTGGACCAAGAAAAGATAGAGGTTGGTCGAAAAACTAAGTTCTATCTGTATTCCACACTAGATGTCATTGCGACAGTCGAGCAGATTTCTGGTCCTGTACCAAGTGCAGATGAATCTGGTTATCCATCGGTTAACACATTCGTAATTGAAGGTGATTTACACGTTCTTTACGATGACAATGACAACAAAGTCTTCCAACCTCTAGAATTAGCAGGCTATCTTGTTTTGATTGGGTTGATTGTGATTATGATATGGCCTACTGAGCAAATTTTGTCAGCCGTCGATAAGTTGTCGTCACAAAAACAATTCATTCGT
>JBMZTB010000190.1:0-1993 GCA_049623485.1 Candidatus Poseidoniaceae archaeon
AGGCTCTGCTCTATGATTTTGTGAATCAATTATCACAGAAATTGACCTCACGAGGAATCCGCGTCATTGTTGCTTGCGGTTGCCCCAATCGAGCAAACCTCTTCAATTCTGAATGTTGGTTTGACCCAGCAGACTCTCTTTCCTTGGCCGATGTCATTCGTGCCTTTGTTCAAGAGCATGATGAAGAAATCCAATTGTTTCCGTGTGACATGTACAATCTTGATGATGAAGCCATAGATGCGATATTAGCACAAGCACCAGGTGTACCAGTTGACCAGGACGGACGAGTTCAATTCACACTCGCTCGGATTCCAAAGGGCTGTACGTTTTCAACCTCATCAAGTCTGAAAGGCCTGTTTTCTGATTTTGAACGAAATCCAATGGATTTCCTTGACCGGCGGCTTGAAAATTTCAATTTTCCAAATCAAATCGATGACCTGAACAAATCAAATCAATAATTTCAGGATAGAGTCGATGTTCTTCAATCTGCACCCGTTTCACAAGCTGATGTCGCGTATCCCCTTTGAAAACCGGCACCCTTCGTTGGGCGAGGATAGGCCCCGTGTCCATACCAGCATCTACAACATGGACTGTACAACCGCTTACACGAACTCCTGATTTGAGTACGTCACTGTGCGCATCTTTACCTGGAAATGCTGGTAATAGAGAAGGATGAATGTTGATGATTCGGGAAAAATGTCGCTCAACAAATTCAGATGACAACAAGCGCATGTATCCTGACAAGACAATGAGCTCAATCTCGAACTTCTTGATGTGTTGTTCAATCCGGTGCTCATGTTCGAGTCGACGATCTTCCTTCGGCAAGTTGGAATCTACTGTCTCAATGATGATTGGGACGTCGTGTTCCTTTGCATATTCGATACCCCCTGCATTTTCTCTGTCGGTAATACACAGCACAGTGGTGTGTATGCAACCATCTTTTTTCTGGTGGTTCAGAAGCGCATTCATCCCCGTTCCAGATCCAGAAAAGAAAACGGCAATTCGAATCGGATTGCTGGATTGACCCATTCGTGATAACAACTGAATCTCTCCCATGCTCTACCCAAGGAGTGCTTGATTTCAGTCCTTCCGATTGTTCAAGGCTTACCCCTATTCCTTATGAGTGTCAAATCACAGGGTCGACACAGGAAGTGAGGTGATGGGCGACCAGTCGGGCCAGACCAATCATCTTGCGATAACGTTCGAAGGGCTTTCAGATGAGGACATCCTTGAAGCGATTCTCGATATGCACAAACCCTCGAAGAACCCTATTGTTCGATGGTTGTGGACAGGACTGGGGAGCATCTTTGTGGTCTTTGCTGCGATTGGGACGGTCGTCCCTGGTTGGCCCACAACATCATGGCTTGTTGCTGCAGGATTCTGTTTCGGACGCTCATCAAGGCGGATGTTCCGATGGCTTCTGACCAATCGCATCTTTGGTAACGCTCTTCTTGAGTATTACAAAGCTGGACGAGCCTTACCACTTCATTCGAAGATTGTTATCATAGGCATCATTTCGCTTGTATCCGCCTTTTCGATTTATGTTGTTACTAAACTCGGAGATCCGGGATTCGGCCAAGCAACAATAGCAATTGTCGCATTGGTCGGTATTTGGTTTGTAGGATGGAAAGTTCCTACCGTACAACTGCAAGCTCAGCCCAATTAGCGTTCTTTCAAGTGCGCTGATAGTCGATTTGCGATCGATATTCCTACTTCAGTGCAGGATGCTGTTCCTCCCAAATCGTAGGTGAGTGACTTTCCATCCTTCAGATGTTCTGCAACACTCTGGTCAAGGAGGCTTGACACACCCAGCAAATCGTCATCGTTGGTACGGCGTGCAAGCCAGTCCAACATCATCTGTACCGAATTGATGCTTGCAATTGGGTTGACTTTGTTTTGTCCAGCGTGTTTCGGTGCAGAACCGTGAACTGGCTCGAAGAAGGCATGGTTATCACCAATGTTTCCGGATGCAGCCATACCCATTCCACCTTGT
>JBMZTB010000191.1:0-1958 GCA_049623485.1 Candidatus Poseidoniaceae archaeon
CACCGTGGCCCCGCACACGTGGTTAGATTGCACCTGAAGAAGATTTAATCCGATCAAAAAACCACAAAATGTTCAAGATACTTGAATAACAGGGGCAAATGTATGAGGATAAGTGCACTAACGTTGGTTATTATTCTCAGCATATCATATATTCCTCTGCCGGGCGCTCAGGCACAAATAGGCGCCCCTGATGTAAACTTGGAGTGCGAAACAGGTTCTATTGACATAGATGTCTATCCAGGAGCTAGCGCTACTGGAATGGTTACATGCACTGTAAGTAATCCTAATTCATATCAAGAAAAAATAGACATTCAGGTTACTGCTGATGGGCTTGCAGTCGCTGCACCCGGTTCAATCACACTTGGGCCGAATGCGGAAGAGGACTTCCAAGTTACCGTGCAGGCCCAAGAGCAGATGACTAAGCAATCTAGGCAGATGACGGTAACTGCAACGGTGACTGAAGCCATGGGCGCACCCCCACCCAACATCGCTGAAAAACAGACTACAGTAATCATGAACATCAAACAATTTGCAGGATTGCAACTAGAAACATACACACCATCGGTAACCCTCCCTAGCAATAATGAATCTATACTCGCTTTTGGGATTTATAATACTGGAAATTGGGTTGACAAATATCTTGTTTCAATAACACCTAATTCGATGGATAATCTTGAAACTGCAGGATTCAAGATATCTCTGCCAGCCAATAAAGTAGAAATTGAAAATAGAGCAAACAAGGAAATGGTACTTGTCTTAATTGAAACTCCAGATGATTATAGCGGCTGGGATCAGAATTCAGATGGCATGTATGAAGCAACATTTGTTCTTGAATTTGAGGCAAAAAGCGAATTCTCATGCAATAACGGTGGCTGTTTGACCGAGCGAGTTAGCGTTGCGATTACCGTTTTGCACGAAGTTGAAACAACAGGAGATATTTTCTCGAGTGCGGCGGATAATGAGATTTTGATCTACGGCGGAGTTGGAACTGGGCTTCTTCTGATAATCCTACTAGTTATCGTAGTGAAAAAGAGAAAATCTTGAACCAAAATCTAAGCCTTTATTAGACTCCAAACTATCTGTAAGGGTATGAACAAAATGGCTGAGAAGATACCGACGCTATACTTTGGTTATGGGTCAAACCTTGACAAAGAGGATTGGACTAAGTGGTGCGAAAAGAGAGGTAAAGACCCCTCTGGATTGAAGGAATTAGGGCCTGCTTGGTTGGATGAATACCAACTCGTTTTCGATTATTATTCCAGCTCTAGGGAATGTGGAGCAGCTAACCTTGTTAGGGTTGCTTCGGGGATGGCTGCTACCCCTGGAGCACTGTTTGAAATCGATGAATATACATTGAAACTACTTGACAGAAAAGAAGGTGTGAAAATTCCTGGGTGCTACCAAAGAGAAACTGTAACTGTCTACACTGCAGATGGAGAGTCACATGAAGCCGTAACTTACATTCACATTTCTGAAGACTCAGATTACCATGAGCCTTCAAAGCATTATGAGTCGCTAATTAGAAACGGATTGTTGCGATTAAATCTGCCGACAAAGTGGCTAGACTTTGCTATCAGAAAAGAGATTCAGCCCCGATTCGACTTAGTTTTCGTTTATGGAACATTAATGCGCGGCAAGTCGCGGTACAAAGAGATGGAAGATGGATGTGAATTTGTATGCAATGGGACTACACAAGGATCTCTCTACCATGTGAGCGATTACCCTGGACTTGTAAACGGAGAGGGGGTTGTGAGTGGCGAACTTTTCAGAGCGTCGGATATGTTTGAGGTCATACAAAGGCTAGATTGGATTGAGGGAGCATCTGGACAAAACCCACTATTCAATAGAGTAATCAGGAAAATCGCTACATCACAAGGTGATCGTTGGGCGTATTCGTACAACTATAACAGAGGTGTAGAGGATTCACAATTGATTCCCTCAGGCGAATGGAATTGATC
>JBMZTB010000192.1:0-1933 GCA_049623485.1 Candidatus Poseidoniaceae archaeon
TTTGCACATACCTGTTGGTGATCTTCCACATCCACATTTGCTCATTTTTTCGCCTCCGTTCTAAGCCAATGCTGAATTCTATTAATAGAGGAAAGTTTCAGGTTAAAGACCAGTATCAATCACGATACTTAGAGTTAATATCCTCAAGATACTTGGTATCAGTATGCAACCAGTAGAACGCCCAAGGCCAACTTGTCTGATGAATCCAACTCAAAACATCGTAGACTTACTCGGAAAATCTTACGTTCTAGAAATCATCTACACGTTAACACACCGCGACTCATCGATTCGATTCAATGAATTAAAGCGCAAGATGACGATTACAGCAACCACGCTTAGCAGAAGACTGGAAGACCTTGTTGAATCTGATCTTGTGCTCAGAGAAGTCTACTCAGAAGTTCCTGCCCGTGTTGAATATTCTCTTTCAGAAAAAGGGCGTTCTTTTTCTCCAATCCTAAGGAACCTCTTCAGGTGGATCGATGAAAATTATTGATCAGGCGATTCAAAATGAAAGTGATTACAAAGTTCAAACTGACAAAGGGCTCGCAGTGCGTCATCGGAACGCTAGGCTATGACAAGACCCCCTGCGATCCCTCTGATTGGGTCAAAACGAATCAGTGGGTTTGTGCATCGACCCTCAGTGTCCAGAGAATACCGCTAGCAGCGCGACCGTAGCCGCTATACAAAAGCACAGAAGTAGGTGCTTCATGCCGAAGTATTCCTTCTTCTTGCTTTCATCGTCCTTATTGTCTGAATACTCTTTTTGATGAAAAATCATCCATAGAACGAGGGCGATTGCTCCAATAATCCATAGAAGATTTCCAAAAACGAAAACTATGGCTGCCCCTTCACCGTCTACCATGGTCCAAGCCTTAATCATCAAGATATAATTATTATTTCATTATGGCAAACCGTAGGTTTGAATCAGAGAACCATCGTGATTTCATGGAAATGATAAGTCGCTACTCCTGATTTTCTTCATCAAGAACAGAGTCTGCAATGACTCGAATGTCTGTCTCCCATTGCGTAAATTCAGGCACATCCATCGGATTGATACCGTGAACTGCATGAAGCCAAATCAGTGTTCCGGTATCGATAGCAATTTGACCAGCATGGCCTTTTGGATCAGTGAAGATGGAAGTTGCTTGAGAGCCTGTAAGTTGATCAATATCATTCTCCAACTCACCCGCTTCAAACATATCTCGAAGTTCATACATCACAGCCCCATGATGGAAAGTAAAGACATCGGCTGTTGGGAAATCTGCACTCAAATTTGTGGAGAGGTTCACCCAGCTATTGTAGGCAATATCTGATTGATTCCTATACTCCGTACCATTCTCATATTCTGCAGGGAAATCTTTCCATGGTAGAGCCAGGCCAATTCGAATCTCAGGGTTTTTTTCCACGGCATATGAGGAGAAGTTCCAAATTGCTCCATCTGACTGGAAACCGTTTTCCATGAATTCAATACTGCAACAGATCATAATTAAAACATCAATTTCTCCTGTATCCAGGTAATCTTTGATGTTTTCACGGTGAGCATCATCCGCCCACAATGCATCAGGAGCTCCAGAAGCACCCCCACTCATTTCAATGAATTGCGAGTGGTTCGTAATTCCGGCAGTGTGTGCGTAATCCTGCAGTGTTTGTGCAAAAATGCGTCCAAAACTATGGCCGATGTAAAGGACATTGTAGTCTTCAGCGCTGACTTCTTCCGCCGACCCCATGTCCCCCTCATGACCATCATTCTTCTCGTCATTTCCACCATTGCCTCGGCCAGAGCCTAAACAACCTGATAATGATGCCATTACAATCAAAAAAACAAACAGAAATGTGATGTTTTTGTTCATGGGTTTCCTAAGTAACCGTTCGTATATGGAACTTCTGTGACAGTGGTGTAACCCCTCTGTACATACAGTCCACGCGTCGGTAC
>JBMZTB010000193.1:0-1912 GCA_049623485.1 Candidatus Poseidoniaceae archaeon
CATTTTATCTTATCTGATGATAACGTGCGAAATAACGGTCCTACCGCTTCAAATTATCAAATGATTATAGTGGAATCATTCAAGAGGGTCAGGGACTATGGACCTCCAGGGTCAGACTATGGCAGCGAAGAAGAAGGCATCGAGTGGCGAAGATTTGACTGCACTACCAGGCGTAGGCGCAGCGACCGCAAAGAAATTACAAGCAGCTGGATTAACCACTGCTGCTAAGATTGCTAAGGCCGGAAAGGCTGGTCTTGAAAAGGCTGGAATGAATGCACCGAGTGCTGCAAAACTTGCAGCAGCAGTTGCAAAACATAAGGCAAAGTCGACTGCTAAGAAAGCAACAACATCTGCGAAGAACACCGCTTCTAAGGCAAAGGCCGCTGTGAAATCAACCGCTTCCAAAACCAAGGCAAAGGCCAAAGGGGCTGCATCAAAAGCAACCGCTGCTAGCAAGAAAGTCGCAGAGAAAGTTGTTGAGAAAACAAAAGGAACTCAACAAGTTAAAGCTGAACAATCCAAAGACGGCCGTAAAGGAAAGACGCTGAAGGTTCCACGAAGTGTTACAGATATGCCTTGGTTCCGCAAAGGTTGAACTGATTTCACCGTTACATTGTAAAACCGTCTCGACTCACTGGACGGTATGCCTCGAAGGAAGTATGGCCGTCTGCGTAAGACGGTTGAACTTCCTCCAAAAGGAAACTGTTCACGCTGTCGAAGCGGTAAATTTTGCCCAATTGAAGGGCATATGGGTCAAGAAGTAACGCCTGCTCGTGATTGGGCAGGTCCTGAATCCATAGAGAAACGAAAGCGATCACATTCGTGAGATGTCGATTCCAAATGTTTGGGTTCCACCTTGCTCATCGACTAGGTTTTCATCGACACTGCCATTCTCATCCATGGTTTGTCGCATCGATTGTGCACGATGGTAGACTTCACGCAGCGTTTGGTCGGAAATGTCAAGATAAACGCGGGTTGTTGCGATGCTCGTATGCCCAAGTAAACGCTGGATTGTCACCAAATCAGCACCACGTTCAAGCAATCCTGTTGCGAAGTTGTGGCGAAGAACGTGTGGTGTCAATCGACCCTTTGGAATATCTGCTTCTTCAGCGAGTTGATCCATTAATCTCTGAACACCTCTTGGCTGTAAGCGACGTCCTGCTGAATTGAGCAAGAACGCTTGGTCATCGTCTCGGAGTCGAGATGTTCGAATTGGAAGATAGGAATCGATGCATGTTCTGGTTCGTTGGGTGAACAAGACGATTCGATCTTTGTCGCCCTTTCCACCCAAGACCTTTGCATGCAAACCTTCCATTTCCAAATCAGCAAGGTTGAGATTGCATATTTCTGAAACGCGCATTCCCGTATCGAGAAGAACGGTCACCACAACAGATGCAATCGCATTCTCTGAGGTATTGGCTGCTTCGATAACCGATGTTAGTTCACGTCGAGAGAGAGTTCGTGGAAGTTTTCGTCCAGTACGTGCTCGAACCAAATGATCTGGCCAGCGATGTCCAAGCCATTTGATGATGTGTCGGGCAGCAGCAAGGCGAGCGTTGTAGGTCGAAGGACTAAGTTCGCTCATCGAATGCGTCCATCGATCAATCCGTCCACTGTGGGGTTCCAATCGATTGGCAAGTGTTCGTACCGTCATTGATTCAAGACCACTTGCACTGAGGATATCTTCACCTGGAAGAGGAGTTTCGACTAGAGCACGAAGACCATTGAGGTAGGTCTTACGCGTGTTTTCTGATTTGTTCTCGGTACGTAATTGTTGATCGTAACAATCCAACCAAGGTAGATTCTGAATGTGTGCTAAACGCGGAGGAAGCGTAACGTCATCATTCGATAGACGTAACTGGCTCGGTCGTTGAGCCTTCGGCTGTGTGTGTTTTCTCTCCATATGGCATCA
>JBMZTB010000194.1:0-1880 GCA_049623485.1 Candidatus Poseidoniaceae archaeon
ACCATGTTCCCTCCGTATCGACCCTCGGGCAAGGATGACTTGAACCCCTCGCTAACTCCATGTTGCTCGATAAACGTTCAATTGGCTATCAGATGTGGGCTTAAAGCAGCGACTATTGAAGAGATCATGTTCAACGCACATATCTCAGGAATGCTGGAAGGTTGGGTTGAATTCTTTAGGAGACGAACGTTGAATCTATCAAGCACACCTCGCCGATTCACCAACCCATTCCAGTAACTTGTAACCAGGGTTAATGTTCGATTCTCGATTGATTTCAACATTCTTCCATCCCGCTGGTGTATCATCCAAACCAGTATAATCCACTACAATCCAATGGACATTCTCCAATGCCTCACACTGCAGCAATTCAGCCTCCCACCCGCTCTCTGATGTTCTCCAAATCGCTGTATTTGAGTTGTCACTTTGTGGATCGAGCGTAAGATGCATCGTATACATTCGGTGCATTGCAAAAGATGAGTCCGAGATAAAAAGAATATCTTGGCCCTCTTCAATCTCGCCATTAAGCTGTTCACCAATAACTTCGGTACCTCGTTCACCTATTGATAACGAAAGAACGGCGATGTTCGTTGCAATCATTCCGCCAATGAGGAGGTAAGCAATGCGTTTATTTTTCTCCGAAACCAGTGTGTAGTTTCTGTCATTCAAGAATCGAATGTACAACAAAGGAACAAAGAGAAGAGTGAGGTAACGAGGGTTGTTTCTTAGGGTCATAAACATGTCAAAGAGACTTGTTCCAGAGAGGTTGGCTTCACTGACCCATAGACCTGCAACCCAACCAATCAAACTTGCGAGAGCAATATACGTTCCTTTTTGCAAGAGGAATGCATTTTTGTCCTGTATTTCAGGAGAAGGTCTGGCGAATAGAACTGCGAGATAGAGGAAAATCAAGGCTCCCAATATGGATGCAAAAAAAGCAACCAAGATGTCAATAGTCGACGGGCTTATTCCATTCCTGTACACCACGAACAATTCGACGAGTACGGCCAGACTGACATACGCAACGATGTTTAAGTTCACCCTTTGAACCATGGTTAATCCTACAACGGCTATGAGTGGCATCCACAACGGCATGCCTTTGAAGGAAGCAATTACAAACGCAGCAATCACTGGAAAAATTAACCACTTGTATTCTCCTTTATTCTGCAAAGCCTTGATGACACAATATGTTGCAATCGTTACGAGTATCAAAATGGCCGATTCTTGATAGAATCTTCCTGTTGCTCGAATCAATGGTGGATAGATGGATGCAAGTGCTGTGATCTCTAAGGCGCGTTCTTCGTCGAACAAGTACTTCGTTGCATAAAAAATAGTAGCAAGGCAGCCTAATCCTATCACGAGCGACAGGATGTGCAATCCCCCTACAGAGGCGCCTACAACAGTGAACCATATCTGAATAAGTAAATGCCAAGCAAACCATCTATCATCGGAAGGTGCTTCTTCGGGAATCGAGCCTTCATTCGACCCTTGTCTCAACTTGCCCCATTCAAGATGGCCTTCACCATCATCCATTTCGTCAGTAACATACGTCACATGTACGTGAGCGTCAAGTCCTAAAGGCATCATAAAAGCAGCAAGAATGTGAAAAATGATACCGGCGATGAGGATGACTTTCCAATGCCTCCTCTCCATAGCATCCCCTGCGGTGGATTGGTATTGAGTTCTTTGCAAATGTTTCGTCTACAATCGTGATTTCAAATCTCGATGGTTTTTCCCAAGATACTGATTCTCTTATTCATGGCCACAGAGTCAGAGGGTTGGGTTCAACTCTTTCGGATGTCTAGGGGTGTCATGAGCGGAATCTTGAATGGAATCAATGTTCTCGACCTTTCTCGAATTCTAGCAGGACCTTACACTGCACA
>JBMZTB010000195.1:0-1868 GCA_049623485.1 Candidatus Poseidoniaceae archaeon
TGTATAGAATCCCTTCTGGAATCGAACCAGATCCTCTGCAAATGCAGTGTGCACCATACACCAAGGGAATTCTGTGGGCAGTAATTCAATCGCCACCACTCCAAAATGAATCGTTTGGATATTGATGTGCGAACAGTCACTCGGACTCATCAACCGATTCAAATTGGAGTCGCCTCGTGCATGAAGTCGTAGCAACTTCCCTTCTGTTGGTCTTCGCTGTGTCTCCATTGCATTGCTTTGGCGAGGCAGGGCTCGTGACGTTTTTCGCAATTAATGAAATCGCTTACTCGGACAAGACTGTGGAAAATGGGCGACCATAATTATCATATTTGTGTAAAAAGTAGATTGGATTATGGCAGTTCGACACGATGGTGAAGAAGAGGGAGGGGTACTGGACCCTGAAGACCCACCGGGGGAAGAAGCGCAGAACCTTGAAGAGGAAATTGATGTGGTTGAGGCCCCCGTGGTTGAGGACGCTGAGGAAGAGGAGAATATTGTTGACCCAGGCATTATGGCAGAGCAGGAGGAGAATCCCGGTGAACAGGCTGCGCAACTTGCTGAATTGGCTACCCAGATGAATGACAGAAGAACCGAATTAATGGCGATAGCTGAACAAGCCCAACTGGAACATCAAGCCATGGAGGCTGAAGCTGAGCGTTTGCACACTGAACTTGTTCGAGCAAAAGAAGCCTTTGAAAATGCAGTAGGCGAGGAGGCCACTCGTAATGCTGAAATTGAAAAAAATAGATTGGAAAATAACTTCGTTCAGCAAAAAAACCTCATCCAGCAAAATTTGGTGAATGTGCAAATGGCTGCTGCAGTAGCTGCCCCCCCACAGGGGACTCTTCAACTTGGTGAAGAATGGTTTGAAGACTTAGATGCAAGTTCACTGGATTGCTTTGGGTGCCTCTTCGAATTGATGGACAATTCAATTTTCCATGCCGAAGAACATGTCCCCATGAACATCGAAATCAATGTCCATATGAAAGAGAATCAGCAGGAAGGAGATCTTGTTGAGAAGATTGAGATTATTGACAATGGTTGTGGGATTGATTCTACAATAATTTTTGCTGCACTAAGTCCTTGGGGTCGAAAAGGATTGAATGATGAAGATAATCCTTCAGAACACGGCATGGGCATGAAATATGGGATATCGGGTTTGGGAAAGAATTTCACATTGGAGACAAAGACAAGAAGAGATACCCATTCAAAGATCGTAACACAAGAAACGTGTAAACTGATGGTACGGCACATTGCCCAGAATCTGGGTCCAGTTGTCTTGGAGGAAAATATCGTCACTTGGGATCATGGAACAAGAATAACAATCACAAATTGTAACGAAAAGGGACATGAGTTAGGCTTTAAGGTCTCTGCGGCTGATACGCTACGTGATGCTGCCTTAGAAATTTCAAATAGATACAGGCGATTTATTCCTAATAAGTTGCACCCAGATAATTTTTCCATAAAAAGGATTGATCATCAAGGAAATGTAATCTATGATTATTCTCTGATTTCTGGCTACAAACCAATCTATTATTTCAATCCATTTCAAGACGAGTTGAAATTACCAATCATCGATAGGTTTCCTTTGGAGCCAGAAGATGGCAGTAATCGATGGTATGCAACACTCACTTTTGGCGTCGCACCTAGTGAAATTGAATGGAATACACATTTCACAGAAGAAGAACAACAAAAAAGAAATCGTCAATATGACTTGTATAAAGTCAAAACATCAGGCGGTGGTTTTGATGTTGTTTACAAAGATCTTGTTCTTCAACGAGAATATTTGACAAAAGACAAACTGGGGGGGTTGCCTGGAATTATCAAAAATCACCCCTCGAACAACCGTCTACGTGGGATAATTGATC
>JBMZTB010000196.1:0-1864 GCA_049623485.1 Candidatus Poseidoniaceae archaeon
TGCTGATAGAGCGAGAAGGAAAGCCAAAAGCATGCTCATTGTCTTTGTCTTCGTTTTTGTGTTCATAATTTTTCACTTCCATTTTTTTGTTGTGTTTTACACAGAGAACCCGCTGTCCTCTCTTTCTGAGTAGATTAACTCACATGGGAGCTGATTAACTTCAGGAGATGAACAAGGCTTTCGCATTGTTTGTAGGCTTATGAAGGATAGAGAAGCATGGCATTGAGCCCAACGAAGCAACGTATCTTCGTCGCAGTGTGTCACTTTTGCTTCTCTTGTATTCTTAGGTTTGTCCTCCAAATTCATCGCTTTTCACGGGTAGTTCTTAGGGAACCCAACGTTCCCTCTGACAGTTCTTTAACGCCGAGACTATATGAAACCAGCGTCTAAAGGCTCAATCACGAGATGGAGGTAGAAGGAGCGCCGCTGGATGTGATAGAACATAACGTTCGATGCTCTCAGCAAGTTTTGCGCTCTCAATACGATGTACACGCTCGACTCCATTGCCGGTTGCCTTTGCAAAGAGATCTGATTTGTTGTCCTTTGCAAGACGGGCTAACGCAATTTTCGATGCTCGGATAACGTTTGATCCGTTCATCCTAACGTCTCCTGAACCCAGTCCAAGACGATTCACCAGACGGCCTTGGTATTCCCCTTTTTCGCCACCCATTGCAATCATGCCCAGTATTATGAATTGATTTCGAATCGTTGCATCCCACTGATTGTAATCTGTTGGAAATCGTTCATCGAGGGCTTCTAAAAGGGCCTTTGTGGCTCCACTATACATTTTTATGTCAAATGCATCATCCTCTATGCGTTTTGTAATATGCGCATCTTTTGGAATAATGTCTGTGAAGGGCGTCCACATCATGTCGAGATTGAGCCATTCGTTCAGTGATTTGGCGAAGAATGGATCGGAACCCCTCCAGTTCAGGGTGCTGCGTTGAATTAATTCGGGAGCAATCTCTGCGAAGGAATCTGGATCTTGTTGACTAACCGCTTTTAGGGCTTCTAAGTAGCGTTCTATGCGTTTCTTAACTTCAGTCTTGCTGGTGGAATTACTTTGCATTGTATCAACCTCGTGAATCAAATATAATAAGAATCGTTCTTGTTTCTTTCGTTGAGTTGATTCAATATATCATCTGAAACAGACAATCTCTCAGTCAACCGTTTGTAAAGATTCAATGCTTCTTTAAAATAATTTTACTCTTACAAGAATTTCATCATTGAGCGATGTGGGCCAACATTTGGAATAGAATACGGTTGATCGATTACAACCCATCCCGCTGCTTCGTAGAATGGAATCGCTTGCATTCTTGCTTGTAATAATCCAATTTTTGCTGAAAAAATGTTTTTGCATTCGGCCTCGAGGGCAGTCAATACTTTGGCTGCAAGACCATTTCTGCGAGAGGAGGTGAGAGTGCCCATTTGGCGGATTTGAATGGCTGGTCTGTTATCTTGCTTCAAAAGAGGTCCAAATGCAGGAGTTTTGGGACCAGATCCTCCTGGAAAATCTGATTGAGATCCATCGCTCTCTTCTGAAATAAGATGAGCCCGCCCGACACACACAATTGTTTCATCCATGTCTTCCACATATGCATGAATCGCCTCTGTGTCATCAGCCAACAATTCAGCTCCGCGGCCAAAGCCAAGCGGTTCCCGTAATACAGCATATCTGCATCGATAATATGCATCTGAGGGCGTCCAACCGGGACCTCGAACTTGGACCATGTTGACTGGATATCGCTGTTTGTCATAAGTATGTTTAGTGAGACGCGTTGAAATACAACTTCTTGCTGGAACGGTTGCTGCACGGATGTCGGAGCGGTTACGTCGGGGATTGCAAATCCTCTTACCTGGGTTC
>JBMZTB010000197.1:0-1857 GCA_049623485.1 Candidatus Poseidoniaceae archaeon
GTCCTGTCAGGTATTCTGAACGATTTACGATCCCAAACGCAGGCTCGAATGACAAGAGATTTGTTCTCTGACAAATACAACGAATACCCTGATATCAAATCGATTTCGCTCGATGATCGAATGGATTGGAATGTCCTGACGACGCCAACTGATGATATGAATTCTGGACTAAGAGATTGTTTTAGTCAAGAGATGAAAAATTGCATTAGCGAAAATAAGATTCTCACTGTGGTTGTCAAAAAGAATGTATCAGTTCTTCAACATCTATTGGATGGAATAAAATCAAGTCGGGATGAACTGAGGGAGAAATTCAAAGTCCTCATCATTGATGATGAGGCAGACCATGCCACCGTAAATACTGCAGGCGAAGGAGACAATATTGATTCTGAGCTTGAAGAGGAAGAGGACGAAGAGGATGATCCTCTAGAAGGTGACACTGACCCTTCACGAACGAACGAATTGTTGAGAAGGGTCATCAAGTGTTTCAAGAAAACCGTATATGTTGGATACACGGCCACGCCAATGGCAAATGTACTCATCAACCCTGGCGTCGATGATCCAATTTTCGGTAAATCACTTTATCCTCGAGATTTTATTGTAGCCCTAAATCAATCGCCAGCCTATTTCGGAGCACAGCGATTCTTTGGAGATTACAGCGACCCGAACACAGACTCGCCTTACACAATTCCACTAACTTCTGAGGAAGTTGATGAAATCTATGCCATGGAAAACGATCTTGAGAGTGATATTGAGAGTATTGTACCACAAACGTTGCAAGATGCAATGATGGATTTTATTCTCACCGGGCTACAGCGACATATTTCCCGTAACAGGGGAGAAAAGATGAACAAGCACCATACAATGTTGGTCCACATTTCTCGATTGAATGTTGAACAACACGAATCAAAGAAGTTATTGGAGAAACTATTCGACTTATGGAAATCGAGGGCTACGAGTCAATTTTCTGTAGGCGAGGATTTCCGAAATCGTCTCAGAAACCGTTGGGAATCAGAATTCCTTGCAAAGGACAAGACCTTGGACAAGTGGGACTCACTTGAAATGGAGGTTCTGAAAGAAGAAGATGAAGAAGGGTGGCTCCATGATGTCAAGATATTGATGATTAATTCAAAGTCTGATGAAAAACTGGATTACGATGCTTATCCCGATGGGTTGGATGTTATTGCAATTGGAGGTAATAAGCTCAGCAGGGGATTAACTCTTGAGGGATTATGTGTTTCTTTCTTCATTCGTAGAACAAAAATGTATGATTCGCTTATGCAAATGGGTCGATGGTTTGGGTATAGGAGCGGCTATGAGTCGCTTGTACGTGTACACTCATCGCATGAATTGTTGACGTGGTTTGAATGGTTGGTAAAAGTCGAAAACGACATCCGTGGAGATATTCAGCGATACAAGCTCCTTGGATTGACGCCTGAGGATCTTGCAGTCCGAATTCCTTTGCATGATGTCATGAAGCCTACTGCAGGAAACAAAATGAGAGATGCTATCACTTCAATTATTGACTATCGAGGTCAAACCGTACAAACAATTCACCTGCCTGTAAACGAAGTACATCGCCTTAGTCACAACCTATCAAAAGCAACCTCATTTGTTGGAAAATTAGGAGATGTTTCAACCTCAATCGATGACTTACAATACTGGGATAATGTGACTAAAGAAGATGTAGGAGATTTCATTCAAAGTCTCGATTTCGACGGGCCTCCGAAGGCTACCTTCGACATCGAATCAATTGCATCCTACATTAGTGAAGGGAAATGGGGTGACGAGAAATTCGTAGTAGCGCACCCCGGAATTCCATTCTCGAGATGCAATACGGTCGACGGAACGAATACACCA
>JBMZTB010000198.1:0-1836 GCA_049623485.1 Candidatus Poseidoniaceae archaeon
CCCAAAACGAAAGTTGTGGATATGTTTCGCCAACCCATCAAAGGATTAGGGAAATTTTTGACGCTGAACAAATTGAACACGAAACCAAAGAGAAAACGAAATCTTCAACCAAAAAAACAGATGGAATCTTTCTATTTATGGCCACTTATCCGGGCGGATTTAACAAACTTGGTGATACCGTAGCTTGTTTATTGAACCAATCTGTAAATTTTGATAAGATGATCATACACATCAATGGGTCAGAAAGGCCAAAAAATATACCTTCCAATCCACGAATTGAAGTAAGACATTCAGAAATTAACTATGCTGACAATGGCAAATTTGTTCATTTAGCAGGTGTTTCAGGCTTCATCCTCACGGTTGATGACGATATACGATATCCTTTCGACTATATTGAAAGAATGGTCAATGCCGTTGAATACTTTGGCCGTAGTGCAGTGATCGGAGTGCATGGTGCAATTTTACCTGTTGGGCCTCCAATCACTCGTTGGTCAGAGTATAAAGAATCGAGGCGGACACATGTTTACAGCCAAAGCCAGGCGTCTTACTCGCCTGCAAATGTGATTGGAACAGGAACCATGGCTTACCATTCAAGCATCGGAGTACCTGATATAAACGCAATGGATAGTCTTCGCATGGTAGATTTGCACATCGCTGTTTGGGCACAACAAAAAGGTATCTCAATGTATACATTGCCTCGGGAGAAAAATTGGATGACGGAGTTTGAGGAAATCGGAGACAATCGAATTTGGCAACAAGCCAATGAAAACATACAATTACAAAATGACATGATTTTGACCCTATCAAAAGTTAGCAACTGGACATGCAATACCATTGGTAAGATGAATATTCAAAACGGACCATTGAAAATACACAAAGATTGGCTTTCTCGTGAATTGCCACCAAAGATGAATTTATCTCCAATTGCCAGTTGGCCTCCTCTAAATCCTAATCCAAAAGTGACGATATACATTCCCGCTTACAACGTGGAAAATTACATTGAGGAATGTGTGGATTCTGCCTTGGCTCAAACTTACAATAATTTTGAGATCTCTATCCATGATGATGGTTCAACCGACAATACCTGGAACATATTAAAATCAAAATATGGAGACAATCCAAAAATAATATTGAATTCTCTACCAAACAAGGGCATTGGATTCGCAACAAATAGTGCAATTAGGAACGGTGATGGAGAACTAATATTGCAGTTGGACTCGGATGATTTAATTGAACCTGAAACTTTGAGTGTGTTAGTGGAGGCGTTGCAGCAAGGCTATGTGTGTGCATATGGAAATTTCAGACGGATACATCCTGACGGCTCATTCATCGACAATGGCTGGGAAGCCCCAAAGTACAGCCGATTTAGATTGATGAAAGATATGATTATACATCCACCACGTCTTTACCGAAGAGATGTATGGGAATACATTGGACAACACAACGAGAAACTCGTTAATGCTGAAGACTTTGACGTCTTTTTGAGAATGTCAGAAGTAGGAGATATGGTACATGTTCGAAAGATACTTTATTCATACAGAATCTTAGAGACCTCTTCTACACGGTCAAAGAGTGATATCATGACTGTTAACACACATGATGTCATTAACAATGCCTTGGAACGGCAAGGCATTAACAAATTTGAGTTAACAGTCCCAAATCCTAATTTCCCAAGAAGAGTCAGTTTCAAACACGTAAGTTTTTCTGAATTGTAGCTTGAACCCAACTGACGATTAAATCGCAATTTGCCCACTCTGGTATAGGATCGTAAAAAAGAAATCCTTCAAGGTCAATGTTTACAATCCTCTCATACTTGAGTGAATACACGAGATTATG
>JBMZTB010000199.1:0-1778 GCA_049623485.1 Candidatus Poseidoniaceae archaeon
GGACGACCAGATATTTTTGGTACAATCAAAGTCGGGTTAGGATGGATGGATGAAGCGGAATTGCCGTGGGTTCAGTTGCATGAAGAGTCATGGGAATCAATGAATGACACCTCAAAGGCATTCGCTAGTCGAAGATGGTGTTGGGATCGATATGTCGAATTATGTCGAGAAACAACTGGACTTTCCAAGCAATCCATGCAACGACACGCTATTGCGTTCTCGAAAGGATTACCTGGTGCTAAATCTGTTCGCACACTGATGCATGAGTTATCAGACGTGAATGAATCCGCACAAGCGATTTCAAAATTCTTGCAGCCTAAGACCGAATCAGAAGGTTGACTTCCAATCTTCGAGGTCATTTGCTTCTGCCCATGCCTCATCAGTGGTTTCACCACGAAGTTTGAGAACTTCTCTTGAGAGGAGCCAGTAGACCAATGCAAGGGAATGACGACTCTTGTTATTTGCAGGAAGGGCAACGTCAACGTTTCGCAACTTGTTGTTTGCATCGACAAGTCCTATAATCGGTAGACCTGTATTGACAGCTTCACGTAGAGATTGTTGATCGGACGCTGGATCTGTTACAAACAAAACATTTGGCTCTTTGTAGGAACGTAGAGCAGGGTTTGTTAGGCTTCCAGGAATGAATCGTCCGACTGCAGAAAGTGCTCCGATCGCTTCTGCAAACATACGTGCAGGTCTCTGTCCATATTGTCGAGCAGAAACAACCATGATGCGGGATGCATCATATTGGTTTAGGAATGATGCGATGATGCGAACTCGAGTATCTGTTGCGTTCACATTTAGCAGGTAAAGACCATCGGAATTAACGGAATCAATAAAGCGGCCCATGTCCGCACTCTTCTGTTTTGTACCGATGTTTACACCAGACTCTTCGTATAGTTCTAGTGGAATCAAAAGACCTGTTTCTTCCGACATGATGTTGCCTCAGCAAGCATCCGACCAAAACCCTCTTCTTAACCGCTTCGCAGTATCTCCCCACCCAAAAAGATGGGATTGTATGCGAAGATATCAAAATAGATGAGTCTCAAAATGAACATATGGGGGTCGCATTTGCTGAGGGAAGTGAAGGCCCAGAAGGGTTTTACATCGATTCAGATGGAAACCCATTACCTGTGAGTGCAAGCGAACTAGAGCGCTACATGTACTGTCCTGTTTCATGGCGACTCGCAAAAGAAGGAGCCGCCGGCATTGGTGAAGCCATAACTAGTGGTATCAAAAAGCACAAAGAAATTCATCAAGAGATGAATGAATATCAAACCTCTATGATCAAATTACGACGCGAACTCCTCATTTGGTCGTGGTGGTTTGGGATCATTATCGCATTTGCAATTGATGCAATTGCTTTTGTCTACATTGATGATCTGATGAACTCTCCAATTGAAATGGCAAAAATCCTTTCCATGTGGTCTGTTTCGTTTCTCGGGGCAGCTATTCTTTCCATTGTTTTACCTTGGAGAAATTGGTTGAATATGGAGCCTACAATTTCCGATATTGAAACACTGTCGAAGAGTTTTCAAGCCACTGGACTTGAACCCACATGGAATCCTATTGGATTCCTTGGAGGTTGGTTTTCTGGTGGAAAAACTGAAGCTGGACTTTTGCTTTCTACCATCGTTATAGGATTGCATGCAATTGCCTTGGCTGCAGCAGATAACCGAAGTCAAGCCGGTTTCATATTGGTCGTTACTGCATTCATTTGGACCTTTATTGCGACCTGGCAGTTACAGAAATCATTGTTTGCAGAGAATGAAATGATT
>JBMZTB010000200.1:0-1770 GCA_049623485.1 Candidatus Poseidoniaceae archaeon
TCTTGCTGCAGTTTCTCTAGCAGAAGATCTACCACCACCTCTATAGTCTCTAATATGCTTAAATTGGTTTGAGCAAAACCAAGAGGGAGCATGAGCAACATCATCACAAAGAGAGCGCCTATGATTGGAAGTGGGAGAGGAGGTTCGGCATTGAATCCCTTGTACACGATGCCTAAGAAACAAGAAATGGTGGTCAAAGTAAGCCAAACACCTGCGGTTGCAAATCCTTCGTTGCCTTTTTCGACCTCAAATCTGATAATTCCAAATGCATGGCAGTCTACGTTGGGATTTCCACTGGTGGTTGTTACGCATACTTCCAAATTCGATGAGCCTGTGGATAACTGCTCTTTCCCAGTCCAAATCCAAGCAGTTTCGTTATTTCCAAGGTTTCGTTCCATGCGGATACGACCAATCGAATTTTCCATGACAGTATCTCGATCTTTGTTCGTCTTCTCATCAGAATCTAATGGTCCACGCAAAACCCATGATACAGCACGATTTCCATTGCCATCAATGAGCACATCATCTTGACCCCAAGGCAATGTTGGAAGAAATTCAATATGAGCACGCTTCGAGGAATCTATGCGTATGCTTGCTTCTGGCTCGTATACCTTCCCAGTCATTACAATTCCACCAGCATTCGTTTCAAATCCTCCCCATTGGATTCTTGCTCGTGTTCCTTCGCAATTGTGTTGTGCTATCAATGTAAGAGTGAATGTATCGTTTGGTTGTAAATCGACATCCATTTGAAGAACTTCACCAGAAAAATTCTGAGGGTCATTTGATGCAACTTTCTCTATTTCTTCAGTAATTGTGGTCTCATAAACCAGAGAGCCTGAAATACTCACCTGCATCGTGAGTGTTGTCGAATCATCATCGCCTGGTGGAGATGTGATCAAACTAGATGTGCATGTTGTTGGTTGAATAGCAGCAGCAATCGGTACAATATACGCACTGAAGTATGTTGACATATTGATGGTACCCTTCATTGAGTTGACGAGGGGAGCCGATGTTAGTTCGAATATTTGAGTAGGCCCGCCTCCAGGGTTAACATCTGTAAAACCGAGAGTTGCGTCAGGTCTTGCTCGTTGAAGAACTGAAGTTTCTGCATTTTCACCTTCAACATACAACCGTTGTTCAAGATCCATTTCCCAATCAATGTAACCTTCTTCGTAAGTAACGTTTTCGAGGGCTCCTTGAGCCCCTATGGCCAAACTTGAGATGAACAGCGCCAACAAGCCGAATGCGATGAAACGGTGATGGCGCATGACACCCTGAGCGTGTGCCAGTTCATGAAGTCGGCGGAAGATTTCACATTGGTTGACCAAGGAACAACCACATAATGAGAACTCCGGATATGATTGATATTGCGTTGACTGATCCCTTCGTAAGGAATCCTCGATTTTCTAGAACTGCCCCAAGCACACTGTCGATTTGACATCCAAGGAACCCTATTCCAGCGACCATAGCTGCGTTCATTGCAGTATCAGTAACTGAATTTTTGAACATGATGATTCCTGCAATAAGGGAACATAGGCCGATAAGTAAGCCGCCGGATGCTGCAGCGAGTTGTCCGTTCGGAGAAAAGCCCCCATTCATTCCTGCTTGACAGGGTTTCATTGTAGTAATCATTCGAACTCGATTGTCCAGACTTCCAATTTCGCTTGCCCATGTGTCAGATGTAGCTACAGCTACAGATGCACCGAACATCCATAGGCCATTTTTCCAATCATCAAGTGCAAAGGCTAGAATTGCAACCAAGGCAGGCAT
>JBMZTB010000201.1:0-1721 GCA_049623485.1 Candidatus Poseidoniaceae archaeon
ATGCAAGAGGCATCTCTATGCTATTTACAGGCCACAGATTGTTCAGGCACTGATTTTGTCTCTTGATTTGACCATTGTCAAAACGTACGCCATTCCCATTAGCCCAACTGCAATGATCGTAAGGGAACCAAATGCGTACTGGTCAGCACCATTCCAAGAAGACATATCGAAAAGCGTACCATCTCCTTTTGTTGAAACATACCATACAAAATATGCCGATGCGGTTGTCATCAAACCAATCATACCAGCAATTATGATTTTGACGTGCTTTGGTAGCGTTTTTCCAGTTGCGTAATACTCAAACAACGACGGTCCGAAGAACTTGTTAGTTAGAGTCCATCTAAACAACCTCTCATTCGATAGAGAAAATAGGAACGCTGCAGGAACGGCCCAA
Organism: Candidatus Poseidoniaceae archaeon; assembly: GCA_049623485.1. Lineage (GTDB taxonomy): Archaea > Thermoplasmatota > Poseidoniia > Poseidoniales > Poseidoniaceae > MGIIa-L2. The sequence continues at coordinate 395 of JBMZTB010000201.1, forward strand.
GATACGGTCGGCCATCCTGGTATCCAAATTCCTATAACTGCAAAAATGACGAAAATCGATCCAAACCCGACGTAAATTTTGCTTTTTACGGGGTTGCTAACGACAGCATACTTCGCGACTATCTCGTCAACAGTCTCGAGCCTCTCTGCCATGTTTAACCCTCTAGCATCGCGAATATGAAAGGTAGTATTTGCATAGCCGAAGGAATATTGGCGAATACACGCTCGCAGCGAATATGCCAGAGGCATGGAGTCTTCCAAGAAAGGGGACAGTTGAGGACCCTTTACGCCTCGCAGTCTTAATTTCAGGCTCAGGCTCTGGAATGGAAGCACTCATCCTCCATCAACAGAACAGGGATTGTTCGCACGTCACAAACGTGGTGATTAGTGACAGAATTGATGCAGGTGGTTTAGCCAAAGCCGAAGCTCTTGGAGTGACCGCAGTTGCAGTTCCACTGCCGGATATTGAAAACAGTGAACAAAGGCGCATCGCTCACGAAAAAGAGGTTGGTGAGGTACTTGCAGACTACGGAGTCGAGGTTGTAATTCTATCAGGGTACATGCGCTTACTGACGCCGTCTTTTGTAGCACCATGGGCTGGAAGGATTCTGAATATCCATCCCTCTTTACTGCCAGATTTCCCCGGGGCACACGCACACAGAGACGTAATCGCAGCAGGTGTCAATAAATCGGGATGCACTGTTCACTTTGTTGATAGTGGAATGGACACTGGTCCGATTATCGACCAGGCTGTAGTTGAGGTAAGTCCTGATGATGATGAAGATTCTCTTGCTGAGAAAGTCAAACGGTTAGAACACGTTCTCTATCCTTCAGTAATCGACAGGCTCAGTGAAGGAAGGATTGAATCTCCTTGAACTCTTCAGGCGTGTTGACATTTCTTGCTTTGATTCCACCTTCACAAGATGGGATGTTTTGAAACATCTGTGAGATCCTTTGTGATTGAATCAACTCATCTTTACTATCAAATTTGGCTAATAATGGCTGCCTATTACCCTCGTCGTCTATGGGCACACCTAGGATTTTTTTGAATAACTCTTCATCAGCCAAATAAGCATCACACGGTGCCAATTGTATCGTTCCATGTAAACTAGAAATCAATTCAAAAAGTGACTCTGCTAGCGTATCCTTTGTATCGATATGACATTCACCGGAAAACAAATCAGAACGGTCCTCACTACCGCACATGATTATTATACGCTCACAACCAGATTCTTCTAATTCTCTAGACAATCTTTCTACATTGGAATTCAGAAGAGATTTGTCTTCGCCCATTCTGCTGGACTTCCCCCCCGCAAGTATAATTCCAG
>JBMZTB010000202.1:0-1698 GCA_049623485.1 Candidatus Poseidoniaceae archaeon
AGACTTCTGCAATGCTTGCTACATTCGTATCCAGTAAAATGGTTCGTAACGCGTTAAGGAATGATGCTCCAGGATCTTTCTCGACTGAGACCCACTTGGTTGGATTTTTATGGGGAATGGTTTTCAAACCATGGTTATCCTTCAAATCCATATGGCGCGGATTTTCAATCGAATTATGAACAGCGGCTGCATAATTATCTAACCTCGCTTTTAGAGATTCAGAATACGCATTTTTTAAGGATTTTAGAGATTGATGATTCTTTATCGAGACTTCGTATTGTGCTGTCTCAGTACGAAGATCGTCGAGATTTCGCCTCAAATTTTCGCTCTCCTGCATTTGCTTTACGACTTCGGCTCTCTGCTCTTCTAAAGTCAGATTTTGAAAAACGCTTTCGTCGAAGTGGTCTTTTGGTGCAAAGCCAATTGGACACTCAAAACAAAGCACCTTTTGTAAGGTTTTATCCAAATCATCGAATGGAGGAAGGTTGTTATCCTCATGGTGTTGGTTCAGAAGCTTCAATGCAACCTCTTTTTCTTTATGTCTCTCATACTGGGTTCCTTCGCCACGAATTGAAAATTTTATGATACACCATCCCATTATTGGCACGAGTTTTACTCCACCTCGGGAGGAATGAAATGCAAGTTCTTCACACAACCTTGTTACAATGGAGTCGTATTCTTCAGCGCTTTTTCCTCTCAACAAATTATATATTTCTGAGCGGTTATTCGAAATTTGGTTATTGTCATTCATTCTCTCACCTCATGAAATAAGATAGATATCATCATTCTCAACACTCGATATGGCCTCATGGACAACTTCTGGCGCCTGTGATTCAAACTTCTCTATGCGAGTTTGCATCTTGCTGATATGTTCAGCGGTCTCTTCATCATGTACCTTATCTGTTTCTTTCAACGATGTTTCAAGAGCTTTACTTACGAGGGATTGAAGATGCGATACGCCTGTTGTGGTCTGATGCGTCGAAAAGAATGTCTTTGTGACAATCATGTCAAGTAAATCGATGTAGTTCGGATGGCTTCCAAAGGCATCATGAACCGACCAAATTTTATCTCCAGTCTTTTCATTCGAAAATTCCTCAATGAAATCTCGCATATGGCCTGCGTCGATTGAGTGGACAAAATTCGGGGGTAAACCTCTTCTCTCTTTCCCTCCATCTCTTTGTTCAGATTGTAGGAGGATTGAAAACCGTATCTGGTCCTTGAGATTTGTTCCAATCCAAGGCATTGTTGATCGGGGTTTTGTTTTTGAATGAACAATATTTCGGACAATTGAACCATCATTCAATACCCATGAAGTGTAATTTGATTTCTCCGATGATTGAGATATAAGGAAACGACTACTTTCCAATGTGTCCTTGAGATCGGAGTGACCTCCAAGCACTTCGTTAATTGCTACAACGAAGGATTTGATGATGGCTTTAGCAACGTCTTGTTGCTTTTCATGAGGGATTTTATCTCGCAATTCGCCTAATGTGGAATTTGGATGTGCAACCATTTTGTAAACAAGGAATTTTTCCCGATCTTTTTTCTCGGGATACTCTTCAAATAGTTTATTTTCTTCTTCGGAACAAAGTTTAGACCCATCTTTGGGGTTGACAGCAACCCAGTCGTGTATACCGGATTGCTCCTTGTTGTGCGTCAAAAGTGTCGAATGGAGGCGTTCAGGGTCACTACCGTATC
>JBMZTB010000203.1:0-1689 GCA_049623485.1 Candidatus Poseidoniaceae archaeon
AGACTTCTGCAATGCTTGCTACATTCGTATCCAGTAAAATGGTTCGTAACGCGTTGAGGAATGATGCCCCTGGATCACTTTCGATACTAACCCAATTAGCTGGTTTGGAGTGAGGGATGGATTTCAGACCGTGGTCGTTCTTCAAACTCATACTTGAGGGATTGATAATTGAATTTTTCACAGCGACCCCATAATCTTCCAACCTCGAATGCAATGATTTGAGATAAGCATCTCTCAAGGACTCAAAATCTGGGTGGTTCTTAATCGAGACTTTGTATGTTGCATTTTCTGTTTGAATTTTCTTAAGATTTCGCCTCACATTTTTGCTCATTTGCTTAGCGACTTCAGCCCTCTGGGCTTCAGCATCCCAATCTTCGAAATTGACTCCCCCTAAACTACCTTCAACGGTAAAGCCTGTGGGAGATTCAAAGCAAAGCGCTTTTTGTAACGTTTTGTCAATTTTATCGAATGGAGGGAGTTTGTAAAATTGGTGGTGCTCGTTTAAATCCTTCAATGCGTCATCGAGGTTGTCGTGGAACTCAAATAAGGTCTTAGCAAAGGGATAATATTTCATGACACACCACCCCATTTTGGGTGCAAGTTTTACTCCGCCTCGGGAGGAGTGAAATGCGAGTTCTTCACACAATCTTGTTACGATCGATTCAAATTCCTCAACGCTTTTACCTCTCAATAAGTTGTATATTTCCGAACGATTATCCGAAATTTGTTTTTCTTCACTCATTACTTCACCTCATGATATTAGATAGATATCATCGCTATCCACGCCAGTTATAGCTTCATATACAACTTCTGGAGCTTTTGATTCAAACTTCTCTATGCAAGTTTGCATCTTACTGATATGTCCGGCGGTTTTTTCATCGTGTATCTTATCTTTTTGTTTCAACGATGTTTCAAGGGCGTTGCATACGAGAGATTGAAGATGCGATACGCCTGTTGTGGTCTGATGCGTCGAGAAGAATGTCTTTGTGACAATCATGTCAAGTAAATCGATGTGGTTCGGATGGCTTCCAAAGGCATCATGAACCGACCAGATCTTATCTGCAGTCTTTTCATTCGAAAATTCCTCAATGAAATCTCGCATGTGACCTGCGTCGATTGAGTGGACAAAATTCGGGGGTAAACCACTTCCCTCCTTCCCTGGATCTCTTTGTTCAGATTGTAGGAGGATCGAAAACCGGATCTGGTGCTTGAGATTTGTTCCGGCCCAAGGCATTGTTGAACGAGGTTTTGTTTTCGTATGAACAATATTTCGGACGATTGAACCATCATTCAACACCCATGAAGTGTAATCTGGTTCATCCATTGATCTGAGAACAAGGCGACGACTACTTTCCAAGGTGTCTTTGAGAACGGAGTGCCCTCCCAGAACAACGTCAATCGCTTCAACAAAGGATTTGATGATAGCTTTAGCAACGTCTGTATGCTTTTCATGAGGGATGCTATCTCGTAATTTACCTAATGTGGAATTTGGATGTGCAACCATTTTGTAAACAAGGAATTTGTCTCGATCTTTTTTCTCGGGATACTCTTCCCATAGTTTATTTGCTTCTTCGGGACTTAGTTTAGACCCATCTTTGGGGTTGACAGGAACCCAGTCGTGTATACCAGATTGTTCCTTGTTGTGCGTCAAAAGTGTCGAATGGAGGCGTTCAGGGTCACTACCGTATC
>JBMZTB010000204.1:0-1673 GCA_049623485.1 Candidatus Poseidoniaceae archaeon
TGCGACGGTTCGATAAGATCTTGCGAAACAACCCTTCTACTGAGTGTGTTGAACTTGCAGAACTCATCATTATGAATTTGAACCAAGTAGAAGACCAAATTAAGGATAAACAAGCGAAATCCGCGATCCAGTCAATCAAAAGAGGGACCTATTTTCCAGAGAGTAGTCATGTTGCTCTAAGGATGGATTCAATTCAAGACGACTATGAGATTGGCATGGTCAGTGCTATGGGCACGACTGCCACGATTAGTCGACGAATTATTGCAGCCAGTCATTACGCCAATATTGACGCAATTTCGGAAATGATATTTGTCTCCCATAGTCAAAAAAATATGTGGTATCAAGAATATCACAACAAAGAAAAAAAGGGCGGGAAAACGACTAATGGCAATAGGGCAAACACAGACGCTCTGCTGTCTTTACTTGAACAAATTAAGGAGAGTTTTACGATACCATATATCGTAATCGACATCACTGATGAGGATGCTGAACTTGAGTTCGCAACATACTTTTCTTGATAGGAGACTACTACAAGTTAGTCAAGATAGGAACTTCGAGACTCCATCCTTGAATTCCATCGTCGTTCCTGCAGCTTCGATGAGTGTCTGCTCGTGTTTGAGATGTGTTTCAAAATCATTGAGCGTTTGTACATGAAGGAGATGTTTGGTTGCTTCTCGGAAATGGTTGCCCCATTGACTCCAATTGGTTGCAATTTCGATTGAACGGTTGATGAGTTCGTCTTCATTGACGACTTCATCGATGGCTCCTGCGTTTGCTGATTCTTCTGCATTCCAGATTTGGTTCTCAAAGAAGAATTGGCGGCTTCGTTGTTCGCCAACGAGCCGAGGAAGGAGCCAGGTTGTTCCTCCATCGGGTGAAAGGCCGATGCTTGCATAGGATGCTGCAAGTTTGGCTTTTGGTGATGCGATGCGTGCATCGCATGCTAATGCAAGGCCAAGACCTCCACCAGCTGCTGCTCCATTGATGGCTGCGACAACGATGGTTGATGATTCTCGGATTCGCATGAGCAATGGATGGAGGATGTTGGTGAGATCTCGAATGAGTTGTGGAGCTTCGTTGGCTTCAATGGATTCCTGAAAGGCGTTGATATCTGCACCTGCTGAGAAGAATTTGCCTTCTCCAGTGATGACCATGCCCTTGATCTCTGGATTCTTCAGTCCCTTATCGATGGCATCAGCAATGATTGGGAGCGATTCTCTTGAGAAGGATTTGCTTGCCGAAGCACCGGTTAATCGAACGATTTGGATTCCATTATCACGGTTTTCGATTTGAACCGTCATGCCCTCACCTCAAAGTTTGACGTTAACGTTCTTGACGCGAGTGTAGAAGCGAAGTGCGTCTTGGCTTTGTTCAATTCCAATTCCTGATTGCTTCCAGCCAGTGAAGGCTGTTTGTGGGAAGGTGATTGGATACTCATTGATAGAGACCATTCCGGATTGGAGATCTCGAGCGAAACGATGTGCTCGGCTCAGGTCGTTGGTCCACACACCGTTGAGTAGACCGAATGGTGTATCATTCGCAAGAGCGAGTGCTTCTGCTTCTTCTGTGAACTTGGTGACTGCCAGGACTGGTCCAAACAGTTCCTCTTGGAACAAAGGGTTGCTTGAATCAACATCGGTGACAACAGTTGGTTGCATGAAAGCACCATCGCC
>JBMZTB010000205.1:0-1629 GCA_049623485.1 Candidatus Poseidoniaceae archaeon
TGAAACCAGTCTTTGAGAAGATGAAAATCTCTCGTGGGAAATACACTTTCTGAATGAGGGAAGAATTTCGCTGAATACTTGTTGTGCCTGCAGAGAACGTTTTGGCAAACAATGACCAGGAAAGGATACCCAAAAGAATCGTTAGTGGCCTATATGGATCTTGGCTGTCAGAGAGAATCGTGAACAGGATGTAGAACGTGACCGTCAATGCGAGAGGTTCGAGAATTGACCATCCATATCCGAGAATCGAATTGTGATACTTGACTTTCATATCCCGAGAAATGAAATGCTTAAGCAATTGTCTGTATTGATACAAGTTCTTTCCAATTGAGAATGGTGCGCTCAGAAATGGAAGATTGTCATCTCTTCGGAGAACCAAACTTTTGGCTCGCTCCGCTTGCATACATTTGTGTGTTGGCGCATAGCATTTGAAAGAAACCTTCCACACGATGATAAATCAATTATTTTCAGAGGTTTTTTTTGAGTCCGAACTAGAATTACGAATGGGGCATATTATATCCCTGTGTTGCTGAGTAGTTACAGAGGTAGGCCCTCATGTATACATCAACTTCTCAAAAACAATTGTCGTCAGGGTGAATTTCAAAATCATACAAATCTAGAGTTGATAGTATGGGCCACATAACAATGAAAGATTTTGCGTCTTCTATATTCGTCGCAATCCTGACATTTTTTTTCGTATCTAATCAAGTATTGACTATGGTCAATGACCCTTTGATGGGGGATGGATCTTTGCTCAATGGAACCAGATATACCATAACTAAGGATGCACTTATTACGATTTCAGACGATGATTCCTCGTCAGTAATTGCCATTGGCTCATCTCAGATGTTCAAAGCACTTGATGGGAAGTGTGTGAGTGAACAATTAGCCAATGAGGCTTATGTTTACAATTTAGCACAACCTTCTTCTCGACCTTACACAGACATGCTGCATATACCGAGAATTGTTGCTTCAAATCCAGAAGTAGTTCTTATTGAAGTTGCTCCGAATATCATCGTAAACACATCAAAAGCAGCAGAAGAATATGTTGAATTAAGGTTCAAACTCGATTCTATGAATCAGGATTCGACAGACATTGGTCCTTGGGTGGATTTGATTGATCCCGAGCATTTAGATTGGTTAGCATTGAATAATTTAGATCGCTTAAAGTTCAAGCAAGATTATTTTATTCCCGCCACAGAAGAAAGACTCAGTAGACTGATTCTCAATGAATCAAACGCAAGAGAAGTGGGCGCATATGGGCATGTGCCTAGTACGAATTCACATCTTTGGTTCGAATATCTTCAAACACCGACATTTCCTGCGGATCGATATGGTTTCGATGGAAAGAGCGTAGAACAAAGGGAAGAATACAACAACTCTCAAATGGCCAAAACGGGTAATTACAACCCGCCACACTACGGATCTCAATCCCATGCTGCTCTCGATTATGAAATTGAAACATTGTTGAGAAATGATATCCAGGTGATTCTTGTAGGTCCGCCCCATCACCCACTTGCCCTATCCTATGTTACAGAGGATAAATGGAACGGGATGAATGAGACACTTCAGAAGTATGCGGATTGGCCAGGTGTGACAATTGTTGATTTCACATGGAGCGATGGGTGG
>JBMZTB010000206.1:0-1618 GCA_049623485.1 Candidatus Poseidoniaceae archaeon
GCAGGCAGAAGTTACTGTAATGCGTAGGGCAGTTGCTGCAATTAGGGAAATGAACAGAGAAGAATCAGCGATGGAGAATCGCACCGATTCGTTGAGAAGGCCAGACTTTGCAAAAGACCCAAGAGTGGTAAAGTCGACATCATTCAAAATAGGAACTGAAATCAAGAATAAGGGTCAAGAAAGAAGGGAGTGGATACCATTCTTAGAAGGCGATGATGGAGAAAACGTATCTCCCGAATCCTTAATTCGACGTAGAGAAGGTCACATTGAAATGTCGACCAATCACAGGACTTTACCTAAATTGATGAACACAATGAACGTTATTTTCCAAGATACATTTTCAGAAAGACATCACTTACTACCAGGGCCATGGCACGCCGTTTCTCAAGATTTGAACCCAGCGAGAAATTCTGAACGGGTTGCAAAATTGGAGTGGGTACTTCCTGCGAGAACCGGAGTTGGCCCTAGGCCGCTCGAAATGGGCACAGGTATCGACCCATTCCAGTTTGATGGTTCTGAAGATAGAGAACTCACTGCAAACTTACTCGCAAAGAGAATTGCAGCTCTTGTTGGCGGTAAACCAGCACGAATATACAATTCGAATGACAAATCATGGGTCGATGTAAGCGAGGATAAAATCTACCGCCCAGAAGACATCATGATTCTAGTAGCATCTCATGCAAGGGTTCCTCTTCTGGTCAAAGCACTAGATGAACACGGTGTTCCAGCAATTGCAGGTAAGCAAGGTATGCTCATGTTCAGGCCAGCGATTCAAACATTGATGTCACTTCTGTGGCTATTGACTTCTCCGTATAACAAGACTGCTGCGTTAGCAGTAACCCGTTCAGCAATCGTAGGAATGAACGATTCAGAAGTCATAGCATATTTCCAGACAAATGATGGAAACCATCTCAGCAATCTAGCAAAATATGCACCAACTGATGAAGTAAAATCCCTTTTTGACAGGTTGAATTATTTCGTCGAGAATGGTAAAGTTAGGAAAGCGATAGAGGTAGCAATAGACCACTCCGATTTGTTGTATGCATTCCCCAGAGAGGGAGATAGACAAGATATAGAAAATTGGATTTCCATGTATGATAGGATTTCAGAAAGTTGCGGCGGGGATGCAGCATTGATTTTCAATCAACTTAGGGAACTGAGCAACTTGGAAAAAGATGGGCCAAAAAGCAGTTCATCGGGTACTGGAGGCGCAGTTCAAATCATGACTATTCACGGCTCTAAGGGTCTTGAAGCACCAGTAGTTGTTGCCTATGACATATTTGCTACTGGAACAAGAGACTCATCATTCTCATCATCGGATAACGTCCTAGTAACACCCGACATTATTGCAGGTAGAATACATCCTTGGCGTGGTATTAGTAAGCCAAAAAGCGGTCTGTGGACTGTTGCCCATTTATTCGACGATGGACAACAGAGAGCGGAGAGAAGAAGGCAATTCTATGTCGCTTTGACCAGAGCTAGAGACCGTTTGATTATCGCAGGCACTCCAAGCGAGGGTGCTATAGTTGATGAAAATGAGAGAATTAGTTTCAAACGAGGTAAAGGTCGTCAAAACATGGGTTACATGTTCCTAGATGGACTAGCTTACGCCAGCATT
>JBMZTB010000207.1:0-1608 GCA_049623485.1 Candidatus Poseidoniaceae archaeon
TGCGCAAAGAACAAGGGGGAACGCTTCATTATCTGTGGAAATCTATTCTGACGACACTATTGTCGATTGGCTAGATGATTACTGGATTGAAAAAATCTTACCTCTAAAAGGACAAGTCTCAAAATCTGACCATTCAGAAAGACAGCAATATCCTTCAGACCCAGGGATGACACTATTTGAAAACCAGCCAGAGGAAGAATACTACTGGAAAGCGGTCAGGGGTAATGTTGATTTTTACGAAGGAGGGCATCAGTGGGGCGGAAAAGGCCGCATCGGAGCTGCAGCATCTTGTGCATGGCGAGCAAGAACATCAACTTGGGAAGGTATCGCATGGAGAGAAAAGGAACGATTGGTTAGTGAAGATGCTCTCAGATTGGTAGATGAGTTAGAGGGAACTTTCCTTTGTAGAGACCCTAGGACAAAAAGAGGGTTAATTTCCCCTAGAGGTCCCTGCCCTGTAATGTTTGGAGTGAGGGCTACGACTAGAGAGGTTGCTACTCAAGCAACTGAAATTCTAGTGAAGAATAGTGCTCCGACCGTTGGTTCGCGAATTTTCAATACAAACCAAGCGACTGGAGACCACATAGAATCCATAGAGAACTCCACCATTGAAAGTAAAGAGGTCCTTCAAGGTGGACATGTAATTTTGAATGGAAGTATGATGGCATTTAGTGAATCGGGAGATTTGAATAACCTTGCTCAATGGTTGGAGGTTGGTGATTCAATCGAATGGATGGGTATGGAGTATGAGAATAATTTCCACCTGGAAGCAATGAGAGTAATCAAATCCATTCGAAACTTAAGGCCACTTTGTAAATGTGGAAATCGAATGAAATCTATGGGGACCAATCAAGGGGTTAGATGTCCAAAGTGTAAGCAAAAAAGTAACGAGCAATGGAGTATTGAAAATCGTGAACCCCCAATCTCTGGATGGGCCCAACCACCAGTTGACAAAAGAAGACATCTCGCAAAATCATTACTCTGATATCATAAATGTTGATAGGCAACAACTACTAGCACCCTCCATGGTAGATTCAACTGAAATGACCTACATTATCCTCGGACTTACTTTGTTAGGTATGATTTGGTATGTCACAAACCGTGGCCGTGCAAACCTTGCAAAGGCAAGAGAAGATGCTGCTCCTGCGGTGGCTGGCGACGATATATTGGATGGTGCCGCCAAGAACCCAGAGCAATTTGATGAACCGGATGACGAAGCCCTAGAAGAAATGGCAAAGTTGCTCGGTGAAGACGAAGATCAGTGAATGAATCCTTCTTCTACAAGTCGCAATGGCGTTTGAAATTCTGAAGTGGATAAAACTCGTTTTGAATCCGAATTTGGTCGAGTAAGTAACCAGACATCATCGGACTTGATCTTATTTCTACTCCTAGCAGTAATTGGCTGTTCGGATTCCATAGACACTCCTCCCTTTGAAATCAATAGGGTAGTCCAATTGGTTTCTGCAATCAAATTGTTTACGGCAGCGACTACATCTCCTGGTATTTGACCAGATTCTGGGCAGTAATCATCAAGAACAACCAAAGAAACGTTTGGTAAAGCAGTCGCCGTTTTTTTGAGAGAATCCAAAGCTTGGTCAACGTTTCCAA
>JBMZTB010000208.1:0-1563 GCA_049623485.1 Candidatus Poseidoniaceae archaeon
ATTGTAGTATTCGCTATTGGACTCCCCTTGGCAACATTAACTTCAGACGAGAAAAAGAACTTCAATGTTGAATCATGGTATAATCAAAATTTGGAATTAGAAGAGGTGATTTGAAAATGGTTTTAACGTCAAATATAATTTCTGTCTTAGCAGATGCGCAGAGGACAAAAGATGAAGGATCGCGTACGGTGTTGAGTTTAGTTCATGGAAGCTCCATAAGTGGGTTATATGTCAGATACGAGGAAGGTTATGATTACCTTGTTTTTGACAAGTCAGACGAAACTCCATTCGAAGAATGGAAAGAAGAATACAACGCAATAGGATATCTTATCGGAGAAAATCCGAAAACAAATAACAATGCCCTACATATCAAGATTAGTTCTGATTTGAGGAAGATGTTGCGACAGTTTTACGAGGACTTGTGCTTAAATTATGATGATTCTGACACCGATGGATCAGTATGGGCAACGATAAATGATTACGCACATTTATGGGCAAAAATCAAGCAGCAAAGATTGAGCAATGAGGAAGAAGTGGGTCTCTTTGGAGAACTGATCGTTCTGAAGAAGTTACTTGAATCAGGGCACTCCACTGCTCTAACATTCTGGAAGGGGCCTTCTGATGGCTTACATGATTTTGTCAATGAGGGAAATTGGGAATTAGAAGTCAAAACTTCATTGAATCCAAATCCAGTCGTCAAAGTGCACCCTGTAACACAGTTGGAACCAATCGATTCACCATTTCATTTGATTATTGTCAAATTAAAAACTGATAAAATAAATGGAACAAGCTTACCTGAAATGATTGCAGAGATTGAAGCTAAATTGCAGACATCCGGAGACAGAGACAAATTTGAATCACTAGTAGAGGAAGTAGGATACTTTAGCACAGATTCTCACAAATACACACGCAAATTTTTCCATCTAGAATCCATAAAATATGAAATTAGTAAAGACACTGAAACATTGTGCCCCCTCACAATTGGCTCTAAGGCAAAATATCATTCAATCAGATGGACGCTGCTGGCATCAGACTACGATATGAGTGAATGTGATTCTGGTTTTTGGCAGAACCCAGTTTGATTCTATTTTTGAGCCACACTGTGGCAGATCATCCTCGAGAGATGGCAATAATTTAATCCAAAAATCGGGCAACACCATCTTTGAATTCCATCGTCGTTCCAGCAGCTTCGATGAGTGTTTGTTCGTGCTTGAGATGCGTTTCGAAATCGTTGAGCGTTTGAACATGAAGAAGATGTTTGGTTGCTTCTCGGAAGTGGTTGCCCCATTGACTCCAGTTGGTTGCAATTTCGATGGATCGGTTGATGAGTTCGTCCTCATTGACGACTTCATCAATGGCTCCTGCATTCGCTGATTCTTCTGCATTCCAGATTTGATTCTCAAAGAAGAATTGACGACTTCGTTGCTCACCAACAAGTCGAGGAAGGAGCCAGGTTGTTCCTCCATCGGGTGAAAGGCCGATGCTTGCATAGGATGCTGCAAGTTTGGCTTTTGGTGATGCGATACGTGCATCGCATGCTAATGCAAGGCCAAGTCCTCCACC
>JBMZTB010000209.1:0-1539 GCA_049623485.1 Candidatus Poseidoniaceae archaeon
GACCTTGGACTTCTCGGAATTACAGTACCTGAGGAATACGGAGGTTCTGGGCTCGACGTGGTCGCAGCAACCATTGCCCATGAAGAATTATCCTATTCAGACCCAGGGTTTGCACTTGCTTACTTAGCGCATTCAATGCTCTTTGTCAATAATTTGGCACAAAACGGTTCTGAAGAACAAAAGAATCGTATTCTTCCAAAGGTCTGTTCTGGTGAATGGATTGGTGCAATGGCCATGTCAGAACCAGATGCAGGAACGGATGTTCTGGGCCTCTCAACAACTGCAAAGATGAATGATGCAGGAGATTGGGTTCTCAACGGAAGGAAAATGTGGATTACAAATGGATGCATAGACGATCAAGGAACACCTGCTGATGTGGTTTGGGTTTATGCTCGAACAGGCTATGATGAAAAAGGCCGTCCTCTCCTTTCTACCTTCCTGGTTGAAAACGGTATGAAAGGCTACAGTGTTGGACAGAAAATATTCGATAAGACTGGAATGCGAGCGTCAAACACTGCAGAACTCGTCTTCGATGAATGTATTGTACCAGGATCTAACTTAGTCGGTGAGCAAGGAAACTCGTTGATTCACATGATGGGGAATCTAGAGATTGAGCGACTCACACTTGCAGCTATGTCTCTCGGTATTGCTCGAAGAAGTCTTCATGAAATGAATCGCTACGCATCAGAGCGAGAAGCATTCGGCTCTCAGATTCGATCCTTTGGACAAATGCAACGGCATATTGCTGAATCATGGGCCAAGTACCGTGCTATGCGTGCGTACATCTACGACACAGCAAATACAATCGAACTTGGCAAAGCAGGACAGCGTCTTGATTCAGATGGAGTGAAATTGTTCGCAACAACTGCTGCTAAAGAAATCGCAGATTCAGCTATTCAAGTCTTAGGAGGCTATGGATACGTTGGAGAATACCATGTTGAGCGTCTATGGAGAGACTCAAAACTTCTTGAAATCGGTGGAGGTACGCTCGAATCCCATCAAAAGAACATTACAAGAGACCTTGGAAAGAATCCCGAAGCCATCAATCGATGACTTCTACAGTTTCTTTGACACCCACCATTTTCTTTGTCATTCTCCATGCAGATGTGATCATTGTTACGCCAATAATTGCACCAGATGCAAGCACGGTTGTCCAAATCCATGCATTTGAAATTGTGTCGAGAGATTCTTCAGAGAGCAACATACCCATCATCGTTGCCATTGCGATAGCCAATGAAATTTGAATCCTGTAAAGCAAAGGAACCCTTAGAATAGGGCCAGTATTGCCCATTCTTTGAAACAAAAACAAGGACCATCCAAAGACGCCTACTGTCCAAAGGGGGATTCCTAAGTTGTATTTATCCAAAAGTAAAATTTCATTGTCTTTGAGATAACCATCGATTGCAAAAAGTGAAACAAGTAACAAAAGAGAAGCACCCATGATATTGAGTACTTCAATCATCACATTAGTTTGCTTGTCAATTGTAGTTGTTACTTCTTGTAGAACAGGTAAATCACTTTCTACGGTTGCTATCTCCT
>JBMZTB010000210.1:0-1517 GCA_049623485.1 Candidatus Poseidoniaceae archaeon
CTGAGGATAGCGTCCCAGCAAACATAGAACACCAAAACCATCCTCTCGAGATTATCACTTGCCCTCCGATTGTAATGTTAGGACATAATGAACTCTTATCCAAGAAACAAGCACGTTCTCGTTTGGGTCTTCCTAAGGAGGCTATTGTCGTATACATCCAGTTGGGTGCAGGAGAAATTGATGACATTCAAAGTGATATCAGACTTACTGTAGACTCGCTTCTTAAGAATCCAGATGTGTATATTGTACTTGGAGAATCTTTGATAGGTAATCGTTTTGATTTAGAAATACCTCGTGTACAGATTTTACGCGATTATCCAAACTCAATTTATTTTCGCGGGTTTGATGCAACAGTCCAGGCAGGAGGATACAACTCTTTTCACGAAACCCGTAGCTTTGGATTGCCAACCTTATTTTACCCAAACATGAACACTGGAATGGACGATCAACTTGCGCGTTGCAAGGTTGCTGAAGAGGAAGGTTGGGGGATTGTACTTGAGTCCCGAACACCGGCCAAAATCGCGAGTTCATGTGTTGAATTATGTGGGATGAAAGTAAAATCGTCTTCGTTGCCAATTGACAATGGTGCTGACACGCTCGCACTCCAATTATCTGAGGAGTTGCTTCCATGAATCAAGGATGGGCATTGCCTAGTAAAGCGTTTCAATGGATTGAGGAGAATATTCCTTTTGGACGCAACATCGTAGAATTGGGAAGCGGTGATGGCTCCTTACGTCTCTCAAAAAATTACCAACTATGGTCCATAGAACATGATGAGGCATGGCTTCACACTTCCTCTAGCAACTATATCCATGCTGAAATTATTCCATATTCGGTGA
The DNA here is from genome assembly GCA_049623485.1 of Candidatus Poseidoniaceae archaeon. Classification (GTDB taxonomy): domain Archaea; phylum Thermoplasmatota; class Poseidoniia; order Poseidoniales; family Poseidoniaceae; genus MGIIa-L2. The sequence continues at coordinate 840 of JBMZTB010000210.1, forward strand.
ATGGCTCAGAAGGGTTTTGGTATAATCCCGAAAAGATAGAGCAAGCCCTGCCAAAGGAATATGATCTATTGATTATTGATGGACCGCCGAGTTCAGTCGGGCGTGGTGGTGTTTTAGTTTACCACAAACTCTTCGACTGGAGTGGTTATGTTTTGATTGACGACACACATCGTCCTGAGGATAAACTTCTAGCTGATCAAATCGCCATAGAAAAATCATTAAAGCAAATTCACATAACCGAATATTTTGAACCAACCGATGTTCATCGCCAATTCACAATTTTATCCCCATCTGAGGTGAAAACATGACCAACCGACATTCAAACTCTCAGTTTGCTACACATGAATCTAAGGAATTACACCGGATACGTTCATCTTTCTCTTTCAGGTTCGCAAGCCATATAGCAGGTAGTATCCAAAAGCCTTGGAAAATAATATTTCTCCCATTTACCCTCACTCGAGAATTGTTATTTCGTAAACCAAAACCACTTCTAACTGGCACAACTGACCCAAATTCAATCGTCATGATAGGGATAGACACGAGGGGAACGATGTGGTCGGAAAGGACAATGAAATTAGCAATTGAACTTCAAAGATTTGATTCAGATTTACAAATCTCCTTGCTTACAACAAGTGATACTATCTTGAAGGACAGAGTAGGAAGTTTACTCCATTACAG